>NZ_CP077425.1:360884-721768 GCF_019048845.1 Vibrio mimicus
ATGCGTAATGCACTCAAGGATGCACATCTGACAGAGCAAGACATTGGTTACATCAATGCACATGGTACCGCGACGCCACTCAATGACAGTATGGAAAGTAAAGCCATCTATCGCGTGTTTGGCGACCAAGTGCCAGTAAGCTCAACCAAGCACCTAACTGGCCACACACTCGGAGCAGCAAGCGCCGTTGAAGCTGCCATTGCTTGGCACATCTTAAAATACGATTTAAACCTGCCTCAGCAAGGCTGCCGCAACAAAGCACCAGATATTCAAGTGAGCTTAGTCGAAGCACCTTGTAAATTAGGCAACAAAGCCATTTTGAGCAACTCCTTTGCTTTTGGTGGCAACAACATCAGTCTGATATTCGGGTATGCCCATGAGTGAATTGGCGGATATTGCTAGCCTACTCCCCCATGATGCACCGATGATTTTGATCGACCGCATCATGGAGGTGTTCCCAACTCGTATTCACTGCCAAGTGGATGTTGGTGAACATAATCTGTTTTTTTCAGCTGATAGCCAGAGTATTCCCGCTTATATTGGTATTGAGTTTATGGCGCAATCTATTGCTGCATGGTCAGGCTATCATGCACGAAAAAATGGTGCGCTCCCCCCAATTGGTTTTCTACTTGGCTGCCGCCGCTACCACACGCAATGCCACGTTTTCCCGCAAGGGCAAACCTTAGACGTGTTCGCGGAAAAAATCCTAGAAGAAGGCGGTATGGCCGTATTTAGCGGCCATATCGAGCATGCTGGTCACACCCTTGCGCAATGCCAATTCAATGTTTATCTACCCAACGAAGAAAAGTTAACCTCGATGAAAATCAGGAGCCAAGTATGACGAGGCAAGTGTTAGTGACAGGAGCAAGTAAAGGCATTGGCCGAGCGATAGCCATTCAGTTAGCCAAAGATGGTTTTTCTATTATTGTTCATTACATGGGTGATAAAGCGGGGGCAGAACAAACATTAGCAAACATAGAACACAATGGCGGAACAGGTCGTTTACTTCAGTTTGACATTAGCAACCGAATACAGTGTCGCCAGCAAATTGAGACGGACATCGCCAATCACGGTGCTTATTATGGCGTAGTGAACAACGCTGGTATCACCCGTGATACCGCTTTTCCAGCGATGAGTGAACAAGACTGGGATGGCGTCATCCACACCAATCTAGATAGCTTCTACAACGTACTACACCCTTGTGTAATGCCAATGGTGCAAAAACGCCAAGGTGGGCGAATTGTTACGCTCGCCTCCGTTTCAGGACTGATGGGAAATCGAGGGCAAACCAACTATGCCGCGGCTAAAGCGGGAGTGATAGGGGCAACCAAATCATTGGCACTTGAATTAGCCAAACGCAAAATCACCGTTAACTGTGTGGCTCCCGGCTTGATAGATACCGGCATAGTCGATGAGCAGGTTAAAGAGCACGCGCTGCCGAAAATTCCGCTGCTTCGAATGGGGCAACCGGAAGAAGTTGCAGGGCTTGTAAGCTATTTAATGTCCGACATTGCAGGCTATGTAACGCGGCAAGTCATATCCGTCAACGGTGGATTGATATAAAACGGTGAATTGATATAAATAGAAAGGGAGAACCTCAGCGGCTTCTCCCTCAATCTCATGTCTGCAATTTTGAGCTTTCTAATCAGGCATTCAAGAATACCTTATTGTGGTTTCGTCTCTTGAAGCTAACCCCAGAAATAGGCTTTCGGGTCTTTTTCTACTTCACGCATCATGGCGGTTAAATCCTCACTGCGTGCTAAAAAAGGATAAGGGATCCAAGGTTCGCTATTCGCCAGCTTTTCATCATAAACATAGAGCGCCCACTGTTTTGATGCCTCTTCCCAAATGATCTTTGCCACCAGACTTTCATAATCACAATGGGACGAATCAAGCTTGTAATGACACAAAGAAAACAGAACGCCATTTTCAATTGGTTCAAAGCTAGATTTGCCTAACTCAGCAGGCACGCTCTGATTGCGGCTCATGCAGAGTAACTCGGCACGGCGTTCAAGCTGTCGCTGTAGAAGGTTGACAATCATTTTTAACCTCACGGGTAATTAGGTTTACTCAGTATGGCTATCTGTAGAAATCGATTCCATGATCTTAGTGTCATTTGAGTATAAGCAATAGCCACATTCCTTGCAGACTTCACAAATCAAAAACTAAACCGAGGAACTCATTCACATTTTTGTCATACGTTTCAGGCATACTGCTCAGGATTTTTTTACATTATGGGAGCGACTTTATGTATAGGAAGGCACTTGCCGCCGTTTGCGCACTTTTCTTCTCCATCTCTGCGATGACTTCTTCTGCGCAAGCAAGTGAAATTACCGTTTCAGGCTCAACTTCTGTTGCCAGAATCATGGATGTACTGGCTGAAGAGTATAACAAGACCCACCCCGAATCTTTCGTGGCAGTACAAGGAGTGGGTACAACAGCAGGAATTACCCTACTCAAGAAAGGTGTAGCCGATATCGCAATGAGTTCGCGCTATCTTACCGAAAGTGAAGAAGAAGATAATTTAAACAGTTTTATCCTCGCCTATGATGGAATTGCTGCTGTGGTTAACCAAGCCAATCCGGTCGGCAACTTAACGCGTGAACAACTCTACGGAATCTACAGAGGACAGGTAACGAACTGGAAACAAGTAGGCGGTAATGACCAAAAAATTGCTGTCGTGACTCGTGAAGCTTCTTCCGGCACTCGCTATAGCTTCGAAAGCCTACTGGGGCTGACTAAAGTGATCAAAGATCGTCAAGTTTCTGATATCAGCCCTTCCGTGTTGGTGGTTAACAGTAACAGCATGATGAAAACTCTGGTTAACCACAACACCCAAGCGATTGGCTTTATTTCGATTGGTTCAGTCGATAAATCGGTCAAACCACTGCAATTTGAGAAAACCGATCCAACAGCCGACAACATAGCAAAACACAGTTACCAGCTTTCTCGCCCGTTTTTGATTCTGCACTACTCAGACAAAGCGGATACTGACACCCAACGATTTATTCAGTTTGTGAAATCAGATCGCGCCAAGAAGCTGATCGTTGAATATGGGTATATTATGCCCAATGATATCGATTAATTGGGCTCTGCCATAAACAAACAAGGAGAGTCTTTGCTCTCCTTGTTTGTTCAATCTTCGTTTTTATTCTTCGCTTTCAAATATAAGCACATTAGAAATGCAGTTGAATCACCGAAACCACAACACAACCAGGGCGGCGAACGCCTTCGATCTCAACCTTAATTTCACGCTCGATCTCAAGGCCTTTCTTGATTGGTGTCACTTTCGATAACGTGCTCACAGCACGTACTCGGTTGCCCGATTTCACTGGATAAGGGAAGCGGACAGAGTTAAGGCCGATATTCACTACCATTTTTGCGGTAGGAAACAGCGATTTCTCTTGATCAACACTGTCCGTTAAACGAGGCAACAGGGCCAAAGTTAAGAAGCCATGGGCGATCGTTGTTTTGAACGGCGACTCTGATTCCGCACGCTCTGGATTGGTATGGATCCACTGCATATCTTCAGTCACCATACCAAATTGATTGATACGTTCTTGATCGACCAACAACCAGTCTCCAGTGTGGATCACTTCACCCACTTGGGTTTGCAGCTGATCATACAAAGCCTGAGCTTCCGGTTTGAGTACAATTGGTTCCGGAATTGGCGTTTCTTCATTGGCAGGCAGGTGCAGATCTTTCACCCATGCAAACAGCGGGCGACGATTGGTCTTGTGCAAAATGTCATCCCAATACTCGCGCACAGACGGAGACACCCACTGTTTAAATTCAGTGTGCTTAACCAAGTTTTCAGCTCGATGCTTTAGTAGATCTGCGACTCTCATCAAAACCTCATTCTTAACCAAGAAGAAATGTAAACGCCCTAATTTTGAAGTACTTCACAGTAAGCTGCAATGACTTTCGGGCGTACATGCGTAATCTGTAAGTCATAAACACCTATAAAAACAAGGCATTATCAATAAAACATTATTTTATTAGCCTTCCACTCATTAGAGCAAACACACCATTTCTTTATGCGATTTTGTCGAAGCGTTAGCTTTACGCTCACCTTGTCATGGAATAAGCCGCCTAAGCACGGGCTTTAAATCCGACGTCTGACTGAAAATACCAAGCAAATATTGCGCCGAGTTGTGATTTATTGGCTGGCTCGGCCTGTGTTACAAAGTTTCAAGCTGGTTAATGTATGCTTCGGCGGTTGCTAGAATCGCCTGTTGATCGCTACTTTCATCTTATCCCATGTTTTATATAGCAGCCCAGTTCGAGGATTGTTAGCGAGTCGGTCACGATGTTTGAGCATAAAGCGCCAATAGAGTGAATTCAGTGGGCAGACAATCTCACCTGATTTCTGTTCAACCTGATAGAAACACGAAGTTGCAGTAATCACTCATTTTATTGATGTAAGAGCCGCTCGCAGCATAAGGTTTAATGGCAATTAAACCACCATCCGCAAATAACGCCATACCACGAGCATACTGAAGCTCCACCCATTCAATCGCATCAATATAAATCCCTAACGACTTGATCCGGATTGTACTCAGTCAGAGGCACAAAATTTACCGCACAAAACCTTCTATTTGAGCTAAGTAGATCCCCCTTGAGCAACACGATAAGTTTCAATAGCCGTTTCACAGTGAGCATGATTGAGTTGATCCCCCAATATCCATCGAACAACCGGATGGTGTATGGTGCTTCTTGTAAAGTTAAGGGCGAACTTTGTAGGATGTGCTTCAAGCTACTAGCCTGAATATACGTCTAGCACCCAATTTGGATCAGCGAGCCATTGACAATATACAACAACAAACATAAGCGTGACATATGGATTTCAAATGAAATAAATGTGAGCCATTTCATTTAGATATTAGTTATTTTACTCTAAAAATTAAGCGTGAGAGCTTCATTCCACAAACCTAGTAATGACTTCGCTTTCTCCTCTGACCTTAAGTAAATTTGCTTCCGATCACACTTCGGCAAACCATTTGAAAAAATGGGACGCAAAGCTTCCGGTCTGTCGGTCAAGAAAGCTCATAAAGCCCTCTTAAACCTATGATAGCGGGGTTGCCAATTCGGCTTACGCCGTTTTGTCTTATGCGTTGCTGAATGTGCCGAAGTTCAGATTAGCTCTGAACTACGTCTGACGATCTGTCAGTCAAACTTTGTCAGCTAACAAAAAAGAGTCTGTGATGAAAAAACAACCTAAAATGACCGCTATCGCGCTGATCCTTTCCGGTATCAGCGGATTAGCCTATGGACACGGCTATGTCTCTTCAGTGGAAAACGGCATTGCCGAAGGACGAGCCACTTTATGTAAATTTGCCGCCAATGGAACTGGAGAAAAAAATACCAACTGCGGTGGTATTCAGTACGAACCACAAAGTGTGGAAGGCCCTGATGGCTTCCCAGTCGCTGGCCCTCGTGATGGCAAAATTGCCAGTGCTGAATCGGCATTGGCCGCAGCACTAGATGAACAAACCGCCGACCGTTGGGTAAAACGCCCAATCCAAGCTGGCCCACAAACTTTTGAGTGGACATTTACCGCTAACCACGTCACTAAAGACTGGAAGTACTACATCACCAAGCCAAACTGGAACCCAAACCAAGCTTTGTCACGCGATTCTTTTGATCTGAATCCATTCTGCGTGGTGGAAGGCAATATGGTGCAACCACCGAAACGTGTTAGCCACGAATGTATTGTGCCAGAACGTGAAGGTTACCAAGTCATCCTCGCGGTATGGGATGTGGGCGATACTGCAGCCTCTTTCTATAACGTGATTGATGTAAAATTTGATGGTCACGGCCCTGTGTTACCCGATTGGAATCAAGCCGGCCAAATCATTCCAAGCATGGATCTCAGCATTGGCGATACCGTGTACACGCGTGTGTTTGATGCGACAGGTGAAAACCCTGCTTATCGCACTGAGCTGAAAATTGACTCTGAGACGCTAACCCAAGCCAATCAATGGTCTTACGCTCTGGCGAATAAGATTAACCAGACGCAAAAACAGCAACGCGCTGGCCAACTTAATGGCGATCAATTTGTTCCAGTTTACGGCACCAACCCGATTTACCTGAAAGAAGGCAGCGGTTTGAAGCGTGTTGAAATTGGTTACCAAATTGAAGCGCCACAGCCTGAGTATTCACTGACGGTTTCAGGCCTAGCGAAAGAGTATGAAATTGGCGAACAGCCTGTTCAACTTGACCTGACATTAGAAGCACAAGGTGAAATGACCGCAGAACTGACGGTTTATAACCACCACCAAAAACCGCTAGCGAGCTGGACTCAAGCGATGACGGATGGCGAGCTGAAATCAGTAACCTTAGAACTGAGTGAAGCTAAAGCGGGGCACCACATGCTGGTTTCGCGTATCAAAGATCGCGATGGCAATCTGCAAGATCAGCAAACGCTTGATTTTATGCTAGTTGAGCCACAAACCCCGCCAACACCGGGTGAGTATGACTTTGTCTTCCCTAACGGTTTGAAAGAGTATGTTGCAGGCACCAAAGTGCTAGGTTCGGATGGCGCAATCTACCAATGTAAGCCGTGGCCATACTCTGGCTACTGCCAACAATGGACAACCAATGCCACTCAGTACCAACCGGGTACAGGCAGCCATTGGGAAATGGCGTGGGATAAACTCTAATTTTCCTCTCTAAAACACAAAACCCCTCAGCCACGCTGAGGGGTTTTTATTGTTCGTCTTCTAAGAAGTCTAATGGAAAAGATAAGATTATTTCCGCAAAACCGTTGTTAATAACGACATGGCACCGCATACCACTAAAACTAGCCCCAAGTGTTGCACCACAGCGGTTAATGCTAACCCCACTCCAATCAAGAGGTAGTAACTTAGCCCAAACAGTGCACCTGCACTGCCTACTTGCGCTTTATAATTGACTAGCGCAACACTGAGTACATTCGGTATTGCAATACCGAACGAGATCACGACAAATATCATGCCCGCAACAAACCAAATAGAATCCATCGTGAAAAAAACTTCCACGGCGCCCAATGTCAGTAATAAAGCGGAAAGCAACAATAATATGTGTTGTGATACTTTTTTAGCGAGTAGCGTTTTGTTGATATAGCTTCCCAATAAGGTTCCCAATCCCAGTACCACACCACTATAACCAAAGTGTTCCGCCCCTAGCCCCATCCCCTTGAACATGAATGCGCCAAGTTGGTAATAGGAAAATAACGCCACATTATATAACGCAACTAAAAGTGCAGAGCTTAGTATCTGACGATCTTTAAGCATACGAATAGCTAAACCACGCAATGGGATCTGCTGTTTTTCTTTTTGTGTTTCAGGGAGTTGGAACAAGTTACAACATAGTAATATCAAAGCCATGATAAATAGCGTGAGAAAAACAAAGTAGTAACCACCTACGGAGGTGAGTTGGCCACCCAATACCATTCCGAGCACTGGGCTTATGGCGATCCCCATTCCCATTAAGCTAAATACTTTACCTAATTCTTCAGCGCTAAACGCATCTCGAAGCATTGTCTGTGTAACGACGGAGCCAACAGCAATCCCGAATGCACTTAATATTCGCGCAAACATAAGGGTAAAAAAATCTTCTGTTTGCATCGCTATTAAAGAAGCACAGCCATAAATCAACAAACCAATCAACATCGTTGGTCGCCGGCCCAAACTGTCTGCCAAAATTCCCCACACCACAACACCAACGGCAAAGGCAAGAAAGTAAACAGACAGAGTTTGAGCAGCCTGAGCATCGCTCACTGAAAAAGATTGTGCGATAGAGCCTAGCGCAGGGCTATAGATTGTCTCCACGATTTGTGGAAACATCAGCATAATGACCATTAGCCATAAAGACGGTTTTTCCTTCATTTTCAGTCCTCATTTATAAATTAACTTGGCACGCAGTATAAAGAGGACTACCTTCCACCCATTAACAACATAAAAACCAAAAACATCAAAAATCAGACAAAATGGCCATTATTGATCAACAGACTTCATTCGATCCGGATCGCTTAACCGCTTGCGTAATTGGTATTGCCGCTGACGTAGGCCAGCACGATTCCGGTCGACATCAACATCAAAAAGGTCAATTGCTTTTTGCCTCACAAGGCTGTATTCGCTTTGCGTTCGATGACTCGATCTGTATTCTGCCGCCCACAAAAGCGGTTTGGATCCCAGCTTCAACTCAGCATCAAGCTATGATGACGAATGTAGTTGCCTATCGCTCTCTCTACTTTGATTGCAACCTATTTAAGTGCCCAGAACACATCACAATGATTGAAGTGAACGCTCTACTCAAAGCGCTGATCGATAAGATGGCACTATGGCCATGGGATAAACCCGAAGAGGAAATGCACAATACCACGACTCTTTTTTGGGAGGAATTTTATGCCGCTCAACGCCATACATACCAACTCCCACTGCCGACAAACCGCCGCTTTAAAGCATTCCGAAAACAGTTGATGCAAGCCACATTCTTAGTACCCGACCTGATTTCTCTAGCCAACTCAGTAGGAGCAAGTAGTAAAACCGTTACCCGATTATTTAAGGCTGAAACGGGAATGTCCTACCAAGAATGGAAACAGCAATGGCGCTTACTGAAAGCGATTGAACTGCTCTCGAAAGAAATGCCCGTTAATCAGGTATCCGATTGGCTTAGTTTTTCATCAGACAGTGCTTTTATCGCCTTTTTTAAAAAACAGACAGGCCAGACCCCCTTATGTTTTATGAAAAAATAAGGCGCTAGCCGATTAAACTCAACTAACGCCTTAAACGGTAAATCTTTCCTGCAGCTATGATGAAGAATTACCCTTCATTCACATCGCAACCGGTACAACTTTGCAGAGCGATTTCGTGTTCAAACACAATCGCGCCATTCCCTTCTGCCACAAGTTCTGCAATTTCATCCGCGACTTCTTGCTCATCTTCCGCTTCTACTTGATTTGCCAGTTCTTCTTCTGAGTAACCGTAGAAGTTCAGTAATAAGTAATCACGCGCTTCTTCTTTAGTACAAGTCACATTCACAGAAAGATCTGGCTCCACGTTGTCTTGTGCAAGAATCTCGGCAACTTGAGCTAACACATCCTCTTTCATTGCAGCCGTTAACCAGCCCAGATCCGTGCTTACCGTGGTTTTCTTACAGTCAAAGCAAGGTAGTTGATGAAAGTAATATTGAAAATTGGTCATAGGTTATTTCTTCTTTCAGAATGAGTAGCAAGATTATGCGTGATTTCTCGCAAATTACTATCTCAATGTACCCAAAACAACACTTGACCTTCCCCTAGGGTAAAGCTTTAAATTAGGGCTAAGTTTTTCATTCAAGGCACAAAATGCGCTTATCTCCTCTTCGCATCTTCTGGATCTCCATCATCAGCATGTTTGCCATGCTGAGCTCCAGTATTGCTTCAAGCGCGCCTTTAATGACTTGGCAAATGATCAGTGCCTCCGTTCACCAATCCGAAACTGAAGCTCCTTCCGGTTGCGTGATGATGGATAGCAGCCAAATGTCTCACTCCATGCCGATGAGCCACTCCTCAATGGAGGAAAGTCCAAACCATTGCATGAGTGATGCTCCCTCGATCCATAACTGCTGTACCGCCGCATGCGTGAGTGTGTTCGCGTTTTTACCGCAAACCGCCTATAGCCTACCTGCACAATACCAACTGGCTTTGATTCCCTATGAATCCGCCAAATCCGTGGTGCAAATGCAGCAATCCCTCTATCGACCTCCAATAGCTTAATTCAATCACAAATTCGTCGTGTCACTGTGCTCCTGTGAGCCGTGATGTGTGTTTTCACGTCTTTTTTGACGTGCAGATTGGATTAGAAAAAATGAAACCGAGCCTATTGGCGCTGTGTATCAGCGTTTCCGCTCTGGTCGTAACGCCTGTGATGGCGCAGTCTTCTGCGACTTCTTCAGGTCAGTTGCTGTCCCAAAGCGACCCTTTGACTCTGCTTATTGAACAAGCGCTCGCCAACGATGCAAGCCGTAAGCAGTTTTATGCCCAATCCCAAGCCATGCGAGAAACCGGCGTTGCCGCGACTACGCTCATGGACCCCAAACTCAAAGTTGGTTTTGGTGGTTTACCCGTCGATAGCTTCAAGTTTGATGAAGATGCGATGACCAATATTTCCGTTGGTTTAATGCAACAATTTGAGCGCGGCGACACCTTAGATTTGCAAGGCAAAAAAGCCTCACAACAGGCCGATGGCATGGCTTTGCAAGTCGAAAATCGGGAACGCGAAGTCGCCAACGGAATCACTCAACTCTGGTTGGAGTTGGGTTATCAGCAGCAAGCAGAACGTGTGCTGCGTGAAAATCAGCGCTTAATGCGCGAGCTAGAAAGCTTCATCAGCACCAACTACTCCATCGGTAAAAATGAAGCGCAAGATCTGCTGAATGCCCAGCTGCAAGTCAGCCAGTTAGAAGAAAAACTGCAAGCGAACCAGCAAATGCAGCGTCGGCTTCTCTCACAGATGTCCGAATGGTTGGGCAGTGAATGGCTCACTAATCAAGTTCAGTTGAAAACCAGTAATCAGTTGGATTGGCAAAAGCTGGATGATTTGCTCGAAACCACGTCATCAGGCCAATATTTCCCACTCTTGGCGCAGCACCCTATGGTGCGTATGGCCGATGCCAATATTGCGGTGAACCAAACTCAAGTGGAATTGGCTGAGCAATCGTACACGCCACAATTTGGGGTGGAAGTGATGTACGCCTATCGCCAAGCCAACAACATGAAGGGAGAACCCGCTTCCGATCTGGTGAGCGCCTATTTAACGATGGACATCCCGTTATTTACGGGGAATCGCCAAGATCGCACCCATGCCGCCGCGCAATACCAAGTGGGTGCTGCCAAATCGCAAAAAGATCTGCTCCTTGCGCAGATGAATGCCAAGGTCAATGCCCTATTGGTTGACCGAACCAATCTTGAGCAACGCCTCGAACGTTACCAAACCACTTTGCTTGATCAAGCCAAAGCGCGTACCAAAGCAGTGGAACGTGGCTATCAAAATAATACTTCGCAGTTCAACGATGTGATTACCGCCACTCGTGATGAACTGGCTGTCGAATTGGAATGGCAACGTCTCATCACTGACTACAACCAAGTCAGCAGCAATTTAGCCATGTTGCTTGGCGGGTTTGATTACTCCGTCACCCAACCTGAACTGAATGCTGAATCCAGTCGTCGCTCATCTGCCAAGGAATAACCTAATGAAAACATTGAAAACCACAACCATTGCTTTACTGATTGGCGGCGCGCTGGGCTTTGCGGCTAACCAATACTTCAATAGCCACGATATGAGCGCGATGGCTTCCACTGCTGACAACAAAGGGGCGAATGAACCACTTTATTGGGTTGCACCGATGGACCCGAATTACAAACGCGATAAACCGGGCAAATCACCGATGGGGATGGATTTGATCCCAGTTTATGCCGAGGATTTGGCGAGCAGTAATGATAAGCCGGGCACAGTGAAAATCGATCCGGCGGTCGAAAATAATCTGGGCGTGAAAACGGTGCAGGTCGAACTCAGCAAATTGTCACCTCGTATTGAAACCGTCGGTTATATCGCGTTTGACGAAAGCCAACTTTGGCAAACCAACGTGCGTGTGTCCGGTTGGGTAGAAAAGCTCTACATCAACGCCGTAGGCGAGCAAGTGAAAAAAGGCGATGTGCTGTTTACCCTCTACTCTCCCGAGTTGGTAAAAGCACAAGAGGAGTTGTTGAACGCGGTGCGAACCGGTCGTGAGGGTCTGGTCAAAGGGGCAACGGAAAGACTCAGCTCACTTGGCGTAGACCGTGAACAGATCAATCAAGTGATTCGCCGTGGCAAAGCTTCCCAAACCATTGAAGTGAAAGCGTTAGCCAACGGCGTGATTGCCAGCCTGAATATTCGTGAAGGGGGATATTTATCTCCAGCGCAAGCCGTGATCAGCGCAGGCCCTCTCAACGAAGTGTGGGTGGATGCCGAAGTATTTGAGCGTCAGGCTCACTGGCTAAACAAAGGTAGCCAAGCCAGCATGACGTTGGATGCCCTACCCGGCCAAGAGTGGCAAGGCAAAGTGGATTACGTTTATCCCATCCTTGATCCTAAAACGCGCACACTCAGAATGCGCCTGAAATTTGCTAACCCGAATGGCGAACTCAAGCCCAATATGTTTGCCAATATCACCTTGCAGCCAGTGAGTGATTCTAAAGTGCTTACGGTGCCGAAATCGGCCGTGATCCGCTCAGGTGGGATGACTCGTGTGGTACTGGCAGAAGGCGAAGGCAAATACCGCTCAGCGCGTATTGAAATTGGCCGCGAGGCGGATGACAAAGTCGAAGTGCTACAAGGCTTAACACAAACCGATCGCATCGTCACCTCCGCGCATTTCATGCTCGATTCAGAATCAAGCCAAACGGCCGATCTTTCGCGCATCAATGGTGTTGAAGCCCCTGCAGAAACCGCATGGGCCAAAGGTGAAATTACCGATGTGACGGCCAATCACGGCATGTTAACCATCAACCATCAACCGGTTTCTCAATGGAATTGGCCTGCGATGACCATGAACTTCAATGTCGCTAAAAGCGTTGATCTGAGCGGACTGAAAAAAGGTCAACCGATCGAGTTTGAGATGCAGAAAAACGACTCCGGCCAATATGAGATCATTGATGTTAAAGCCAGCGACTCGCAAATCGCGGCCGAAGTCTGGCTCAAAGGAGATATACAAACCTTAATGGCCGAATTCGGCATGGTGACGCTATCACACCTTCCGGTTGCCGAATGGAGCTGGGATGCAGGTCAAATCAACTTTTCCGTGGGCGATAGCATCAACCTTTCCGGCTTTGAAGAGGGCCAAAAAGTCCGATTTTTAGTGGCTAAAAATGGCTCGGAATACTCACTGAAACAACTGGAAGCCATCGGAGGTCAACAATGATCTCAGCCATTATTCGTTGGTCTCTCAACAACCGATTTCTCGTGCTCATCGCTACCCTTTTTCTCACCTTGGGTGGTCTTTATAGTGTGAAAATGACGCCGGTGGATGCATTGCCGGACCTGTCGGATGTACAAGTCATCATCAAAACCAGTTATCCCGGGCAAGCACCACAAGTGGTGGAAGATCAAGTCACCTACCCGCTGACAACCGCCATGTTAGCGGTGCCGGGGGCAGAAACCGTTCGCGGCTACTCGTTCTTTGGCGATTCGTACGTTTACATCATTTTCAATGATAAAACCGACATGTACTGGGCACGTTCGCGCGTGTTGGAGTATTTAAGCCAAGTCGCCCCGAAACTGCCTGCCAATGCTAAACCGACATTGGGCCCAGATGCCACCGGGGTGGGCTGGATTTACAGCTATGTGTTGCAAGATAAAACCGGCAAGCATGATTTAGCCCAACTCAGAAGTCTGCAAGATTGGTTCTTAAAATACGAACTGCAAACGGTGGAAGGAGTATCGGAAATCGCGACCGTTGGCGGCATGGTCAAGCAGTATCAAGTGCAGATCGATCCGGCAAAACTGCGCGCGTACAACCTGACTTTGCAACAAGTCAACATGGCGATTCAAAACGGCAACCAAGAAACTGGTGCATCGGTCATTGAGGTCGCGGAAGCGGAGCACATGGTGCGCACCACGGGTTACTTAACCAGCATTGAAGATATTCAATCAGTGCCACTTAAAGTGACCGATAAAGGCACGCCACTACTGCTAGGCGATATTGCCGATATCAACATCGGCCCACAAATGCGCCGTGGCATTTCCGAGTTTAACGGCGAAGGCGAAGCGGTAGGCGGCGTCATCGTGATGCGTTTTGGTGAAAACGCCAGTCAGGTGATCGACAACGTCAAAGCCAAGTTGGCAGAACTGCAACGCAGCTTACCGGAAGGGGTAGAAATCGTCTCCACCTATGACCGTTCAACGTTAATCAATGCTGCGGTTGAGAACCTTTGGAAGAAACTAGCGGAAGAGTTCATCGTCGTAGCGATTGTCTGCGCGCTGTTCCTGTTCCACATTCGTTCTTCCTTGGTGATCGCGCTGAGTCTGCCTGTTGGTATTCTTTCTGCTTTTATCGTTATGCATTGGCAAGGTATCAACGCCAACATCATGTCACTGGGGGGGATCGCGATTGCGATCGGTGCGATGGTGGATGGTGCGATCGTGATGATCGAAAACGTTCACAAGCATATTGAGCGAACGCCACTCACGGACAAAAACCGCTGGCAAGTGATTGGCAAAGCGGCAGAAGAAGTCGGCGCGCCACTGTTTTTCTCGTTGCTGATCATCACCTTAAGCTTTGTGCCTGTGTTTGCTTTGGAAGGTCAAGAAGGGAAAATGTTCTCTCCCCTCGCCTTCACCAAAACCTACGCGATGGCGGCGGCAGCAGGTCTAGCCATTACTTTAGTGCCAGTACTGATGGGGTATTTCATCCGTGGGAAAGTGCTTTCTGAGCATAAAAACCCAGTCAACCGTGGTTTAATTGCTCTGTATCGCCCGCTTTTAAACCTCAGCCTGAAATACCCGAAATCCATGATTGTGTTGGCCTTGGGTTTGATGGCCTCAGCTTACTACCCCACCAGCCAACTCGGCAGTGAGTTTATTCCACCATTGGACGAAGGCGATTTGATGTACATGCCCACCACATACCCGGGCATTTCGGTTGGTAAAGCGCGTGAGTTGCTGCAACAAACCAATAAGCTGATCAAAACCGTACCGGAAGTACAAACGGTATGGGGAAAAATTGGCCGTGCGGATTCCGCCACCGACCCTGCGCCGCTCACCATGATTGAAACTGTGATTCAGTTGAAGCCACGTGACCAATGGCGTGAAGGTGTCACCACCGAATCGCTGCGTAAGGAGTTTGATAATCTGGTGCAGTTCCCCGGCTTAACGAATGCTTGGGTCATGCCGATTAAAACACGCATCGACATGCTCGCAACCGGTATTAAAACGCCAATCGGGATCAAAATCTCAGGCCCAGAGCTGAAGGAAATTGAGAAAATTGGCGCGCAACTTGAGCCGATCCTGAAAAGTGTTCAAGGCACAGCTTCGGTTTATGCTGAGCGAGTGGCGGGTGGACGCTACGTGACCATCGATATCAAACGCCGCGCCGCCGCACGTTATGGCTTGAGCATTAAAGATGTGCAGCAAGTAATCTCCACCGCTGTTGGCGGAATGAATGTGGGTGAAACCATTGAAGGACTGGAGCGTTACCCAATTAACGTTCGCTACCCGCAAGATTACCGTGACTCGGTGGTGAAACTGCAAAACTTACCACTCGTCACTCCAAACGGTGCGCGTATTGCGCTGGCTGATGTCGCTGACATTCGCTACGAAGATGGCCCACCGATGATCAAAACCGAAAACGCACGCCCGAATGGCTGGGTGTTTGTGGATATTGATGGTCGAGATCTGGGTACTTACGTACAAGAAGCGCAGCAAGCTGTAGCCAATCAGCTGGCTCTGCCTGCCGGTTATGCGCTGACTTGGTCTGGCCAATATGAATACATGGAACGCGCCAAAGAGCGTTTAAGTGTCGTGGTGCCAATCACGATCGCCATCATCATGCTGCTGCTGTATTTCAGCTTCCGCCGCGTGGGCGAAGTGCTGATCATCATGGCGACGCTTCCCCTCGCTATGGTGGGTGGCCTGTGGTTAATGCATTACCTAAACTATAACTTATCGATTGCAGTTGGCGTTGGCTTCATTGCCCTTGCTGGGGTTGCCGTTGAAATTGGGGTGATCATGTTGGTTTACCTCAACCAAGCATGGCACTACAAAAAGTTGGATGCCGAAGAGAATCATCAGCCACTGAGCATGAAAGATCTCACTGAGGCTATTCGTGAAGGGGCCGGTTTACGCGTACGCCCAGTCATGATGACGGTTCTGACGGTGATCATTGGCCTTATCCCCATTATGTATGGCGAAGGTACAGGATCGGAGGTGATGCAACGCATCGCAGCCCCAATGATTGGCGGCATGGCATCCGCACTCTTGCTGACTCTGCTTGTGTTGCCCGCCATTTTCAAACTCTGGAAAAGCAAAGAGCTTCCAAAACACTAGGATCGCGGGGCAAACCGCCCCGCTCAATAACCTAAAAATCAAACAAAGCGAAACCCAAAAAAGGAACATAACAATGATGAAGAAAACACTGATTGCGATGGCGCTAACTTTCACCGCAACCACCACTTTTGCTAACACCATGGATCACTCCAAGATGGATCATGGCAATATGGGCAAATCCGAAATGAGTGGCAAAATGGACCACAGCATGATGAACATGGATCATTCCCAAATGATGGGGATGGAAGGTATGTCTGATGTGGGGATGCCAGCACCGGGCGCGAAAGCAAACAAAGTGGTGCACGTCATTTTAAGTGATGACATGAAGATCACGTTCAAGAAAGACGTCACCATTGAGCCTAACGATGTAGTTCAGTTTGTGGTGATGAACACAGGCAAAATCGATCACGAATTTTCGATTGGTTCAGCTGCGGAGCAACTGAAACACCGTGAAATGATGCGTCAAATGGGTAACCATGAACACGACAGCGGCAGCACTGTCACCGTGAAACCAGGCAAAGCCAAAGAGCTGTTATGGCATTTCCAAGGTGACAACAAAGTGGAGTTTGCTTGTAACATCCCGGGGCATGCTGAAGCGGGTATGGTGAAAAGTGTAGAGCTGTGATCTAAGCATGCTCATTGACACTTTCGCGCTAAGTAAATTTTAACTTCAAGCCTCAGAGTAGCAGCTCCCCCTGCTACTCTCTCTTCACATTCACAAATGATTTCGTGTGTATTTTCCCTCAATTTTTTCTCGTTACCTTTTCATACATTTACGTAAATTTACTCACACACCGTTCACAAAACCGTCAAATCGCCCATAATAGCCATGACCTTATGAAACCTATGGAATTAGATTATGGATAACACAAAAACTTACTCAAAAACGTCAATCGCGCTGCATTGGATAATTGGTTTGGCATTCATCGGCGTATTTATTGTCGGCGCATATATGGCCGATTTGCCACGAGGGCCAGAAAAAATGGAGTTAATTGCCCTACATAAATCATTTGGAGTCATCGTACTTCTCGCTGCTTTAACACGCGTCTTTTGGCGTATCCGCGAGGGGGCTATTCCACCCGCCTCTGTGATGCCGGCATGGCAGGAAAAAATGGCTAAAGCCGTACATGGTTTACTACTGCTTGCCACACTAGCAATGCCACTTTCAGGCATTACCATGAATATTGCCGGTGGACGTGCGCTCGATGTGTTTGGTTATACGCTCGTTGCGGCTGGTGAAAAAGTAGTTTGGTTACAAGAGCTTGGTTCAACAATCCACAAAACTGCACCGCCCATCATTATCGCGATTGTCGTATTGCATATAGTGGCAGTGATCAAACACCAAGTTATTGATAAAGATTCAACCATGGCACGCATGCTAGGCCGTGGTTAAAACAATCACAACTGTTATACACGGGGTCTATTGAAATAGTGATGATTCGTAGTTTTACACGAGGCCTTGATGCACATAATTTAAAATACCTGCCACTACAACTACTTCACTCTCGCGAGTTTGCGATGATTTATCCCACATAAAGATCTAAAAAAGCGAGCACGAGGCTCGCTTTTAACTATCGTTTTTTTGTTATGAATTACAGCAACTCAACCGATTGCTGAGCAATCACAAATTCTTCGTTCGTTGGAATCACCATAGCCACTGCGTTAAGCAGTTCGGATTTAGCGATGATGCCTGCGTTACCAAAACGCGCGGCTTCGTTGCCTTTTTCATCTTCCACGAAACCAAGCAGTTTCAGGTTGCTTAGAATTTCGCGGCGAATTGGAAGTGAGTTTTCACCAATGCCACCGGTGAAGATGATCGCATCCAGATGCTCTAGCGGGATCAGATAAGAACCGATGTATTTCGCAACACGGTAGGTAAACACTTCAAACGCCAGTTTCGCGCCTTCGTGACCATTTTCCATCGCTTCCAGAATACCGCGAGCATCAGAAGTGAGGCCAGATACGCCCAAGAAACCTGATTTCTTGTTCAGCGTTTCAAATACTTTTTCTTGGCTCCAACCTTTTTTCATCAAAAATTCGATGATGCCTGGGTCTAGATCGCCTGAACGTGTGCCCATCATCAGACCCGCCAATGGGGTGAAGCCCATTGAGGTATCCACTGATTGACCATTGCTGATCGCACAAACTGAAGCACCGTTGCCCAAATGAACCGAGATGAAGCTGGCTTGCTCAATTGGCTTATTCAGTATCTTGGCCGCTTCACGGCTTACATAATAGTGGCTAGTGCCGTGGAAACCGTAGCGGCGGATACCGTATTGTTTGTACAGTTCATGAGAGATAGCACCAGTGAATGCCTTTTTCGGCATGGTTTGGTGGAAGGCGGTATCAAACACAGCAAACTGTGGCAAGCTTGGGAAAGCGGCCATAGCAGCTTGGATACCTATTGCACCGGCTGGGTTGTGGAGCGGAGCAAGATCGGACAAGCTTTCGATTTCTGCCAGTACTTCTTCATCAATACGAACGGTCGAGGTGAATTTCTCACCGCCATGCACAATACGGTGTCCTACCGCTACTAAGTCTTGAGCAAAGCCCAAGCTTTCCATTAAGCCCACAATGCGGTTGATCGCATGTTGGTGATGATTATCGGCAGCGGTAATCGCTTCCTCCGTTTTTTCACCTTGGTATTTCCAACTGATCACAGCTTCAGGCAGGCCGAAGCACTCGCCGAGGCCTGAGATCAGAGCGTCCCCCGTTTGGGAATCAATCACTGCAAATTTCAATGATGAGCTACCAGAGTTTATGACCAACACATACGAGTTCGACATGGGGGGCTGTATCCTGTTTCAGACGTTAAAGGGAAGCATTTTTGCTTCGTCATTATAGAACTAGCATTATTCAATATTTTTTTAATCTTTCAACTTTGTTTTAGTTTTTTGTGCAATAGAAACGTTTTTTTGTTGATCTTAAGCAAGAACCGATTTCTTTTTAGCCGAGAAATATTTCAATTTTTAATGAAAGAAAACAGCGTTCGTCAATGACCACGAACGCTGATGCAGTAAGGGATGAATGCCGAAAGGCAACATGATACTTAGTGACTATGCAAGCGGTATCGCTTGCCAATCGAGCGTGATCGATTCACGGCGTGAAAACATATCGATGTGTGCGTTGATCACCGCTTGCTGGGCAGCCACTTTTTGTTCACTTTCTCCCTGACATACAAAGGTTAGCGTTTGGCTTTGCTCACAAACGGTTAAGGTGGTGATACCCGCGGGGAATTCAACTCGCCCATGAGCCTCATCCCATGTTGCTGGAACTTTGCGAGCAAAATGGCGGCATAGAGTCACCAAGTATTTGGCAACATGTTCGGATTGTAAGATGGCTTTTGATTGGTATGGCATAGAATTTTTCCAGTGCAAAAGCCCGCACAATGCGGGCTTGATAGTATGGGTGAGAAATTAGAATTGATAAGCGGCAGACAACTTGTAGCTACGGCCCGGCTCGTAATCATCGGCCACAAAGCTTCTCGCTAAGCCAATACGTGAGGCATGAGAAACATAGAGCTCATCAAACACGTTATCCACGCCGAAAGTCAGGACAAGATTGGGGACTGAGTATGGCGTCCACTGCGCATAGAGGTTGTGTACGTCATAGCCTTCTTTCTTGTCTGAACCTGCAACTACGTTGTCTTCATCCAATACCACAATCGACGTCCAGCCCAAAAGGGTATCGATCGAATCGGCTTGGTAACCAAGCGTCAGTGCAAGGCTATCACCCATGTCGGCACTTGAACCCACAGAGTTGAGCATTGGCCCACCGTTAGTAACGTCATCTGCATCTGAGCGAGCGTAAGAGAACTTGGCACTCGCGGCTTGATACGCGTATGTCGTGCTCAGCTCGAAGCCTTTGATTTCCATATCCCCCACATTGCTGATCAGGTAGCTGTTATTGGTGCGGATATGATCATCGATTTTGGTGTTGAACAGGGTGAAGTTAGCGCCAACAAAATGCTCACCAAGCTTCTTATCAAAGCGCACACCACCTTGAGTATTCAGGCCTGTTTCCGCTTTGATATTGTCAGCTAAACGAGCAACATCTTGATAGCGAACGAAGGTTTCCAGTAGCTCAGGGCCTTTAAACAGCGAGCGGGCGTTGGCAAACAGTGTCCAATCGCTGTTCACATCCCATTCCGTGCCCAGTGACCAAGTCAGCTCATCGAAATCTTTACTTCCCGTCATGGCTTTACGTTGGAAATCATCAAAACGTAGGCCAGCAGTGACTGACCAAGCCTCGGTGACATACAGCTTGTTCTCGGCAAACAATGCGGTGGAAATGGCCGATTCTTCCATAAATGGCGTGCTGCCATAAGTGGCTTTGCTGGTTTGATCGATGTAATCCAAACCATACGTCACTTGGTTGCGAAACTCGACCAGTTCATAATCTGACTGGAATAACGCATTCACGCCCATGTTACGGTTGGTCGCCGTATTGTGAGAAACACGGTTGCCCGGCCAAACGCCAACCATCACGGTTTCATCACGATCAATTTCGGTTTGACTGCTGTATAGGGTGACTTTACCGCGATGCTGATCTTGCTTCAGTTCATATGAGCCAGTAATGGTATCGCGATCGTAACGGGTTGGAATCAGACGATTTTTGGTCAAACCTTCGTTTGCAGTGCCCGCCATGTCTGGGCGTGGTGAATAATCCCCTTTGTCACGATACACATCATAAGAGAGTTGGAAACGGTGACCATCTGTAGGTTCAAAACCCACTTTTGCCAGTACGTTGTAAGTATCACCAGCAACACCAAAGGTCTCTTTGCCTGAGCCATCCTCAAAATTGTCACGCGAAATGCCTTGACCGTACACCATGGCATCCACGGTTTCGCTCAATTGGCCGTAAACAGTCAGCGAACCTTGTTGGCTATCGTTAGAGGCATAGCCGCCAAAAATGCGAGCACCAAACTGCTCGCCGCCCACCAGCAGGTCCTTAGCGTTTTTGGTTTCAAAGTACACCGCACCGCCTAACCCATTTTGAGTGACCGAGTTGTTGCCCACCTGAACATCCGCCGATTTCAAAATGTCTGGGTTCAAAGTTAAGTTACCGATGTGGTGGAACATGTTGGCGTGCTGTGAAGCCCCATCCAGACGAATGTCCAGATCGGTTTCGCCAAAGCCACGAATATTGATGCGCTGGTTGACCGAGTGCGTTCCGCCGACATCTACCCCCGGAATATCACGCAGCAAATCGGACATATGATCCGCTTGCTTAAGTGACAAATCATCCGTGGTCAGTGATTCCGAACTACTCGAAACTTTTGTTCCCCACACCACGACATTTTCTTGCTCTGGCGTGGTGTCAGGTGTCGCTTCCTGTTGGGCAACCGCGTTGGCTGACATCGCTGCGGTCATCGCAAGCCATAACGCAGACTTCTTGCAAATATCCATACTAACTCCATTCCTAAAAATACAAATGATAACGATTCGCACATATGTTAAATTGAGCCTAACCGATAGAGAAGTTGAATCCGTTATGCAAAATCGCACATCAGTTATGGGAAATGCGCAAAGACAGAATCCAGCGATGCCCAAGCGGCAGACCGTCACTTTGGCGTGTCATGTCGTCAAAGAAAATGATGAGCAAATTGTTGCTCAACACCTGAATAAGCCTGTGATGGCTCAAGGTCGATTTATTGAGTACGCCAGCCCAAGTGGTTTTATTCTGCATGGCGGCTGTAGCCTTGAGCTGACGGATTGCGATGTGATGACCACCAGCTCACCGGCGTTGGTGATCACCCTACTGTTGGAAGGAACGCTGCAATTTGCCTATGACGATCTCAAGTTTGATTTGTGCGCCAACGATGGGCCTCAAGCCTTGATGGTGAACTTGCGACAACCTTGTATTTTCCATCGCCGCCTACACCAAGGCATGCAAGTGCGAAAACTCAACATCATCCTGAGTCCCGATAAACTACAGAAATTCGCGACTCAAGATTGCCCGTTGCTGAACTTTATTCAGCAAGATAAAGCGTTCGCTCGTTTGTCGCTTTCCGATCTCGGTTGGCAGAAGGTAGAAGAGGTGCTGAAAACGCCAGCTTCGCCGACACTGAGCCAGCACATCGAGCGCGAGGCACTGACTTGGAATTTGATTCATGAAGCCATACTGCAGTGCTCCGAGCACGAAACTGCACCCGCTCACATCCACGATGCGCAAACGGAAAGCGTGATTAACGAGTTGCTGCGCTATATCGACCAGCATTTGCGTGAAGAAATTTGTTTAAACCAGCTCGCCGAGCTGCATGCGATGAGTGTCTCCAACTTGCAGCGCAAGTTCAAATCTAGGCTTAACATGACGCTGGCTCACTACATTCGTCATCGACGCCTGCAATTTGCTCGCCAGCAGTTAGAACGTGGCTTAGTGACGATTACCGAAGCGGCTTATGAAGCGGGTTATCTTCACCCTTCTAACTTTACTGCCGCATTTAAAAAAGCCTTTGGTATCTCTCCGCAGGCTTTTGTGGAATTAAAACAGGCCGGGTAACAGCAATTACTCCGGCAAAGTATAGAGACACAAGCGCTGGCCTTGCATCTCAATCACATTAAACGGAGTTTCGTAGATTTCACTCAGCACTTCGGATTGGATCACTTCCGGTACAGAACCGGTTGCCACCACTTCCCCTTTTTTCAGCGCAACGATTTTGTCAGCGTAGCAAGAAGCGAAGTTAATATCGTGGATCACCACCACCACGGCTTTATTCAACTCGTGAGCTAAACGGCGCAGCGTGGACATGATTTGCAGCGAGTGCTTAATATCCAGATTGTTTAACGGCTCATCGAGGAACACATAATCCGTATCTTGCGCCATCACCATAGCAATAAACGCCAGTTGGCGCTGGCCGCCACTCAATTCATCCAAATACTGATGTTGAATGGTTTCTAGGTCGAGGTACTCAATCGCTTGGTTGATGATGTGTTCATCTTGCGCAGTCAATTTCCCTTGGCTGTATGGGAAACGGCCAAAAGCCGTCAGTTCACGTACCGTAAAACGCATATTGAGCACATTCGATTGACGTAAGACTGCCAACTTTTGAGCCAGTGCTTTGGTATTCCAATCCACCAATTCACGCTGTTCAATCCACACTTTTCCTGCATCACGGTTGACCAAACGGCTCGCCATGGAAAGCAGGGTACTTTTGCCTGCCCCATTCGGGCCAATAATCGCCGTCACCTGCCCTTTGTCAAACTCGGCACTGGCATCATTCACCACGCGCTTAGTGCCAAAATGTTTGGTGAGTTTTTCCAGTTGAATCATAGCTAAACCACTTTATTGCGAAGTAACAGCGAGAGGAAATAGATCCCGCCGATAAAATTGATCACCACACTCAAGGTAGTGCCGAAATGGAACACTTTTTCGATCACCCACTGCCCTGCAAGCAGAGCACACACCGACATAGCAGAAACCGCGATCAGCAAAGTGGAATGGCGATAAGAATGGAACCATTCACGAGTCAGGTTCGTCACCAGCAAACCGAAGAACAGGATCGGCCCCACTAAGGCAGTGGAGATCGAAATCAGCAGTGCGCTCAACAACATCACATTGCGCGTTACCTTGTGTACATCAACGCCAAGGCTTAACGCATTGTCCTGATCCAGCCAAAACACATCGAGCACGCGGTGCAGGCGATACAAAAACACACAAGCCAATAACAGCAGTGGGGAAACCACATACACCAACTTGGTGTTGACGTTATTAAAGCTGGCGAACATGTTGGCCTGTACCGAAGCAAAATCGTTCGGATCCATCAACATCACAAAGAAAGAGGCGATGTTAGAAAAGAGCTGCCCCAAGATGACACCCAGCAATAAAAGCACGATCAAGTTGCGATGCCCACTTCGGAAATAAAAGGCATACAACAAGGTAGAAAAACTCAACATTGCGGCAACAGAAAGTGAGAAATTCCAATACACATTCATCGCAATACTGCTCATGCCGCCAAACAGCACCACCACCAGCACTTGGGTAAACATGTACAAGGAGTCAAATCCCATGATGCTCGGCGTGAGAATTCGGTTATGCGTGATGGTTTGAAACGCCAATGAAGATTGCGCGATCGCAATGCCCGCAAACACCATCGCCAGCACTTTCGGCACACGGCGTGACAAAAAATACTGGTAGTTATCGGCATTCAACCCAACGCCTATAAACAGTGCGGCAAATACACACGAAACGGCGATCAGCAGCAGCAACTTGGTTCTATCCTGCATTACGCTGCCCTCGCAAAATCAGAGCAATAAACACCGAACCACCCAAAATACTGATGATCATGGAAATCGACACTTCATAAGGGAAAATGATCACTCGCCCCACCAAATCACAAAGCAAGACAAACAACGCACCAAAGATGGCAGTGAGCGGAATATTTTTACGCAGGTTATCGCCGTAATACTGGCTGACCAAATTCGGCACGATTAACCCCAAGAAAGGCAACTGACCGACAATCATCACTACGGTCGCCGACATCACCGACACCAATGCCACACCGATGATCATTACTTGTTGATATTTCAGGCCAAGGTTGGTTGCAAAATCTTTCCCCATTCCGACAGCGGAAATACGCGCGGCATACAGGTAACTAAAAATCGCCACCGGAATCGCCAAATAGAGCAATTCAAAATCGCCTTTAAGCAAGTTGGCAAAGTTGGCCACAGCCCAACCGGAAAGGTTTTGGATCGCATCGTATTTATAAGCGATGAAAAGCGCTAATGAGTCGATGACGTTGCCAAAAATGATGCCAATCAGAGGCACAAAGATGACGTTTTTAAACTGAATGCGTTGAATAAAAAACACAAACACTAAGGTGCCTAACATAGCGACACCAAAAATCAGCCATAAATTATCGCCATGACCAAATAGCACGAGGCTCAGCACATAACCGAGCATGGCACATTCAACGGTGCCGGAAGTGGAAGGAGCGGCAAATCGGTTTTGGCTGATTTGCTGCATGATAAGACCGGCAATACTTAAACCCGCGCCTGACAGGAGAATGGCCAATAATCTTGGTATTCGACTGGTCAGTAGCAACTGCCAAGCAGCAGCATCACCTTGAATCAAACTGGCGAGCGGTAAATGCCCCACGCCAACAAACAGGGAACAAAAACTAATAACAACTAAAACAAGCAATAACTTTTTCAAAGCTAACCTCAGCTTGTCAGCCAGAGGAGGGTTTCCCCTCCTCCGCATCTACTACTGCATACCGACCGATGTTTTCATATCGGCAACCATCTGCTCTGTGGCTTTCACCCCAGAAATTGCGATGTACCAAGCAGTAACATCAAGATAAGCAATATGGCCGTTTTTGTACGCTGTGGTCGCTTTGACCAGATCGTTTTCAAACGTTTGACGGATATTCGATTCTGCTTTGCTGACGACTTTATCACGGTCAACTACCAGCAAGGTTTTCGGGTTGTGTTCACGGATGTACTCAAATGAGATCAGATCACCATGACTGCTCTCTTTACTCACAGGCACGGTTTCGCTAAAACCAAAATCTTTGTACACAGAAGAGAAACGCGAATTCGCACCAAAAGTCGTCAGGTTGCCACCTGAGCTCATCACCAACATGGCATCACTCTTGTTCTGTTGGTTGTATTGCATGATCGATTTAAATTGCGCATCAACTTGCTCAATTTTGGCTTCTACCGCAGATTCAATCGCAAACACTTTGCCTAAGTTGCGCCACTGCTGTTGGGTACTTTGCCAATAGCCTTGGTCAGCCTCTGCAGCAAAGACGATGGTGGGTGCAATTTTCGATAGCTCGTCGTAGCTCTTGGACGCACGAGGACCAATGATGATCAGATCCGGCTTTTGGGTATAAATGGTTTCAAAATCCGGTTCAAACAGTGAACCTGCTTTCGGATATTTGTCACTTTTGTATTTCGCTAAATACTCTGGCATACCATCAAAATTGGATATCGCAACGGGTTCAATACCAAAGCTGTCCATCGCATCCAAAGCACCAACGCCAATCACCACCACACGTTGTGGCTTCTGTTCTAACGTTGTTTTCCCTAAACGGTGTTCAATCGTGACCGTTTCGGCTTGTACTGCAAACGAGGCCAGCAATCCTAAAGTAGCCCAATGAAAAAGAGGTTTCATATGTTTCTTCCGATCATGGTTAAAAATACAAAGCGAATAGTTTTGATACTTATTCTCATTAATTGGCGGTACTATAATCAAAACCATCGTGACAATGCAACCGTTGAGAAATGAGAGAAACAACAAAACCCTAGCCAATTCAGATGAATGACCAGAGTTTGTACAATTAAATGTGTGGGAAAGATTTTAAATGGTGTATTGCTGGCAATCAGAGCCGAAAACATGGGTAATGGTTTGTGGTTCAACCAATTGCCAATTTGGACAGGCATCCAATGGTTCAGACGCCAGAATAATGCCATCCTGCCACGGTTTTTGGTAAACCGTTGGTGGCTGACCATCGCTGCTATAACGCACTAGCCAAAACTGCTCTCCATCTGAAATACAGATCGAAGCTTTAAACGGCAACACCACACCTTTTGAGCTCAGTAAATCCTCGATCTCCCCAACGGTTAAGCGAATCGCTTCAATTGGGCTACGCTCCAAACCATGTTTGAGCATCAATAAAAAGATCAATTCGCTGTCTGTTGTCCCCGTACGGCGGATGTAGAGATGTTCCGGCAGTGACCGTTCCAATTCATATTTCACCGCACAATAATCACCGATTTGGCCGTTATGTAAAAACATCCAATGATTATAGATAAAGGGGTGACAATTCGAGCGAGAGACTTGCGTGCCCGTAGAAGAACGAACATGCGCCATAAAACGATGCGAACGAATATGATGTGCCAGTGAGCGTAGATTCTCATCACCCCACGCAGGCAACACTTCGTGAAAACGCCCCGGCGTGCTGCGTTCTGTATACCAACCTAACCCAAAGCCATCCGCATTGACACGGGTGACTGCTTTGCGCGCTTCCAAACTTTGATGAACTAATGAATGTTCTGGTTGATAAACTAACTGCTCTAAATAGATGGGGCTTCCCTGATAAGCCAGCCAGCGACACATAACCACGTCCTGTAAAAAATACTACTGATTTCAATAAAGCATGTTTAATTACAGTGCGCAATACGGGAAGAAAAATATTACCCAACTTCAATTTAAATGCTGACGCGATAAGGCTTATGGCTGATTTCTCTACCGAGTTCAACGGCTCACTGTATGGAACAGAACAGCGCACGATCGATGCACTTTTCCCAATCGCATCGGTGTTATTCAGTGCGGAGCCCACTGCGATTGCGTGGTATAAGTGCGCCTACTCATTATTGAAGCAAGATCAAATTCCTGATCATTACCTCTAACTCTGTAACTTGAAAATATTCAGCATATTACTTCTCTTTCAATAAAGATTAATGATAGCTATTATCCGATAATATTCAGCATTTACATAATCCGCATAGCAGTTATAGCATTTTATATCGATATAGATATCATTATTAATGTGAAATAGACGCATATTTAATTGTCTTATTTATAATTAAACTTCATTTCCATTTGTTTACCAAAACTGTTGTAAATGTGATTTTATTTAAAAGCTACAATAATTCACACTTGCTATGAATTTACGACAATCATAAATTGTTACAAATGTTTTACATATGGATATGTATTATGCATCGTTTATTCTGGCTCTGGGCTGCATGCCAATCGAGCATGCTGTTTGCCGATGTTCCCCCTAATGATGAAAAGCTGATTGAATCCCTTATTGAGCAAGGTGTTATCTGTGATGGACTTTCTTACGAACAACAGCAGAAAGCCCTTTCGCTTTATCTACAACAGAAGTTCAGCAAGAAGAACATTAATACACCTTCGAATGATACTCCTTCCTCAATTAATGACGAAAATACAAATAAAAATAGCGCATTAAAACAACACTGTATTAATCCAGATACGGAGTAATCTCACCCTAATTGGTTAACTGAATTAATTCGGTTAGCTATGTCACACCTTAAATAAGGAAATATTAAGGAAATAAAATGAAAACAATCAGAAAAACGCTATTAGCTGCCGCTGTAGCGACCTGTTTTAGTAGTGGTTTATATGCTCAAACACCCGTTGACTTAGGCGTGGTGAATGAGGACAAATTAATTGAAATGTTAGTTCGCACTGGGCAAATTCCAGCGGATGCTTCTGACAGTGATAAACGGATTGCGTTAGAGCAATATTTGGATAACAAAATTCGCTCAGGCTTTAAAGGCGATGCGCAATTTGGCAAGAAAGCACTTGAGAAACGCGCCAAAATTCTCAAAGTGATTGATAAGCAAAAAGGCCCGCACACAGCACGCGTGTTCGCCTTGGATGTAAGCCCAAAACGCACCGATAAAGTGTTGGCTTTGTTGATTGATTTCCCTGACTTACCATGGGATGACAACCGCCTCACCAAAGAGCATACCGAAATGCTCTACGAGCGCTATGAGCCTTCTCACTATCAAGACTTACTGTTTTCCGATAAAGGTTACACCGGCCCCAACGGTGAAAACTTCATTTCGATGCGCCAGTACTATGAAAGTGAATCGGGTGACAGTTATAGCGTTTCAGGCCAAGCTGCTGGTTGGTATCGTGCGTTAAAAAATGCCGCCTACTATGGGGGCAATTCACCCACGACAAACAACGATCAACACGCACAAGAGTTAGTGCGTGAAGCTCTCGACCAGTTAGCACGCGACCCTAATATCAACCTTGCCGATTACGACATCGAAGATCGTTACGACTACAACGGTAACGGTAACTTCCGTGAACCTGATGGGGTTATCGATCACTTGATGATTTTCCATGCATCGGTCGGTGAAGAGGCCGGCGGAGGCGTGTTAGGGGCGGATGCGATTTGGTCACACCGTTTTAACCTCGGCCGATACCATGTACTTCAAGGCACTCAAAGTAATGTTCCTGGACGCTTTGGCGGACAATACGCTGCGTTTGATTACACCATCCAACCGATTGATGCAGCAGCTGGGGTTTGTGCCCACGAATATGGCCATGACTTAGGCCTACCCGATGAGTACGACACCCAATACACAGGCGCTGGTGAACCGGTATCCTACTGGTCAATCATGTCTTCCGGTAGTTGGGCAGGAAAAATTGGCGGAACACAACCCACCGCATTCAGTTCTTGGTCAAAGCAGTTTTTACAAAACGCGATCGGCGGTCGCTGGATTAATGATGAACAACTGTCGATCTATGAGCTAGAAACCAAACCTCGGGTAATGACACTGTTCCAAACCACGGACAACACCCGCCCCAACATGGTGAAAGTCACTCTGCCGCTCAAACGTGTTGAGGGGATAAAACCCGCGGAAGGCGAGTTTTCTTTCTATTCCAATCGTGGCGATGATTTGAAAAACCGCATGAGCCGTCAGCTAACGATCCCTGCCGGTAGCAACGCGACACTGCGCTTTAAGGCATGGTTCCAGATTGAGCAAGATTACGACTATGCCCGCGTGCTGATTAACGGCCAACAAATTGCAGGCAACATCACCACCATGGACGATCCATACAATACCGGTTTAGTGCCTGCCATTTCCGGTGACTCTGCTGGATGGGTGGATGCGCAGTTTGATCTTTCCGCATGGGCAGGACAAACCGTTGAACTAGCATTTGATTACGTGACCGATGGCGGCCTCGCCATGGAAGGTCTGTATGTGGATGACCTACGTCTTGATGTGGATGGTAGCGAAAGTCTGATTGATAACGCTGAAGGTGAATCCAGCTTTGCGTTCAATGGTTTTACCAAAAACGGCGGCTTCCATGAAGCTAACCATTACTACTTGCTGCAATGGCGTAGCCACAATGACGTTGACCAAGGTTTAGCGAATTTGAAACGCTTTGGGCAATTAATGTCGTTCGAACCGGGCTTATTGGTGTGGTATGTGGATGAATCCTACGCAGATAACTGGGTTGGCAAACATCCCGGTGAAGGCTGGCTAGGCGTTGTCGATGCCGACCAAAATGCCTTGGTGTGGTCGAAAACGGGTGAAGCCGCGCAAACTCGCTTCCAAGTACGTGATGCTGCTTTCTCACTGTTTGATCAAACGCCACTGAAACTGGTCACTACCGATGGTAATACACTGGAAGATGTTAACTTAACGAGTAACGCTTCCTTCTCAGATGATCAAGATTACAGCTCACCACAAGCGCCAGATTCTGGCCGCAAAGTGATGCCATTTGGCTTGAAGATCGATTTACTCTCACAAAGTAAAGAGAATGAATACGGTGTTGTGCGTTTGTCTAAAGCTACCACAGAGAACATCGCACCCGTTGCTCGTTTTGAACTGAAAGTAGAAGGGCTAACCGTCACTTCGCAAAACACCAGCAGTGATAGCGATGGCAACATCGTTAGCTACTTGTGGGACTTTGGTAATCACGAAACCAGTACCGAAGCGGCCCCCACTTGGTCGTATGCGAAAGCAGGCACTTATCAAGTCACTCTCACGGTGACCGATGATAAAGGAGCAACGGACACTCATCACCAAACCATCAAGGTAGAAAAACCGAATATGGCCCCAAAAGCCAGTGCTAGCTATATTCACTTGGGTCGTTGGGTCACTATGTGGTCAACCAGTACCGATCGTGATGGGCGCATTGTGGATACCGAGTGGACACTGCCAAACGGCCAAGTCAAACGTGGACGCATCTTCACCGCTATTTTCCCAAGTTATGGTAAGCATGAAGTGGTATTGAAAGTGATGGATAACCGCGGTGCGGTAGATACTAAAACCATCAAAGTTAAACTGTAATTTTCTCTTTTCCTTCACGTTTTTGGGCACCCTCGGGTGCCCTTTTTTACTGCCCGCTATCGCTTAAACGTTCTAAAGCCTCAATACGCCGCCACTGCTCTGGCGCAAAAGAGGCTTCTCGTAACTGCTGAATCTGGCTTTGCTGCTCTGATGAAGAAAGATCAACACGAGCTAAAATAGCTGAACGCTGCTGATAATACTGGCTGAATTGCTGTTCAAACTGACTACGGGAATCATCCAACTCCGCTAAACGTTGCGCTCCTTGCTCCCCAACAAGAGCGACGCGCGCCAAATAGCGCTGTTGCTCATCACCTTGTGCAATGTGAGTTAATTGAGGTAACAGTTGCGTTGCCGCTTCACTGCGTTGAATAAAATCCGGCTGTTCTGCGAGTAAATCTTGCCAATGCTTCTGCCCTTCTTCCTCGCCATACTGCTCAAGAATCAACTGTTTTTGAATAGCTAACTCGCGTAAGCGATTCTCTTCAGCAAAGAGCGCCTGTTGCTCCGCTGAAAAATACTGAGCTTGGAGCTCAAGCAAAGCTTGGTGCAATTGCAACCAATCTTGTGCAGTGAGCGCGCCATCAATCTCGGGGAAGGTCAATTCAGCAAGTGCGGCTTTATAACGCACATAGCGCTCAAACAGATCACCATCAATCAAAAATCCTTGGTTTTCCTGCTCATACTGCTGCACTTGTTGAGTGATCTCTGGCATTGAGGATTCACCTAAACCGGAGAGAAAATACTCTAACAAGTCTCGTGAGCTCGATTTATCAGGCTGAATATCCGCTTGCGATGGGGTCACAGATATCGGCATAGCGGGCTGCGCAGAAAACCCAAAGATCGCACCGAGTCCTCCCACAACCACCAATGCACCAAAACTCAATGCGAACTTCTTCATAGCGAGCTCCTACAATCCGGCTTGTTTGAGACGATTGGCATGCTGGCGATACAACGTCACCGGATCGGTTTCCAATAAAGAATGAATACCCAACAACCCATTAATTTCATCTAAATGATTCATTCGATAATCATCACGAATCACCTTGCCAAGATGAGTGCTACAAGTGGCGACCAATCCATCATTCGGCTCATTAAATACCAACCCTAATACCCCCATCGCGGCATCGCTCGGATCTAACAAATTCGTCACAGTGGAACCCCCACTCCATGAGTAGTAACGCACACCATTCACTTGATACGCACCTTCTCCACACTTGGATGTAGGAACGCCTTCCGGATAGTACTGATTGAATTTCAGTGAGCCTTCTGTCGTAAGGGCGGCAAGCGATGCGAGAGGATCTTGCGGATGAGGCTCTCCGCCAGACAGTAAATCAATCAAGGCAACAAAACCTTTGGTCAGCGCGACTGCAGCCTGCTCACTGATCGAGCCAGGCTGAATGGTGCCACGCAATAGATCGGCCACTGCCGAGCCTTTATGCACACCACCAATACTGGTCACCGAGGCCACTAAATCTGGTCGAACAGAAGCCACATAACGAACCGTTGGCCCTCCGTGGCTGTGGCCAATCAAATTCACTTTTTTTGCGCCGGTGGCTGCCAATAGCGATTCCACCTGCGCGAGTAACTGCTCACCTCGACGCTCAGTGCTGTTTGTCGCCGAAACCTGCGCCACGTACACCTTTGCTCCATCACGAGTCAGAGATTGCGGAATGCCGTAAAAGTATTCCACTCCTGCCAAAGAGTCGAAGCCAAATAAGCCGTGAACCAAAACAATGGGATAACGAGTTTGCGTATAGCCTTGTTGATTTAATGCCGTAGCACTGGTTCCTGCCCACAGAAAGGGAGAAAACAGAGAGAGAGCAATGAGTAATATATTTTTATTCAAGGGATATTCCTTCTCATTTTTGCCTCCAATCCTTGAATACATCAGGCGTTATGCCATGCTCACAAAATGAAGGCAGGTCATAAAAAAGGCAAGAAGTCCGACCTCTTACCGTTAATCAGACTAGAAGAGAAATAGCTGATTTCCGACCTAGACAAAGAAGAAATGTGAAGAAAATAGACAAAATTATACATTTTTATAACAACAAATCACAAAAGCCCCAACTTTCGTTGAGGCTTTCTTTAGTAAGATTTTGCAAAAAATCAGTTCAGATCAAACTGCACACCCTTCACTAACCAATCATCTGCCCAAATTTTCAGTTGTTGAACTTGGCGACCATTTGGAATCTCAAAACTCTCTTCGTGAGTATTTGTTGCCGAATTTTTTGAGCCAAGCATTTGTTCGCTGCCATCACGATAAATGAAAGTTAATGCCATCAACTGTTGGCCTCCGTAGTTAAAGTCCCCCGAGAGTGCTTTAATGGCTTTAAGATTTTGCAAATCTATCGTTTGCAAAGAGCCGCCTGTTCCACCGACCAACAAAGTTGATGCAGTTCCTATCGCATCAATCGCCGCCCCAGATCGAACATAAATCTTGTTGTTCTGCCCAACGCGTTGATGGCTTACTTTCCCTTGAGCAAAACCGAGAATGGATGAGCTCTCCTGCACACTGAAGACATCAGTGTAAGAAGTGATGGTGCGTAGGCTCACCGTATCACTATTTGCTGTATAAAGACCAAGCTCACCACTTTGCTTGTTATGCCCTAAGATTTCCTTGGTATGCACATTACTCAATTCATCGGTACCCTCATGCCATTCCCAACGTTGAGTTAAATTGCTATTACAAGGTTGTAAAGCATCTAAAGCTTCTCCATCAAGACACAGCTGGGTATTACTAGCGCTTACATAACGACCATCCTGATCATAAATAAATGATTGTGCGGCATTTTGTTTATCACAGACGCTAGCTTTTAATACTCCTTCTATACCCGCTTCGACACAGCGATTGTTGAAGCTTGCTAACTGCAAATTCACTGGCCGGCCACCGGTAAAGACTGGATGATCCCAATCCACCGTAAAGATTGCTGACTTGGTGATTCGGCGGCGCGGCGTGTCTTCAAAGCCATGATAGGACTGGTGTCCGCCAATCACGTAATAATGCTTGTAAGCACCGTTATAGATCGGGCGAATATTGACCGAAGAATCGATCACAAAATCTGTACTTCCAGTCTCTTTCGGTGATGCTTTATAGATCACATCCATTTGGGGCACAAAACTGGCGTAACTCAGTGGACTGATTCGGTTCACATCCACTGGGTATTGGTTTACCCACAATGCATCGGTCGAGCGGTTAAGCAAGGATTCAGCTGTAGCATATTGTTGGCGATTCCATGTGAAACTGACGTTTTGCGCATTTTTTGCATTACGTTCAATCCGATAATCTTGCGTGTTGTAGGTCAACCAACGACTCTGTGTATAGCTTGCTTTTGCCTCTAGCTTCGCCTTCGGACCATTTTTATCAGCTTCCACTCCACCAGAAACGCCTAGCTCAAAACCTGACACCTCTTTACGCTCAAAGTTGGCGTTGACGTTAGTGACTGGGAAAGTTTTTAAAATCTGCGCTTTGTTATTTAATGCATTGAAGCTAAAACGATAGTCTTGTGCTATCGCATCCGTTGACCACTCTCGGAAGTAAGCATCCAACGTTGCGTAACCAGCTTTGAAGAAACGATAGGTAAGCTGATCATTAAGATGAATCCCCGCGCCAGTGCTGTCATCATCTAGGCTGATGCGCACAATTTTGGCATCCGGCGTGGCGGAACCCACAATCCCATATTGTAACGAACGCTCTAAATTAACTCGGTAAATCAGTGAGATATTGGCATCTTTACAAAATGAACGGCTGCCTTTGTCATTTTTCCACAACCAAGAGTTGTCAAAGGTACATTCTTGATCACTGATTGAACGGTTAACGTTGATGTAAAACGCAACATGCGGCAGGGTATTGGTTTCACTGTTGCTAGATACGTTACGGGAGTCCCCTGTACGAGCAAGCAACCTTGCTGTACGCGGAGCCTCCAGTAGAGTTAGGTCCACATCCTGTGCCTGATCAAACGGTGTAAACAGTAGCTCACCTTTATGTTCTGTGATCGCGATAAACACATTAGTGAAGCCCACCCCATAGGTTTTTCTAAACTGGGTTTGCAATGCAGATTGAAGTTCCAGATCGGCGATTTGACTGAAATCCATCAGTATCCGTAACTGTTGATTAATAACTTGATCGCGTAATTCAGACAAACTGGGAAAACGGTTTTCCTCCGATTGCCATTCTGCTGCATTGTAATACTTTATTGCATGGCTATCAGTCACCTGACTAATAATATCAACAGCTTCACCAACGGGTTCGTTAATATTAGCAAATGCTATGTGACTAGAGATTAGTCCGAGTATAGACAGAATTGCCACTGCACAATGATTGAGTTTTGGCATATAAACCTCACTGATTCAATTATTTTAGATTTTATATAAGAATGTTTTCAAACAGATGAATTAACTCAATTACTTAATATAACCAAGAGTTGATATGCAACTCATCAGGCCTATTTGATTCACACAGATAAAGTGCAATTCCATCTACTCAAATGGGATTAATCTCACTGAGTCAAGCCAACAGATTTGAAGACACCTCATGCATTATGATCATACTCATCCTTGAAGTTGTGGTCCTAAGCACGTTACCACTCTATACACCGCTATCTAGATAGAATCGCCATCAATATTAGGTTCAAGAAGCTCTCTTTCTATCACCACACATTGCTTAAATATATCTAACAATTAAGAAAGTAAAATTATTGCCATGAATTCCACCGCAGAAGATCACAATTTAAACAGGTTATTTTCACAACAGAGTCATTAACCAAATCCTAGTATTTTCAATAATCAATCTAATTTAACTTGAACTAAATTAGATTGAATTAAACAATCGATACTGATGTAGCCTTGTAGAAAGCATCATCCTCTGAGGCAGCTATAATTTTTATTTACAAATAAAAAAGGCCAATAATATATATCAGCCTTTATATTCACAGATGCACTTGGATGAATTTTAAAACATTCAATAACTCATCACCGTAATGTACAGTCACCCTGAGAAAACACCTAGCTAAAACAACAAGTAACTAATAATGCTAAATGATATTTATACCTAACCCATCTCGTGAAAAATAAAATGTAGTCTTACTTCCATAAATATCATAAACATCAATGGAACGAATATGAAACGTTGATGAATTAACAGGGTTCAATGATATCCAACTTCCGTAATTGAAAACATAATTGGTAAGAAAGATTAATGAATTTGTCGTATTTACTGATTGTGGTACAGTATACGTGGTATATTTTTGACTATCACCACTGTAATTCACTGCATAATAAAATGTCTTGGGACTGAGACCCGTATCAGGTTTAAATACATAAAGTGTTGATTGCTCTTTACTCACAGAAGGGTTATATGAAGGGCTAGCAAAAATCACCTTTGCATTATTAGGCGTCCTTCCATTTTTTGAATAGGCACCTTTGTAATCGATGTAGGCAATCTTCCTGCCTTGAGGTGGGGTATAACCTCTCAACCAAGATTCATCTCCTAAGCTATTAGTCATCTTAGTATGTAAATATTGGTCCCAATCTTTAACGGTAAAGGTTTGATCTAGCTCTGCAGCAATGGTAACTGATGACTGATTAGTGGTTCCTCCACACGTACTTTCAAAACTGCCATTTACCGTTGTTAATTCTACACACACAGACACCCTACCAGGACGATTTGTCGTTAGGTATTTTGTTGAATATCCACCTGACAATTGTGTGCTAGAAGATCTAGAACTAATATCATTAGAAAAATATGGATTCTTAACATCAGTTATATTCCAACCTGTCAAAGTAGTGGCTGTATATAACTCTTTTATTGATATGTTTTTTACACTGTCTCCATTTACTATATCATACAAAACATTTAACTTAGCTTGCATGTTACCGTTTGCATAAATTGACGTAGTTGAAGTTCCATTCCCTGCAACTATTCGTAAGTTTTTAATGTTAGAACCTGGAGGTGCAGGTGGGGCACCAAATGCACTTGATGCTAAAAACATTGATAAGAAAACACTCGACATTACGCTTGTTTTTTTCATAAATAAAACCCCTGTTCAATTAAGAACGTAAAATTGTTATATTAAAATTTAAGAGCCATGACCGTTACAAGAATCTTTATGACTTTGATATAGGTGTTGCAAAAATAAAATAATTAATTAAATATCACACTCGATACACATATCATTCCGTTCATATGATGGAGTGGAATTTCCACTAATGTGATACATGCTATCAAAAATTTACATCACCTCCTTATATAATAAATTTTATAAACCCTAACACTTACAAAATATATTTATGCTGCACCAATAAGAAGCCCATCACCAATCGTAGTGTCAACAAAGCGAGAATAGAATTCTTGTCTTTGGTTAATACCTTGATGTAACGCATTCATAACTAAAGGGGCATGAATAGCTGAGTTGGATACAAATACCGATGAAGATTGAGCAACTTCTGACTCATTTGAACTACTATTCACTTGTTTTTGAGCAACCACTTGATCGGCTATTGACCAAGGGTCTTTGGCTATTGATAGGCCTCGCTTCGCCCAATCCACTCTCATATCAAATTTCTTATCTGAACTAATCCAACTCTGTTTTGTTTTTCCAAATGATTTTCCGGTAAATGATGTCACTAATTTGGGATTCCAGTTATCCACTGTTTTTACGATCCCTTTCGTTATCCCACCACCGAATTTAATGATTGATCCCCATAACTTTAGCTTCTTATCATCTTGCACTGTCGCCGCCATCACCATTGATGCTCCAACAACGCCAAGCATATCTGCTGATAACCCAACAAATTTTATTGCCGGAGCTTGGGATATTTGACCTAATATATTTTTATTAGAAAAACCTGTAATTTTAATAAATGACTTTGAACCCCACGCTTTATGCGCAAAAGACATCCCACTTCCAGCTTTAATTGTTGAAGCTACACTGTTTGCACCTCCAACCACCGCTCCCGCTAAACCAAAAGCTGCCGAAGCAATTTTTAGCCCTTTTGTTGCGGGGTGTGAATTATCATCAATACCCGCTACTGCCATATCAAGCACGCCACTTACTGCGCTTGTCACACCGCCAATTACACCTAATGCAATACCAAGGGTTGCACCTCCTGTAACAACAGCTGAAACAGCAACGGCCACCCCAACAATAAAACTAAATAACCCGAAGAAAAAACCTCTAAAGTTAAATTCTCCAGTAGGATCAAATTGGTTGATGGGATCATTCACACAATAACTGTACCCATTTATCCCCCCCTTACCATGAGGCGACTCTAAATTATCAAATTGCATGAAACTTTGAGAAAGTGGGTCATAAATACGGTAGCCATTACCCGTATGATAAAAACCTATATGTGTTTCTAGGCGGTGACCATGATAACCAAATTGCCCTAAGTCAATAGATAGTGGGAGCACTTTGTCGAAAACCATAGCATTCACAGGAAAAGCTTTGAATGACCATAATGTTGCCCCACTGATACAAGCCGTTTGTTTTAAAAAATTACGTCGAGTTAAATTATTCAACATGGGTTATCCTCATCCAAATGGTAGATATGATGAACTGGCAACAGTTACCTGATCACGAGTAGAGCCTAAATTACTGTTTGTTCCATCTAAATAGTTATAATTAGCTTGGGTAATATTTGAATCGGTAGTAATAGTTAATGCTTTTCCACCATTTGAACCAGAGAACGCCAATGATTCATTTGCCCTTGTTATCGCAACTAATTCATCATGGTGGTAATAAAGTTGAGCAATATTTCCTAATGCATCAACCGAAACACTTTGCATTCCAATAGCATCATAATAGTACTTACGAATTACCTTATTTTGATCATCTAGAATTTCAGAAAGTTGACCATAATTGTTATAGCTAAGTTGGTAGCCTCTCTGTGCTAAATTAATACGATTACCAAGTTCATCATATTCAAATGTTTGGTTAGTAAAATCCTCATGTGTATTATAAATGTTGATTAACCTTGTTGGCATCTTAGCATCAAAGATGCGACTTTCAGTATTCACAATTCCATTGTCATAATGGGTGGTTAAATCAGTAATATTATCGAAATGATCATAATAAAATTGCTGCTTTATTATCGATCTTCCCATAATATCTTGGGGTGGATTGGCCCCCGAACTGACAAATTCTACAATTCTTCCCAGCTGGTCATAATCAAATGTTTCTGTTTGAATGATTCCATTTGTCGTGGTTTTTCTCTTAATAATACGCATTGAAGTATCATAGGAAAGATCCATTCTTAATGTTTCTTGACCATTGCACACCCAACGACGAGTGCTTTCCATATCATTAGCACCGTAATCTAAGTACATTTCGACTTGATCACTTTCATCTTCATAACGCTGCGAAACAAGCCTATCAAATTGGTCATAGTTAAGGTTCACAACAGCTGTTGCATTACTATTCCCAAAAACAAGTTGCTGGACACGGCCAAAGTCATCATAAGTGAGTGCCTTAGTGCTACCGGTGAAATCGCGCATAGACAATAGAAGTCCCTTTGCTGAGTATGAAAATACGGCGTTTTCAGCTGTCGCACCTAGACTCGTCACTATTTTTTTACTGAGATTTCCAAGTGCATCATACTCATATTGAGTGCTACTCATTGATGCAGCATCGCTCACAACCAATCCACGCTTGTTATAACTAAAACTCCGAGTACAAGATGGATCATTACTAATTTCTTGCTTTGTTACTAATCCGAGCACAGGATCATAGCTATACGTTGTTGCGTGACCATTTGGCAGAATGACTTTTTGATAACGGTTTGAGTCATCATAATCCTTGTACTGGTAACGTAATCCATTCACCTGCCTTTCTATCAGTCGACCAAAACCATCGTATTGGTTACTAATAATGGTGGCATGCGTATTTTCATTATTACCCAATAATCCATCTCTTGTATGAAGAGTTAAACTTTCATCTTCGGTTCTATTGTCATAACTCATTTTATCGGTAAATATCTCTGGACCACTCTTACCAGAAAAACGGGTCGTTTTTTCTATCACACGATCAAACACATCGTATTTAAATTCAATCACTGCGCCACGACTTGTTTCGGTGCGAATGAGTCGGTTTGCTAAGTCATACTGATATGGGATTTTATAAATAAGTTGACCTGCCCGATCAAAATATTGTTCCAAAACCGTATTACCCCATGCATCCTGATGGGAGATTACGGATCCTTTCCCGACAATACCTTTAGTATGAGTTCGAGATGCATAATCAAATTGGTTAACTTCTACCACTCCAGAAGGGTAGGTAGTACGATAAATTTGACCATATAAGTCGTATTCATAGTACGTTGTTAGTTCTAATGTTTTTGTATCCAGTGTGTCATATTGTGTCGTTGAGATTTTACGTCCAAATGAATCATATTGATTTGTGTATGCCGTAATTTCATTAGTACCCACTTTGGTTGCCATTGAAAGGACATGACCATTAGCACTACAAGTTTGTACTGTTGTTTCTCCCTCTGATTCTTCAATGCTTAATACATAGTTATCACTGCTAATATGACTTTTATATATTTTTTCAGAATAATCGCTGCCATCTTTTAATAGCCTTTCTTCTGTGATTTGGTTTAGCTCATCATAATTTACTCTTAGCTCTACACTATCAGAACCATTTTTATAAATAAGCTGACCTGTAAAGTAATCATAATGTTCAATATTAGAATGAGATAGAGAACCACTTGCGGTAGTTACTTGGTAAACTATGCGGTCCTGAGTAAAATCATACGTATATGAATAACGCATTGGCTCCGCACCAAGGGCCGTTGTAGATTCCTCCCTCTTTTTACCATAAACCTCAATGTCTTTTCGGTTTTCATAGAAATGATAATTCGTCACCAATCCATTAATCTTTTCTGTTGTAAGAACAGAAAAAGAATGACCATCAAGCAGAGAAGGTAATGTTTTATAAGTAAATTCCTTTTTATTTACTAGATTTCCGCCCCTATCCAAAATACTTTGTGTTACGGGGATGTTTTTAAAACTACCCTGTGAATTTGCTTTATACTCACTGACTGTTGTTATACCAGTCTCATTAGTATGCTCTAGATTGTTGCCCCATTCATCAAATTTGTAACTTTCAACTTTTTTACTTACTGATGATGAGTTAAAAAAGTTGACTTCTTTTCTTTTAAGAAATGTATATTGGGGAACCTGATACTTAATACCTACAGCATTGTCAGCATAATATTCATAATTTATCTCTTGATACACATCACCTTTGGATAGATAACGCTCCTGCTCAATCAAGTGATACTTGGTATAAATTTTTTGTATTTCAATATCATTATCTATGATTTCTTTCGATGAATACTTATAATCTTGTGCTGCTTGGAAAAGCGTATCCTCACCAGGAATATAAGCGGCATCACTGGCAAAACCGAGATAATTCTTATCAGAATAAGTATATGCATGAACTCGAGGCGGTATTTCATCTCCTTGATAAACCGTCATTTTCGTAACTTGTGGCACATATTTATTAGGTGCACCATCAGGCATTAGAAACCCACGCTCATAATACGTGACTTCTTCTGAATATCCGGCTGGATAGGTTGTTTTTGTCAATAGATCCATTCCTGTTTCATTGAACCAGGAATACTCAAATTTAAAACTAAGATCCTCTCGGTTTGGTAAGGTGATATATGACAATCGCTTAAAGCTTCCGCCACCGACTTTATGGACTGTTGATGATTTCAATAAACTTTCGTTATTATATAATGAAATTTGTGTCGACCACTCATCAGACCATGTATCAATATGAAGGCTTAGACCAAAGCTATCTTCTATTTTATATAAAATTCTTTGTGAATTATTATACCAGTAAGAAAATTGAAGATGATGACCTTTTGCATTGTACAGTCGGCTTAATGTTCCTTCATTCCAATCGATAAATTCTACCTCACCAGAACTATGGACGACTTTTATTTCTCCTTGTTCTGTCCCTGGAGTGGAAACATAGTAAATCTTCACATCCTTTAATTTATAGTATGGTGCTACATATTCATTTCTTGCTGAGTCCCACTCAATTTTGAATTGCTGACCATTTCTTAAACTAAGAGTAGAACTTGCTTTATCAAACGAACTCAGTGGTAATGACCAACCTCGACCAAATCCAATATCAAGAGGATTATTCATGCTATAACCAATAGTCACATCAAAGTAAGGACCATTGAGACGATTACCTATCAAGGATAATAATTTAATCTGTGCAGAATAGCTTCCCGTTCTAGGATCAACCCCTGAACTAATGAAATCTGAGAAATTGTATGCGTTACTGATTATTTTTTCCATTTTACACCAACTTTATTTTAAGAATGCAATAACCTCTACTGCATGGTCACAGTATTACTATATTTAAAATTCTCAACTACCGAGGTAGAATGTTAAAATTACAAGTTTCCGCTACGTAATGGGGATTTTCACTTTGATTTCTTTAAACCAATATCAACGTGAAGTGTTATGTTGATATCGTTTAACATTCTTTGCCAAGAGGTATTTACATTAAGAATTACTTAATCATTCCAATATTCATAGTTCAAAAAACCAATAACCCAAACAAGATCACATTTTAATTGATACTTTTATTTTTTCACGGTAAGAATTAATTTTTAATCTATATATTTCTAAATAATTAAAAGGCAATTTACAATTTGGAAATGCATGATTTGCCTTGAGCTAATTTAGATATAATTTAGTATTTTAGATAACTATAACTTTATTATTCTTATTTTTATTTATGTAAAGTGAAGTAATTATAAATCTCACATAAATCTTACGAATTAGTTCTGCCGAGCTTTTCCTAATATTGATCTTACTTCCAAAATATGTATTGGCATAAGCAATCTCATTGACGAGGCAAATGTCTCATTCACAATACAAAAGAGATCTGACCAGATCTGCAGTGTGTATCCTCAACCAATAACAAATTAAGAAGAAAGCAATGAAAATAAGACTCTCTATTCTGCTTGCTGGCCTCGCTAGCCTTTCTGCTACGGCAGCCACTGAACCTTGGTCTGTAACGGAAATCCAACCCGTTAGCCGTGCTCAAGTGCAAAAAGCGCAAGCGAAACAAACTTATACTTATGTTCGCTGTTGGTACCGTCCGGCAACAACACATGATGACCCTTACACCACTTGGGAATGGGCTGAAAATGCTGATGGTAGTGATTTCAAGATTTATGGCTACTGGTGGTCCAACTACCGACATAAAAATATGTTTTATACCAATACTCAGCCTGAGGAGATCCAAAAGCGCTGTACAGAGACACTCGGAGTTAACCACGATACTGCCGATATCACTTACTTCGCGGCAGATACTAGCCTTTCTTACAACCACACTATCTGGAGCAACGATCAAGCGTCTCAGCCCAATAAGATCAACAAAGTGATTGTTTTTGGCGACAGCCTCTCTGACACGGGCAATATTTTTAATGCTTCGCAGTGGCGCTTTCCCAACCCCGATTCTTGGTTTTTGGGTCACTTCTCTAATGGGTTTGTCTGGACTGAATATCTAGCCCAAGGTTTGAATGTGCCCATTTATAACTGGGCTGTGGGGGGAGCTGCGGGACGTAATCAATACATCGCGCTGACAGGGGTTTATGAGCAAGTAAGCTCTTACCTTAACTATGTGAAGCTTGCAAAAAATTATGAGCCCGCCAATAGCTTGTTTACGCTGGAATTTGGCCTCAACGATTTTATGAACTACAACCGTTCACTACCGGATGTAAAAGCGGACTACAGTGCGGCCTTAATTCGCCTTATTGATGCCGGAGCTGAAAATATTGTGTTGCTCACTTTGCCGGATGCCACCCGCGCACCGCAATTTCAATATTCCACTCAAGAGCAAATAGAGACTGTACGCAGCAAAATCATCGGCATGAATATGTTTATTCGTGAACAAGCCCGTTATTACCAGATGCAAGGGATCCGTATCGCACTGTTTGATGCCCACGCACTCTTTGACAGTATGACGGCCAATCCTGAAAAACACGGTTTTGCGAACGCCAATTCACCTTGTTTGGATATTCGACGCAGCTCTGCGGCCGATTACCTGCTTCCTCACTCTCTTTCTGCAGAGTGTGCCGTGCAAGGTTCTGATCGGTTTGTGTTCTGGGAAGTAACACACCCAACCACAGCCACACATCGCTATATTGCGCAGCAAATTCTTGCAACGCAAATGGCACAATTTCCACTTTAACTCTTACTGATCTACCTGAGGATAGGATTAACCTATCCTCAGTCTCACACTTAGTCACCAGTTTCTTTGCTTTATTGCTTATCTCTTAATAGCCTTATAGGAAAAGGCAGATGACACAATGGATGATGAAACCGACTCACACTCCTGCTTTCACTGGTTCAGAATTACTCAATACCTACTACAAGCGTCGGGTATCACTTTTTATTGCTTTACTGTCCAGTTTGGCTTTCTTTCCGCTCGCGATTAAAAACTTACTGATTGGACAGATTCTGCTTGGTGGGTTGATTATCGCTTTCCAATGCACATTGCTGATTGAAATTGCAGGCATCTATTACCAAAAAAACACACCTTGGGGTTTTAGACTTCCGCTTTCTCTCGTGGTGGTCATTGTGGTTATGGCCATCCATATTTTTGGCACTCTCGCCAGTTACTGGCTTTTTCCTGTGATCATTTCTATTGCTTTTTTATTACCACCGAAAGACAACCTGCTGACGATCTTCATTATCATTCCGGCGAGCATCTTAGCGTTGGTTCCGCATCAAACCTCTGAGGTTTTGTTGCGCTTTAGCCTTTCGATCAGCGCTTGCGCAGCCATTATGTATGTCGTGGTTGATGCAATCCGTAAACTGCATGCGGAGCTATTTTATTTTTCCACTCGTGATGCGCTAACCGGCACTCTCAATCGCTATCAACTCGATAGTTTTTTAAAAAAGAATATTCGTCTGCGCCAGATTGGCAATGAATCCGCCGTGATTGCAGTGATTGATATTGATCATTTTAAATCCATTAATGACCTCTATGGACACGATACGGGTGACAAGGTGATTAACCAAGTGGTTGAAATGATTAACACCCACAGCCGTCAGTTAGATCTGCTGTTTCGATTGGGAGGAGATGAATTTCTGCTGCTTTTTGAAAATACCACCGTAACCGAAGCTACTCTCGTTATGAGTCATATCGGTTGCCGAATACAGCACACTCACTACCCGAACCATGCCAAAGTCACCATCAGTGTTGGGTTAGCCGAGGTGCAGCGTACTGATGACCCAGAACAGTGGGTTAAACGTGCCGATCTTTCTCTTTATCATTCGAAAAAATGGGTAAAAACCGTGTCTGTTCTGATGAAAAGCATGTTATTGAGCTTAATAGCGAACATTGCCATTCACTGCTGAGCTCAACACATGGTCATCGCTGATTGACTATCACAATTTGCATCAGTTGCGGTACTACAATCCCCAAACCGAACAGTATGTTCTTCCACTGCACTTGCTTTATCGCCAATAGAACCGGAGCCATGAAAAACAGCACCACCAATACGGGAAGCAGGCTGATATTTTCAAGCTCCATCAGTAGCAACGTCAGCAACAACAGCCCTGCTAAAAACAAGTAGGATAGCCTTAATTTATAACCAAGAAGCCCAATAAAAAGCAGCGAAACAATCAGTGAGAGCATTTTCGTCAATACCTTACATCAAGTGATATTAATTCTCATTTGATAGTATAGTAGTCTGCTCTCTGCTTGGGTTCAAGTTTTAAAATCACCAACAAACCCATTAGAAAAAATAATCAAACCTATAGATATTTATCGTGAACAGAAAAATAAGAATCTATTGATATATAAGGACTGTAGAAATAACATCTCGCGCCATAACAGATGCATTCGCATCTTTTTCCATTAGCTGATTTTAATTGGATATTGTTTTTATCTGGAGATAACGATGTCTGCCTCGCTTTCTGTAGCAAAACTGACTTTTTTCATCGCAATTCTGGCTGCGGTCGGCCAAGCGACTCAAACCATGTACGTGCCTTCGATTGGTTACATGGCACAAGAATTTCTGGTTTCCCCCGCCGCGTTACAAGCGGTGATGGCCTGCTATCTTATTCCTTATGGTTTGTCGCAATTTGTTTACGGCACGCTGTCGGATCGTATTGGGCGCAAACCCATTATTGTTGCAGGTCTAGTGATTTATATTTTGGGTTCACTGATCGCCCTGTTTGCACAAGAATATTCTTGGTTTTTGATCGGCAGCTTCGTGCAAGGTTTGGGTATTGGTTGCGGTGGTGCGATGGCACGAACCTTATCTCGCGACTGTTTTGATGGCGCAGAACTGCACAAAGTGAATAGCTTAATCAGTATGTGCCTGATTTTCTCACCTCTGGTTGCCCCTGTTTTAGGGGGGTATCTGACGGAAAGCTTTGGCTGGCGCTCAAGCTACTTATTTTTGTCACTGTTTGCGATTGCAGTGGTGATCACCATGATGACCAGCATGATCGAAACACTGCCCGCAGCAGCACGTAAAAAAGAGCCTGTACTGCGCAGTTATCATTATGTGTTGTCTGATCGACGCTTCCAAGGTTACTTAATCTGCTTAGTGGCGACCTTTGCTGGGCTGGCCGTGTTTGAAGCCGCAGCTGGAGTGTTATTGGGCGGTGTACTGGGTTTGCCAGCAACCACGGTAAGCTTGCTGTTTGTGCTACCCATTCCTGGCTATTTGGCAGGCGCTTGGCTTTCCAACGTGATTGCTCGCCGCTGGCGTGAAAAAAAGGCGATGCGTGTAGGTTTAATCGCGATTCTGACGGGTTCCATGGTCATTTTACTGCCTGGTCTCTTGGGTATGACAACGGCATTATCACTGATTGGTGGTGCAACCATCTACTTCCTTGGTGCAGGCATTTTGTTTCCAGCAGCCACCACTGGGGCTCTTTCACCCTTTCCTTATCACGCAGGGACTGGCGGCGCGATTTTGGGTGGAATGCAGAATTTAGGTGCAGGGTTAGCAACCTTATTTGCGGCAATGTTCCCAGCATCAGACCAACTGCCTCTGGGCATTATCATGCTGTTGATGTCGGTACTGGCGTTATGGGGACTGAAACGTGTTTACACCAAGCAACCTCCATCGGATGAAATGCCGATTGCGATTTAAAAATGCAAAATTCTGCCAACTGAATGAATATACCGGATGAGATCAATTTCGATGCAGAAATGGGGAAATTAAATCTTGTCGTCACTCGAAAAGACAGTAATATACATTGCATACCACACCTCATAGTTCACGCTATGAGTGTGGTGCAAGTTCCTTTAAGTAGAGGCGCGCTGTTCATGAGTCGCCAGTCGTAGGTTGACCCCAATGATGACTGGTTAAAGGGTACAGCGCCGAAGCGATCGTTGCGTCATCAACGTTTGCTGGGCCAGCATTGAACAAATGCCGGACTGCCATAGTTTGTTGTCTATGGAGCGCTACCTTGAAGGATAAGAAGTGTTATTTCGCTGAAATGTGTTTTTTATCCTGCTGGTAGATCTCCACCTGAAAAGGTGATGTGAGATCCATGAATTTAGCCCTTTATTCTGACTCGATTTATTCGGTCATCCCGCCGCTGCTCGCGGTGTTACTGGCCATTACCACGCGCCAAGTCTTGCTCTCATTAGGTGCTGGCATTTTGGCCGGTTCTGTCATGCTCAACCATTTCTCTCCTCTCGCTACTTTGCAATATCTGTTTGGCAAAATCAGTGGATTATTCTGGGCGGATGGTGCAGCAAATCACGACAACATCAATATGTTGGTATTCATGTTACTGCTCGGCGGCTTAATCAGCTTAATGACGGCTTCTGGTGCAACACGCGCTTTTGCGGTGTGGGCTGAGCGTAAATGTAAAAACCGCCGTAGCGCGAAAGCGTTAACCGGCTTGATGGTGTTTGCCTTTTTTATTGATGATTTCTTCCACAGCCTATCGGTGGGAGCCATCTGCCGCCCTGTGACAGACCGTTTCCAAATTTCGCGTGCCAAACTGGCTTATCTGCTCGATTCCACCGCCGCACCAGTTTGTGTGATCACCCCTATTTCTTCATGGGGCGCTTACATCATCGCTCTCATTGGCGGAATTCTAGCCGCTCACGAAATGACGGAAATCAGCGCCATTTCAGCCTTCGTGCAGATGATACCGATGAACCTGTACGCGGTGTTTACGCTGCTTATGGTATTGGCGGTGATTTTCTTGCCAATGGATATTGGCCCAATGCGCCAACATGAAGCGTGGGCTCGTGAAGGTAAATTGTGGGATGAAAGCAAAGGCCGCCCAGCAGGGTTGGATATGGAAGGCGGAGAAACCGCTCGCGGCACTATGATTGATATGGTGTTACCTATCGCAGTGCTCACGATTACTACGCTGATTTTCATGATTCATACGGGTAACGATGTACTTGCCGCGAACGGGGAATCCTTTTCTCTGATTGGCGCACTCGAAAATACCAACGTTGCTCAATCTTTGGTATATGCAGCACTGTGTAGCCTTGCGGTATCGATTGTGCTGTCACTGCGCTTAAAACTGTCTGCGCAAACTTGGTTATCTACCGCACCAAAAGGCGTGATGGCGATGATGCCTGCGATCATCATTCTGCTGTTTGCTTGGACGATTGGCGGTGTGGTTCGTGATCTACAAACCGGCATTTATCTCGCCTCTCTGACTCAAGGCAATCTGCCTGTTGAACTGCTGCCTGCTTTGGTATTCGTTCTGTCTTGTTTGATGGCTTTTGCTACCGGTACCAGTTGGGGAACCTTCGGCATTATGCTGCCTTTGGCGGGTGATATTGCTGCGGCATCAGACATCAGCCTGATGTTGCCAACCCTCTCTGCCGTATTGGCAGGCGCGGTGTTTGGTGATCATGCATCACCCATTTCCAGTACCAGTATTCTTTCTGCGACTGGCGCCGGTAGCCACCATATTGATCACGTGGTAACTCAGCTTCCTTACGCAATCAGTGCCGCCATGGGAGCACTACTTGGTTATCTTGCGATGGGTTTACTGCACTCTGTTTGGGCTGGTTTAGCCGCGAGCAGCGTGTGGTTTGTACTGTTTTGTGCATTTAACTTACGCCAAAACCGTTGGCAGCAAGAACCGGTTGAGGCCTAACCCCCCCCCATTAACTTGCATCGAGTTTAAAAGAATGCCCTGCAAACGCAGGGCGTTTTTTATTCCGCCACCAACCAATCTTTCGGTGGTTTCAGCCCCCAACGGGCAAACTCATCCGGTTGGTAAATACCTCTCCCTTGGCGATTAATCTGAATTGGGATGTATTTGGCCTTTTCTCCATGATCCAAAATACGCAAAACGATCTCTGCCGCCATTTGCCCTTGCTCTTGTCCAAAGAGTACGACCCCACCCGCCGCTTTGCCTTTCCCAATGGAGAAATCCCAAAAACCAAACAGCGGTAATGTCGAGTTTTGGTTGGTCCAACTCAGGATATGTTCCGGTGGAACATTTAATCCATCAATATTGACTAGTGTCTGATAAAGGCCAACCGCTATCGCGCCAAAACCTTCCTCAGGAGCATTTTCCACCGCATGGTGCCACTCTTGTTCACTTTTAATCACTCGAATTTCCACATCAATACCCAAGTTTTCCTTAATGAGGCTGTCTTGACTATGCATGTACTCCAACGCAATTTTCGAGGTATTACCTGAATCAAACAGCACCAACACTTTGCGTTTTTGGATGGGCAATAGGCGGCCTATCTCCGCCATATTTTTCACAAACAGGGGCTGTTCTAAAATTCCAGTCACTTGAGCCTCAGCGTAATATTGATCCAGTAGCTGACGAGGATTGGAATTAATCCCCAAAAACACAATGGGGATCGGTTCGTGAAAGAGTTTGGGAAGCATGTAATAAAGTGCATTATCATCGCCTAACACCACTAAATCCGGTTTTAGCTTCTGATAAACCGCGAAAGCACGCAAAGCGGCTTCTTCGTACTCACGCTCAGGAATGCGCTTGGTATCCATTTCAAAAAATGTGAGCGAATGCTTATCGCCAATCACCTGCTTTAGACCCCGAATGTAACTCGCATCCCACGCATATCCCTCGTGGTAGCTTTCAATAACCAAAATATTCTCAGCAAAGGCGGCATGGCTCCCAAGCCACAACAAAACGAAAACTATCCCACGCATCTTTTTCTCCTTCTTTTTGAATAGTGTAGCTTGAGCTGCTCAATTCACCGCTGTAAGTACAAACCTGAATGAGCCAACTATACTGAAAACAACCAACTCAAAAATAGAATGATGAATGAGAAGTCGCTACATAGAAGAGAAAGGTATCAGCCCCCTGCTTAGCCGCATTGGACGGCGTATTATTCTGATCATGGTTCTGCTAAGTGGTGCGGTCACTTTAGTGATGACATTGGCGCAAACGTATGTGGACTACAACCGTGAGTTTAACAATGTTGAAGCTCGCCATGTCGAGATCCAAACCATCCATGCCGAACTACTGGCAACCTCACTGTGGAATTATGATTTGGTCGTGCTTCGCCAACGACTAGAAGGGTTGGAAAACCTCCCACATATTGATTTCTTGCAAATCACCTCTGGGGATTACCACTTTGAAGCTGGCCAGCACGTAAAAAACATGGCGTTGAGTAATACTTACCCTTTGTTGTATACCAACCCTGAAACAGGTTTAAGCGAAAAAATTGGTGACTTGTACGTAGAATCGGATGCGCAAGAAATCTACAACTACTTGATCCGCCAGTTTTTAGTCACATTGGCAGTGAATGCTCTTAAGACTGCAATTGTCTGTTATGTCATTTTGGTGATCTTCCACTCTAGCGTGAACCAACGCATTTTTGCCATCGCTCAGTTTTTGCGGCAATACAATCCTCGTCACCCCAAAGGCCCCTTAGAGCTGAATTACAACCACTGGATTATGGAGAAAAATGATGAGCTGCAATGGCTCGCAGATGAAACTAACAAGATCACGGACAATGTCACCATCCTGTATCGCAATATCAAATCAGAACAAGAACGCCTTGCTGATTTTGCCCAAGCCGCATCCGATTGGTTATGGGAAACCGATGCAGATGGCGCATTAATCTACGCTTCAGAACCGATGGAGGAAGCTCTGACTCTGCCAGAGGTCAAACATATCCCGTTTCAGAGCATACCTCCGTTACGAGACGCTTCCCCGTTGCTCCACTGTATTCAAACTCGCCAAGATTTCTCTAACTGTGAAACCAAGGTGATATTGCACGATGGGCAAGAGGCCTACTTACTGTTTCAAGGCGTTGCTCGTTACGATGAGCAGCAACAATTTCTCGGTTTCCGAGGTACAGCGATCAATATTACCTCACTAAAACAGGCTCAGTTGAGTTTGGAAACGATGAATCAAAGCCTAGAGCAATTGGTCGCAGAACGTACGCAAGACTTGGAGCAGAGCTTACAGAAACTGCGCCAAACACAAGAGCAGTTGATCGAATCAGAAAAACTCGCTGCATTAGGCGGTTTGGTGGCCGGAGTGGCGCATGAAGTCAACACACCACTCGGTATTGCCGTGACGGCAACTTCTGTCATTCAAGAAACACGAGAAGCACTGCTGCGCGCTTTCCAAGCTCAAACACTCACAAGCCAACAATTCTCAGAATTACTTGAGCACATGACGCAAAGCTCATCCATGTTGGAAACCAATTTAAATCGTGCCGCAAAACTCATTCGCGATTTTAAACAAACCGCCGTAGATCAGGTTTCAGAAAGCCGAAGCCAGTTCAATGTCAAACAAGTGTTGGAAGCTCTACTCGCCAGTTTGCATGCGGAAACTCGAAAAATTCCAGTTGAGCCAAAAATTACGGGAGATAGCGGCATCATAATGAATAGCTTACCGGGAGTATTGACGCAAATCGTCACTAACTTAGTGATGAATAGCATCACTCATGCGTTTAGTGAGCAGCCTTCCCCTCACATCGAAATCCAGTTTTATGAACAGGAAAACAACATCATTCTCGAATATCGAGATAACGGTTGTGGTGTACCACCTGAGCTGCATCAAAAGATCTTTGAGCCTTTTTTCACTACCAAGCGCGGTTCCGGTGGCTCTGGCTTAGGGCTGAATCTGGTTTTCAATTTAGTGAAGCAGAAACTCAAAGGAGAACTCGAATTCGAATCTGAGATCGGCCATGGTGTGCATTACACCATCATGCTGCCTAAGGTATTACAACAAGATTTAGCCGCTTAAAGACCACCGACTTTCTTTGGCTCTCGATGTTGTTGGTACTCATATCAGTGAAAATCAATGTAAAAACCTCACATCGTGAGGTTTTCTATCCTTATTCGCCTAATTCACAGTGAGTCTAGTCTGGTAAAGATTCTCGAATCGCAATAAAGTCATCCCAATGTGTTAGTAGCAATTCCACAAGTTTAGGATCAAAATGCCGCCCTTTTTGCGCGATCAGCTCATCGCGAATTTTCCCATCTGGCCAAGGCTCTTTATAAGAACGTTTGGCAGCCAGCGCGTCAAAAACATCGGCCAAGGCCGTGATCCGTCCAGAAATCGGAATATTTTCTCCCACTAATTGATTAGGGTATCCCGAACCATCCCACTTTTCGTGGTGTGTTGCGGCGATTTCTTTCGCAACGTGGATCAATCGGCGCTTGGATTTACTCAGTATATCCACGCCATATTCCACGTGTTTTTGCATGATCAGCCACTCATCTGCATCTAATTTTCCGGGCTTATGTAAAATGCTATCGGGAATCGCGACCTTACCCACATCATGCAATGGAGAGGCATTTTTAATTAAGCTAACATCAGCACTTGGCAAACCATACAGCATTGCCAAACGTTCGCAGAACAGTGATACCCGCTGCACATGAGCGCCAGTTTCTTTACTTCTGGCTTCAACCGCATTAGCCAAGTTGTAAACCAACTCTTTCGAGGTTTCTCTGAGATCCACCATTAAGTTCAAGTTTTCAAAGGTCAACCCAATGTTATACATGTAGATCTCGAGTAACTTACGATCCAAATCTGACAGATGCCCTTCTAGGTTGATGTAGAGCAGGCTATCCACCCCTCGATCATCATCTTTGAAAAAAACGTAAGCATCCCCATAATCTCGCGACATTTTTTGTGTAAGCACTTCCTTACAACGTTCTTCCACCTGATGAGGTAACCCTTCAAATACGGACTCGGAATAAAAATTCACGTATTCTCCTGTCGCAGCGACGGTCAACGCATTGCATTGATCACCATCAGGCCTCGGGCTAACAACACAATATAAGGCAGAAGCTTTAAGTTTAAGTAAGGAGGTCACTTGGCTAAGCACTGAGGTTGCGTAAGCTTGTAATGTTTTGGTGTTTTGAACATTTGCCGATGCTTCGATGACACGGCTCAAACCCAGCTTTTGATCTTCAATCAAACACAGATCACGATACGCGCGCAGCATGGAATAAAGTAAGGTTCTTAGTTTTTGGGTAGTCAGCTCGGTTTTTTCTTTGTAATCATCAATCTCGTAGTCTTTGATCACTTTATCTTCGGGGGCTTGCCCCGCTTGGCCCGTCCTCAAAACTAAGCGCACTTGTCTGTTTTGCAGATCATCGCGAATATAACGCACCAAATCTAACCCTGCGTGTTCAGTTTCCATCACCACATCGATCAGTGCCAGAGCAATGTCATTGTTTTCCGCCATCACTTTTTGTGCTTCATGTCCTGACAAAACTGAAATCAACTCTAAAGGACGATGTTGAAACTGAAATCCAGTCAACGCTAAGCGGGTTATCTGATGCATCTGTTCGTCATCGTCCACCAGCAAAACTCGCCAAGGTTCGACCACAACCGGTGACTGTGCTTTTGCTATGTCTTCGTTAGAACGATCGCGTATATCGGCAAACAGATCCATGTCAACCCTCATAAAAAATGTTCTTGTTCTATAGGTTTAGCACATATTCAGCCATCAGGAGTGACAAAAATAGGCATTTAAACACCTATAAAATGTGAGTCTAATCAACCTTTGCACCACCTTAATTCGAAAGTGCTAGTTCATTAAGCCACTAAAACGCCACTATCAACTAAGATTGCATAGGTATAAATTTATAACCATTCATGTCAGAGGACACCATGAAACGACTACTGACCCAATTTCCTTTATACAAAATCGTTACGCTTATTGCTGGGCTCCCCATTCTTATTGCTCTATTTCTTGCCACACGTAACTACATTGATTATCAACAACGCGCTTTAAGCGCTGAGCATGATCAAGAGACGGTACAACTCATCCTTTTATACGATAATCTCGCGCATAACTTGGCCTTAGAACGTGGACTAACGGCAGGGGTTATTGGCGCAAAAGGACAAGGGCCACAAGTCGAATCCTTAAGTAAACAGCGCCAAGAAAGTAATCTCCATGTGGCAGCGGTACTGAATTTCGAACCCACTTACTTAGATACTAAGCTAGTAAGCCAACTCAAAGCGGATGTAAAAAACCAGCTAGACAAATTGAACACGGTTCGAGAACAAGTTGATTCCCTAAAGCTCTCACTCTCCCCCTTCAACTACTATTCAGACCTCAACCAGCTCGCAATTGATAACAGCTTGATTTTGCTATCAACGATTGATAATCCCATCGTTGCCGAATTGGGCAGCTCGCTCATTTCCGTCGTCGTGATGAAAGAACGAGCAGGGCAAGTTCGTGGCGCACTTAACGGTGCCTTCGCGAAAAAAAGTTCAGATGCCGCGCAATACACCGCGATTAGTAGCTATATCGAATCGGGCAGTTATGCCGAACGCTCGGCCCAAATAACCATGCCAGATGAACTTAAAAGCACTCTAAACCAAATAAAAAACAGTGATGTGTGGAAAAAAGTGCTCAATACACAACAAAGTTATCTGAGTCAAAAATCCACTTTAGATGCGCTGCAAGGCCCTGCTCCACAAGAGTGGTTTAGCTCTGCGACAGAACAAATAAAATTGATCAATCAAATCCGCAACAGCATTCAAGGAAAAATGCTTGATCTGTCAATCACCCAATCTAGCCAAGCTGTCAAAAACAAATGGAGCATTTTGATCTTCAGTATTCTGATTGGCATTACTTCAATCTTGTCACTCTATTTTTCGGTAGTGAGCCTAAAATCACGCGTCGGCAGCTTAACCAAAGGCTTGGCGCACATGTCTGCTCATCGCGATTTAAGTCAAGAGCTCAACGATACTGGTCAAGATGAAATGTCTCAGATATCCCGCAGCGTCAATGGCTTAACAGATAGTATTCGTCGAGTGCTGCAACACATTTTGAACACCAATGAACACAGCACGGAGCAGCTCGCGCAAATCGTCACCAGTTCTCAGCAACTCGGGCGCAGCAGTCAGGAAACCAATGCTAAATGTGCCAATATCGCCGCGGCGATGACTCAGTTATCTCAGTCCAGTGTTGAAATTGCCCAATCTTCTGAACGTGCCTTAGAAGAAACCAAACAGATGACCGATAAAGTCATTGCTTGCCAAACTCAAAGCCTGACGTCATTCCGTTCGGTCGAAGCCTTAGTTGATCAGATTGAACAGACCCAAAAATGCATGAAAGATTTAGAAACGGATGCAGAAAACATCAGCAAAATCGTAGATACGATCAACGGGATCTCAGAACAAACCAATTTGTTGGCGCTGAATGCCGCTATTGAAGCCGCTCGTGCTGGTGAGCACGGCCGTGGTTTTGCCGTGGTTTCTTCTGAAGTTCGTGATTTAGCACAGCGCAGTAAGTTAGCCACGGAGCACATCAGCCAGCTACTGGCCAACATATCCTCTAACACCAATACCGCGGTGAAAAACATGGATAAGAGCCGCGAAGCAACCCATACCACTTTTGATTCCGTCTCTACAGTGAAAACGAGCGTGGCAGAACTTGAATCCGTCATCGAACTGGTCAATCAACACATCAATAGCATTGCGAATGCAACGACCGAGCAATCCACGGCCAGTGATGCAGTAGATCGTGATGTGGATGTGTTAGCTGAAATCGCGCAGAACACTGGTTCACTGGCCACGACCATGAACAACATCGTGAGTGATTATCAACATGAAATGAATGAGATTCGCCACCAACTGGCTGAGTTCAAATTGCAGTAACTCAGCCGAGGAGTGCGTTACTGCTCAGGATCTAAATAGAGCTGATGCTGATACAAAATCTGCTCAACCCCTGATGTAGTCATACCTGTAATGGGGTGCCCATTCTGCAATAAATCGCGAATCGCGGTACTGCGGATCGGCAACCTTTCAGGGCAAGCCATCACTGCCCAGCGCTGCAGTATTTCATCCGCTTTGTAGAACTTCGCGAAATTGAGCAAATTGTCTGGCCCGATAACAAACGTCAACTCATCCTCAGGATACAGGGCTTGCAAGCGGGTAAGCACGGCATAAGTGGTGACGGAGTTTTCTGGTGTGTACAAGGTTTCTTCAACATCCGATCGTTGCACTTTGCTTGAGTCAATATCTTGAATGAACTGATCGACCAGTCGATTACGTTGCTCATAATCGAGCATGATTTTCCCCCAAGCATGGGCAATGCTCGGTACTAGCAAAATCAAATCAAAATGACCAAGCGAATCAATAATACTTTTGTGGCCTAAGGTCGGCGGATTAAAGGCGCTGCCAAACACCGCAATCTTTTTCATTGTGCACCTTGCCGATCAGGAAATGCCCTTTCTCGGTTTTCTAATTCAACGATTGCGGTATCATACACCGAAAAATTGACATTGCTTGCAGGAAAGGAACCTATGGAACACAAGATCCGTGAAGAAATGCGCGTGCTGCCTTCGATCGATCCTCATTTTGAAATCGAACGCCGCGTGGCTTTTATTAAGCGTAAGCTGACAGAAGCTCGCTGCAAATCATTGGTACTGGGCATCAGTGGTGGTGTTGACTCCACCACCTGTGGCCGTTTAGCTCAACTTGCCGTCGAAGAGCTTAATCAGCAACACAATACCTCTGAGTACCAATTTATCGCAGTACGTTTACCTTACGGCGAGCAAAAAGATGAAGCAGAAGCACAACTCGCTCTCTCCTTTATTCGCCCTAGCCACTCGGTTTCCGTGAACATCAAAGCGGGCGTTGATGGGCTACATGCGGCATCACAACAAGCCTTAGCAAATACTGGCTTAGTTCCAAGCGATCCGGCTAAGATTGATTTCATCAAAGGCAACGTGAAAGCGCGCGCCCGCATGGTGGCACAGTATGAAATTGCGGGATACGTGGGCGGATTAGTGTTGGGCACCGATCACTCGGCAGAAAACATCACCGGTTTCTACACTAAGTTTGGTGATGGTGCTTGTGACCTAGCCCCTCTGTACGGCTTGAATAAACGCCAAGTTCGTTTATTGGCTGAAACCTTGGGTGCGCCAGCGCAGCTTGTTCACAAAACGCCAACGGCGGATCTTGAAGAATTAGCGCCACTCAAAGCCGATGAAACGGCCCTGAATCTGACTTACGAGCAGATTGATGATTTTCTGGAAGGTAAACCCGTACCTGCCGAAGTCAGCCAACGTTTGATCGCGATTTATAACGCGACTCAACATAAGCGTCAGCCAATTCCAACCATCTACGACTAAGCCGCTTTTTGATGTACATCAAGCCAAGCTTCCAACTTGGCTTGGTGTCTGAATCCCCCGCCCCAGAGGCGCAACAAATTCGTTACACAAACCCATCAAAAATCTTTACTTTTCAGCGTGATAGTGTGACTCCCACCTGAATATCAATATCCATTTTTTCTCGGCGAGGATTCTGTGAACTCTGCTTCATAATTTTTGCAAATGAAACCGGACAATACATACAACTTCATTTAAATATAGGGAACATCGAATGCTGTATGTGGAATTTCTCTTTCTACTTCTGATGCTATATATCGGCTCACGGTATGGTGGAATTGGCCTTGGCGTTGTCTCAGGGATTGGGTTGGTCATTGAGGTTTTCATCTTCAAAATGCCACCTACGTCACCACCGATCACGGTGATGCTGATCATCCTCGCGGTTGTCACTTGTGCCTCGATTCTTGAAGCCGCTGGCGGCTTAAAATACATGCTGCAAGTGGCGGAGCGCATGCTGCGCAAAAACCCAAAACGTGTCACTTTAATTGCCCCTTTTGTCACTTACACCATGACGTTTATGCTGGGTACAGGCCATGCGGTTTACTCGATCATGCCAATCATTGGTGACGTTGCCCTGAAAAACGGCATTCGTCCTGAGCGACCTATGGCGGCAGCATCCGTTGCGTCACAAATCGCCATTACCGCCTCGCCAATTTCGGCCGCCGTGGTTTACTACTTGGCACAACTCTCCAACATTAACCATGAAATCACCCTACTATCGATTTTGATGGTCACGGTACCAGCGACTTTATTCGGTACGCTTTTAATGTCGCTGTACAGTTTGAGACGCGGTAAAGAGCTGGAGAACGATCCTGAATATCAAGCAAGACTGCAAGACCCAGTCTGGCGCGAGAAAATCCTCAATACCACCGCCACGTCACTCGATGAAACCTTGCCAGCGTCAGCACGTAACTCCGTGCTGCTGTTCATCTCCTCGATTTTAGTGATCGTGGTGATTGCAATGTGGCCGGAGATCCGCACCATTCAAGAAGGTACCAAACCAATTGGCATGGACATGGTGATTCAAATGATCATGCTCTGTTTCGGCGGTATCATTTTGCTCGCCACCAAAACAGACCCACGCTCTGTACCTAACGGTGTAGTGTTCAAATCAGGCATGGTTGCTGCGATTGCCATCTTCGGTATCGCGTGGATGTCTGACACCTACTTCCAATACGCCATGCCACAATTTAAATCTGGCATCGTGGAGATGGTGACCAACTACCCTTGGACATTTGCTCTGGCGCTGTTCATTGTGTCTGTGGTGGTGAACTCACAAGCGGCGGTCGCGCGGATGATGCTCCCAGTTGGTTTAGGGCTAGGTTTAGAACCCGCACTGCTGATTGGCTTGATGCCAGCGTTGTACGGTTATTTCTTTATTCCGAACTACCCATCGGATATTGCCACCGTCAACTTCGATAACACAGGCACCACCAAGATCGGTAAGTGGTATTTCAACCACTCCTTTATGGCTGTCGGTCTGATTTCCGTGATCTCAGCCTGCTGTGTGGGATTTGTGCTCAGCAAAATCATCATCGGCTAAACAAAGCTTGTAACCAATAGCCAAAGAGCCACTAAGTGTGGCTCTTTTTATTGACGACCAATCTTCATGCTCTCTCTACCCAAATGACTTGGCATTGTAGATAGCGGTTGCTACTAATCAATAAAGGCCTCAGAATGGCGGGCTTTGCGCGGACTTCCCGCGTTATTTGATTACTGTTGAGAATGATATATGGGTTTTACCTCGCTCGGTCTGTCTGCGCCAATCCTTAAAGCTATTGAAGAGAAAGGATACAACACGCCTTCACCGATTCAGTTACAGGCTATTCCTGCGGTTTTAGCAGGCAAAGACGTGATGGCCGCAGCTCAAACTGGCACAGGAAAAACGGCTGGCTTTACGCTACCCATTTTAGAATTGCTGGCAAAAGGGCCAAAAGTTCGCGCCAATCAAGTTCGCGCTTTAATCCTTACCCCAACGCGTGAACTGGCCGCACAAATCCAAGACAATGTCATGCTCTATGGCCGCCATCTACCGCTCAAGAGCGCGGTTGTGTTTGGTGGTGTGAAAATTAACCCACAAATGCAGCGAATGTGTAAAGGTGCGGATATCTTAGTGGCAACCCCAGGCCGCTTAATGGATCTGTATAACCAAAATGCGGTCAAATTTGATCAATTGGAAATTTTGGTACTTGACGAAGCAGATCGCATGCTCGACATGGGCTTTATTCGTGATATTCGTAAGATACTGAAATTATTGCCAGAAAAGCGCCAAAACCTACTGTTTTCAGCCACCTTCTCGACCGAAATCCGTGAACTTGCTAAAGGCTTGGTGAATAACCCCGTCGAAATTTCAGTCAGCCCAGCCAACTCAACGGCAAGAACTGTTGAGCAGTGCATTTATCCTGCTGATGTGAAAAAGAAACCGGACATGCTGGTGAAATTGGTCAAAGAGGGGAATTGGCAACAAGTGCTGGTATTTATGCGTACCAAGCATGGTGCCAACCGTTTAGCCACTTATCTCAACGAGCAAGGTTTAACCGCGGCCGCGATTCACGGCAATAAGAGCCAAGGCGCACGCACCCGAGCACTGGCGGATTTTAAAGCGGGAGAGGTGCGTATTCTGGTCGCAACAGATATTGCTGCGCGTGGTATTGATATCCCGCAACTGCCTCAAGTGGTGAATTTTGAATTGCCGAAAATTGCTGAAGATTACGTGCACCGAATTGGCCGAACAGGCCGTGCAGGTGAAGTCGGTAAAGCAATATCCTTGGTAAGTGCCATTGAAGCACCGGAATTATTTGCCATTGAACGTTTAACGCAAGCCTTACTGCCTCGTGTAAACTTAGCGGGATTTGAGCCGACCAACCAACTCCCTGAGTCAAAGTTAGACACTCGACCTTTGAAACCGAAAAAGCCCAAAAAGCCTAAAAAGGTAGAGGGAGCTGGAGAAAACAAAGGCAGCGCAGTTGAAAACAAACCTAAAGCTGGCCACCGAGGTCAATCTACAGGGCAAGCTCGCACAGCGAAAAAAGGCGGCACTCATTCAGCGCCGAAAAAACCAGCAAACCGCCCTCGTCGCAGCTCTTCAAAGCCAGTGACAAAGTCATCATCGGCTAAACCGATTTAGGTGTGAAACCAATAGCAAAAGAGCCACATCATGTGGCTCTTTTTGTTCAACCATCTTCGAAACGCCAATCGCTAATCCTTTGAATATTTGATGTTCCGCCATCGTCACATAAGAACTACTCGAAAGTACCGAATATGCAAGCATGATGATATCATCACTCCCGCTACAATCTTTCTCAGCTGTCGTAATCGATGGAATACAGAGAGATTTGTCTGAAATTCAAAAATATAAGCGATTGAATAGCGAAGGATGAAAGTGGGAACGTTGGCTGTAACGATAAAGGAACCGGAAAAACAATAGGCTTCTAAGACAAGCGAAGGCCTTCATGATCTGAAAGAACGGATAAATCCCCAGCATCAAATTGTCATCCTAAAGCCTTTCTGCCTCACAAACGGACAGCTCGTAGCAACGGGATAAATCCCCTATGCAGAGACTGTAAAATGGAATACTGTCGTATGTCACTTTCTACTGCGACTTTCCCACCATGCCTTAGTTATGTGAATACCTCAGATTGAACAAGAGGTAAATGACTAAACCCTAACTAGCAAGATATTACTGAGCTAATTTAATCAGCTAGGTCGGGATTGGACATAAACGTGTCATTGTATGTTCTAAATTAGAATTTAATGAACAAGTAAAAGTATGGAAAAGTCGCTTAGCTTGATAGTCAGTATTAATGGTACAGACCATTTGGAGCAACAGGCATTTGATGCTTGCTGTCCGTAGTGCACTTAAACTTGCGTGCAGCTTTCGGCGTTAAATCTTGACGCTTCATATTAGCTGCAATGGTTTTAACATTATGGCTATCACCGTTCTCAGCTAGTTCTTTCTGGATACGTCTTGAACCATCTCGACCTTTACTGTTGTTAAAAGCATCTTTGACCTTTGTATCAAGCTCTTGACGAATTGTCTCGCGCTGGATGGCCTTGTGACGATGTTTAATCCAATAATAAAACCCACTTCGAGAAACCCTGAACACCTTAGCCATGCGGACAACACTGTAGCTCAGCAGGTGTTCGAGCATAAATTCATAGCAATCTATTTTAGATTTTTCGCGAAGTAGGTGGTGGCCTTTTTTACGATATCTAGCTCTTCTGCTTGTTCTGCTAACTGCCTTTTAAGCTTGGCTACTTCAGCGGCTAGTTCTTGCTCTCGCTGACTGGTCGTGGTGTCTTTCTTTACAGCCTTACGCCAAGCGTAGATCTGAGATTCATGTAAGGAGAGCTGTCTTGCTGCCGCAGCCACTCCCACTTTCTCAGCTAGCTTCAGGGCTTCGGCTTTAAATTCAGGAGAATGGATAATACGTTTCTTTTTGTTTGTCATGGTTCACCTCGTTAGTGATTGTACTCACTTAACTCGGTGTCCAAAACTGGTGGTGCGGATCAGCTTTAGCGCTGAGCCAGAATTTAACGATGCTTTTATTGTTTGATAGTTATGGATTTACACAACGTTCCAATGAAAACCTTCGCCTGCTATATGAACTTAAAAGAGGCGTAAGAATCTCTAAAATTTAAGAAGAAACAAAAAAATGAATTAGAAAAGGGCGCAATGCGCCCTGTGTTTTATCAATAGTCATTTGGGATCAGAAGTTATATTCCACACTTACACCCCAGTTGCGACCAGCTTGAGAATCAAAATCACTTAAGGTATCGTCTTCACCGCTAACATCTGTAAATAACCAGTATTTTTCGTCGAAAACGTTGAATAGACCAGCACGTAAAGTCATATCCTGTAACGGTTTATAATAAGCAGTCAAATCAACAACATTATATGAAGGTGCATCAACGTTATCTTCTTCTTCCCAGTCATCTTTCTTCGCTACAAATTTGTAGTTGACCAATGCTCCGAATGTTTCATCTGCCGAGTTATAGCCGAAACCAACATTTGCAGTGAAGGGAGCAATAGAATCAAGCTGTTTACCCGTACTCTTATCTTCGCCATCGAGGTAAGCTAAGCTCAAACGGCTATAAATACCTTTGGGACCAAGCACTGTAGTTGCGAATTCAGCACCGTATATTTTTGCTTCATCGATATTTTTCATCGTAATGATGTCTTTACTTGCACTTGCATCTTCACCGACTACTTCATCAGTAATGAAGTTTTTGTAGTCGTTGTAGAAAACACTTGCTTCGTATTGGAGGAACTTATTCTCACCACGGAAACCAAGCTCATAAGACAGGCTGGTTTCTGCTTCTAGATTAGGATTACCTTCGAAAATAACCCCTTCACTGTAGCTGTAGTACAAGTCATAAACCGTTGGCGCTTTAAAGCCTTGACTGATTTGCACATACGGGCTGAACATATCAGCAACATGATAAACAGCACCAACTCGACCTGTTACAGCATCATTACTGCTGCCAACCTGTTCAGTATCATAACCTTCTGTGGTTTCAGGTGTTGTTTTAAAGGAGTCGTAACGAAGACCCGCTGAAAGGACTAACTTTTCATCAAATAGGAATAGCTGATCTTGAATAAACATACCCCATTGACGCACGTCTGCATTCGGCAAACCAGTACTACCGGAAGATTGTGTACCACTGCTCAGAATATAGTCTGTATTCTCTAATGAGAAATCATTCTGAAGATAACTCGCCCCATAGGTTAATTGGTGATAGTGCGTTTCCGCTTCAATCAGTTTATTGACTTGGGCATCGAACTGGACGGAATCATCACTAGAAATACGCTGACGATTACGCATACGGTCAACATAAATACTTCCCCAGTTGGTTGTATCATAGTTATCAGATTCACTTTCTGTCGCTTGGTAGCTCAATTTCCACAATAACTCATCAGCCAACGCTGCATTCATTTTCCAGTCGTGCTCAAAACCAACGCGCATGCGGGTATTCTCATCTTGTACTGATGAGTCGTTATAAACTAACGTCCCCATTGCCCCCATGTTGATTCCAGAACCTTCCTGAGACGCAAGGTATGAATCATTCTGATAGTCATAATATTCAAACGTTAGACCAAAGCGATGAGCCTCGTTTGCTTGGTAAAAAACTTTCGCTAAACCATTCATCAATTGTGTATCAGCCGGATCTGCAGCACCACGATCTGTACCTTCAACATCCGCTCCATCACCATGGGTCTTGTATTCGCTGCCATCGGCATAAGTCAGCATAGTGATCGTTTCCCAGTCACCTTTGCGCATAGCCCAAGTCAAGGTATTTTTGAACTCACTATTCACTGATGAGTAGCTACTCTTAATACCAAAACGGTGCTCATCACCCTCTGTAACTAAAACATCTTCTGGATTCTTTGTACGGAACAACACCACACCGCCAAGCGCATCGGAACCAAACAAACTTGAAGATGGTCCTTTATTCACTTCTACCGATGTTAAGGTATCTAGCTCAATGGTATTAGGATATTTACGCTGCTGACTAGCACCAGGGTTGTAAGGTACTGGCTGTTGAACGCCATCAACCATCACTTTCACGCGGCTATCTTCCATACCACGAATATTGAAACCTGAAACACCAAATCGGCCATCAGCTTGTGCATCAACACCTGGTGTATATTTGAACGTATCCTTCAAATTTGAAGTCATCGTTTCATCAAGTTCTTCACGATCAACAACTTCAACAGTTGAAGATACGTCCTTTTTATCCTGTTCAATACGAGTTGCCGACACAACAACTTCATCAAATGAGTAGGTAGTTTCTTCAGCGACTGCTGGCGCTGATAGCAACGCGCCAATAACTATGGCAAGCGGAGTTTGCTTAATCATTATCATGTCCATGTTTAAATGTTTAAGTGGGCTCAATGGTTTTTCCTCAAATTTGAAGTGCAAGAATCTAAGCGGCATTCGCAAGCGAGCCGCTTTGAAGCATCAAATCGATGAGGATATTGTTATTAGTTGAGCTGATTCTTAGGTTAAATTTTTACTTAATCAGCATTTATTAATCACTGGTTATTAAACGCTAGTTATTAAGTAACGGTTATTGCTCCATACGCTCTTTTTCAGCTTTAACATGCCCTTCTGTTAAATGAACAAAATCGAGCATGTCATCACCGGAAATGACAAACGCTTGTCCGAATCCTTTGACGTAACGTCCTGATTCAGGCACTAAGCGATAAAGATTGAAATCACCAAGCTGGCTTAAATTATCGATAATTTCACCAAATCGCGCTTTTAGCGCGGCAACGCCTTGGCTCCAATCTTGTGTTTGTTTTTCAACGAGTTCTGCACGTGTATCGAAAGTCAGTCGTTTACGTGCATAAATGTTCTTACATTCGCTTTCATCCTCGATCATTAAAATCGAAACATTACGGTTCGTTTTTAAATTTTGCCCATGAGCGGCGATGTCACTCACGAGGATGTAATAAGCTTTGCTATCAAAAGCGAATGGAGCGTATGTGGCGTTTGGAATGCCAGCAGCGTTGATCGTTGCTAACTGCAACGTTTTACGGGAATCTCGGAATTCACGAACCTCAGGCTCTAATCGGCCTTGTAGTCGTTCGCGACGAACTTCTTCTCGTTGAGCATTTTCTTGTGGCTGACTTTCTATATTCACGCGGCAAACTCCTTTTTCATTTGCATAAACGCTTCTACCTGCTGTGGGAAAAGCTGACGTTTCTTATCTCGGCCTACGTATACTTTAAAAACACAATCACCATTCGCATTGAAGAAACCGATATAGTGACTTTCCATAGCTCGAAATGGCTTGCTAACAAAAGCAATGTGTTCCACTAAATCTAAGCGTAGATGACCATGCAGTTCGCCGTCTCTCCCCATCAGGTTATAGTAGCCGTGTGCTTCTTTGCCCTTAGGGAAATTGGCTTTCGTTTCAAAAATAGAGCCGAAAGAGTGAACTATCGTAGTTACTGGTCCCCACTCTGGTAGTTGTTCTAAAACGGTTTGCGCATGTTTGCCATCGATACGAGTCATCATTTCGTCTGGCAAAGCTAATGTAATAGCACCTTCAGATAAGCCTAGTTGCTCAGACATTGTTGAGACAGGTGTTGCTGAATCTTCCGCTAACGCCGCTGTCACTTTTTGTTGTACTTCTGTCTCTGAACAAGTGGTGTACATAGTTACTCCTATTATTTTTGTTTTTATTCAAGCGCTTTTAAGCATCGCTTGAGTTTGATTCTGAATCACTTGAATCGCATTCGTCGCTAAAGTCACAGACCAAAATTGTCCTGCCAGAGTCAGTTCAACAGCGAGAGGGGTGATATTCACTAATCCTCTTTTTTGCCAAGCTGAGAATAAAGGCATAAGTGCGTCAAACCACTCACCTAACTCATGTTTGAGTAATACTCCACGGTCAAAAGACGCTTTGAGATCACTGTGAATACTTTCATTAGATGTTGATTGAAACGCCATGGCACTTGGAAACTCATTCGCTTCTATTGCTTTAATGTAATCATCCATATCACGATGCTGCATAGTGCTAATACCATTAAAGTTACCACCCGCTCCCGCACCAATAGGCAATACCTGAGCATTAGTTTTCGCTAGGCTGTTGTAAATGCTGCGCTCACGATTACCCGAAGCCCAGTGATTAACACTTAAACGTCTCTGGTGATGCTTTGCCATGAATGCCACCCCCATTTCATACATAGTAGCTTTAGTTGCAGTGTCAGCTGGGTTGGGCAATTTGCCTTGTTCCACCAGACGCGCCATCGGCAAATTTTGCAACTCAAGCAACTGATAGAGATCGACACCATCAACACCCGATTCAATGTAGGCTTCCAAATCTTTCTGCCAAACGTCTAGCGTCTGATGAGGCAATCCATATAAAAGGTCGATCACTATCGGAGCTGCGTTATAACGCACTAGTTTTTGCAAAGTGTTCATCACCACTTCGCCATCATCTAGACGCTTGGCACTACGGCGAACTTTGCTATCAAAACTCTGCACACCAAAAGAAAAACGATTGAATCCACCTTCTAGCGCCGCTTCAAACTTCGATTCATCAAAACGATTTACACGACCTTCAAGGGTAATTTCGCAATCAGGTGTTAAAGGAAAATACTGACGAATCAACTCACCTAACTGTTTCAACTGCGCTGCGTTGAGGTCAGTTGGCGTACCGCCACCCACATAGACAGCTTGAAATGGATAACTTTGTGTCCACTTCAAGGCTGACTTTCTCTTTATTTCCGTCACTAACGCTTGGAAATAATCTGCAATCAGTTTTTCGCTCGAAGCGTATTGGAAAAAGTTGCAATAAGTGCAACGAACACGACAAAACGGAATATGAATGTATAAGCAACGCCCGCTCGCTTCGCCAGAGAGACTCAACGCTTCTGATAAAACCGATTGAGTTAGCGTAGGATTTACAGGCTTCATCGCTCCACCGGCGTGAGCTCCACGCTTGGCAGCAAATGCAAAACGCAAAGGATCTGGCGTGTCCTTACCAACAATCAATTCATCCGTACTGTCAAAAATCACCGGCTTCATAAATAACTCATGCCTTAATTAAAAATAATGCTGCCGAGCTTTCATCTATGACCGTCAAATCAGCAACAAATTATTAGCTTATAAAATTGCAATTAGGATTTTGTTCGATACAATACCGATCGCAAACGATAATTCAAATGATATTTGATCTCATTAAGATTTGCAAGAATGTGTAACAAAATGACTAAAAAACAGACTGATTAGTGGACAAAAATGACAAGGCTTCGTTATCTCATCGCTGGCTTAATCGCATGCCTAATACATGGTATTGCGCTGTCGTATACCCCACAGAAAAACACCATCAATGTATCAACCGAGGATGGCGCTCAGTCACTTCAAATTCAGCTTATGACCATCTCGGCAAGTAAACCGCTAGAACCCGTCATCGAGAAAAAGGCTGCTAAAGAACTTAAAGCTGATGCTAAACCACTTGAGCAGAAACCTGTTCAACAAGAATCCGTACCTGTAGTGAAAAAGAGTAAAAACGCAGCTCCGGATAAAGAGCCACTAAAAAAGGTTCAGCCTAAAAAAGAGCTTTCCAAAACGAAGCCAAAGACGCAACTCGCTGAACAGAATACAGAAATAGAACCACAAAAAACGATCTCCAAGATCGAAGAGCCAGCTGTAGCCAAAACAGAAAAAAAGAAAGTAGAAACAAGTAAAACTGAACAACAAGAGACAGCGCCACCAGCCAAAGTGAGTGCGCAAGACAGTAAGCCGATGCTAGTAAAAAAACCTAAGTTCAGCGCAAAACCAGCGCCAGTGAGCTACCCAAGAATCGCAAGAAAACAAGGATTAGAAGGCAAAGTGCTTATCGAGGTTTGGCTAGATGAACAAGGCAATCAAATCAAGCAACTATTGCTTGAATCGAGTGGGCACCACGTACTAGACGAGCGAGCACTTAGCACAATCAAAGAATGGCATTTTTCACATCAAGTTGAGCAAGGGCAAGCGATTGCTCATCGCGTACAAATTCCGATTAATTTCCAATTACAGTAGTCGCTATCATGCAAACATTAACCAATATACATAGTCAGCTCGGCATCATGACATGGCCACTCATCATCATGTCATTCCTTACTATCGCTATCTTGATCGAGCGTACTATCTACATGCTGCTTAACAGCCGCACACATACAACAGCGATACTTAGAAGCATCCATAAACTGGATTTTTCTCGCCCTCAGGAAGTGGATGCCTTCATCCAAAACGAACTAAAAGGGCGACAACTGATTTTCCAATCCATGCGCATGCTGCTAGGACATAGACACTTCACAAAACCACTTAGAGAAGAAGCGGTTGGTATCTGGCTATTTAAAAAGCGTCAGCAGTTTCGTTCAGGTATTCGATTACTGTCGATGATAGGTGTCATCAGCCCGTTGATTGGATTACTTGGTACAGTGCTGGGATTAATGGAAATGTTTAGTGGTATGACAGATGCCACTGTCGTTATTTCACCAGCAACGTTAGCAGATGGTTTAGGTTTGGCTATGACCACCACGGCCGCAGGTTTGATCATCGCGTTACCTGCAATTACAGGTGCACAACTTCTAGGCATGTGGGTTGAAAAGACCCTTGCCAAGATTGAGTACACTCTGAATCACAGCAATCTGCATATTGAAGGTATTGTGGTTGATCCTTTCTCAGGTACTCAAAGCTCGTATACCGTTACCACTGACGAGGTGCTGTAATGATCCAATCACACTCTCGTTATAGCGAAGACGAATTTAAGCCAGATCTCACGCCGATGATAGACATCATCTTTATTGTGATGGTATTTCTTCTGCTTACTGCGAATGTCAGTGTTCAAACACTGAATGTCGACATCCCAAAAACGGAAGAAGCCAGCCAGCTTTCCTCGCCAGATAAACCCGTTATCTCAATCGGCATCTTACACAGTGAAGAGGAAAAGTGGGCATTAGATGGCGTGAAATTTAGTGATTGGAACGCTTTCACTACTGAACTACTGAAAACTCGCAGCACCTACCCAGATAAACCTTTTGTGATTGCCGCAGACAAAAAAGCCGATGTGGAATCCATGCTCAACCTCTTTGCATTCATGCAAAAACACCAAATTTCCGCCACTAATATCGTTATGGAAGAACAATAATGAAAAAACTCGCTTTGGCATTCAGTTTATTTTTATCGATTCCTTTTTTATCAATGGAATCGGCTTACGCTCAACAAGAAACACAGACAAACAATCGCATCATTAGTGCAGGCTCAAGCATTACCGAGCTACTGATTGCGCTAGGCGCGAAAGACCAGCTTATCGCTGTGGATGTAACAAGCCGAAAATACAACGCTGACGAAGCATTGCCGCAAGTAGGGTATCACCGCCAGTTATCTGCTGAAGGCTTAATGGCTCTTTCACCGACTCATTTAATTGGCTCACATGAAATGGGACCTGAGAATACTTTAACGCTACTAAAAAGTGGCGGAATAAAAGTCGAGACAGTGCCTTCTGGAGATACAGAAGAAGACCTGTTTGGCCGTATCGATAAAATCGCGCAAATCACAGGGAAGCAGGAGAAAGCGAAAGAACTTAAAGCATCGATTGATGAGCAGTTGAACGCAATGAAAGCTCGTAAACTCGCACATCCACCAAAAGTGCTGTTTGCTATGCTGACCAAAGGCAGACCAGCCACTATCGCTGGAGATAAAACCACTATCGATGTGATCATCAACCTTGCTGGCGGTCAAAATCCAGCAAAATCAGAAATGAGCTCATACAAACCACTATCTCCGGAAGCCATCGTACAAATGCAACCTGATGTCTTATTGGTCAGTGCTCGCGCTTGGGAAGCATTAGGTGGGCATGAAGGCATTCTGAAAGAATTCCCTCTTCTGGCTGCTACACCTGTTGCTGGCAAAGACCGCATTATCCCTGTAAGTAGTAGCGCCATCATTGGCGGCTTTGGACTTGAAAGTTTAGAACTGACTGACGAGTTATATAAAGCCTTCCAAAAGATCAACTAAGCATTTTCACAGATAACAACCAGAATCCTATCCACCAAAAGAATAGGTAAAAAGTAAACGATGACAGATTCAAGAATGGTTTCGGCTAAAACTCTGTGCATAGTGGCGGCGATTGCGCTTTACTGCGCGACGGTTGCTTCCATAAGTATGGGTGCGATGAACATCAGTTTATCTGACAGCTTGAAATCCCTTTTACCACTTGGCAGCCATGATCTTCCCGCGCATGTCACTATGATTGTTCAACAAGTACGTTTACCTCGTACTTTGTTGGCCATTGCTGTTGGAGGGATTCTAGCGATTAGTGGTGCTGTAATGCAGGGGCTATTTCGCAACCCGCTCGCTGATCCGGGCATTATAGGTGTCTCTTCCGGAGCTGCATTAGGTGCGGCGTTAGCAATCGTAGTGTTTGGCGATCTTGCTCACCACTATCCAAACTTACTGCTCTTTGGCACGGTTCCTATGTTCGCCTGTATCGGCGGTGCTTTTACGACATTTGCAGTGTATCGCCTTGGTACTAGCAGCAACGGAACTTCCGTCACTATGATGCTACTTTCCGGTGTCGCTATTTCAGCACTGGCAGGCGCGGCATTGGGGTTATTGAACTATTATGCCGATGACCAAGCTCTGCGAGACCTGTCGCTTTGGACTATGGGGTCATTGGCGGGCGCTAATCAAAAAGGTCTATGGCTCGCTTTTGCTACGCTCATCATTTTGTTTATCGCCTACTATCGTGATGCCGATAAGCTCAATGCCATGTTATTAGGTGAGGCTGAAGCGCGTCATATGGGAATCAATGTTCAGTCTTTAAAACGTCGCTTAATAATTTTGGCTGCATTCGGTGTAGGTATGACCGTCGCTTTAGCAGGTATGATCGGTTTCATTGGACTCATTGTTCCTCATCTAGCTCGAATGATTATCGGCCCTAATTACCGTTCACTACTCCCTGTCACTCTGTTTATGGGTGCACTATTAATTCTCATTTCAGACATGCTGGCGAGAACTATCATTGCTCCTCTCGATATGCCCGTCGGTATTGTCACGGCTTTGCTGGGAGCACCATTCTTCGTATGGCTATTGATCAAGCAAAAAGGGAGATTTTAATGTTATCTATACTCTCCAAACCTAAAAAAGAAGTTCCTTCAGATTCGATAAGTTACTCAGGCCGAGAGACCGTGTATATAAAAGGGCTGTCAGTCACACTAGAGCATAGAAAAATATTGAATAGCATTGATCTTAGCTTGAACCGCAAGGAATTCACCATCCTTCTGGGACCAAATGGCACAGGAAAAAGCACTTTGTTAAAGGCATTAACTGGTGAAATTAAAGCTGTTGGAGAGTTTGCTATTTTTGGTAAGCCTCGTGACCAATGGCCACCAGAAATATTAGCAAAACATCTTGGTGTTTTGCCTCAAAGTAGCTCTCTGTCGTTCAATTTTATGACGGAGGAAGTCATTGAATTAGGTGGAATTGGTTTAACCATGTCTAATGCTCAATTAGCCACTGTCGTAGAGAGAAATATGCGAATAACAGATGTTAATCACTTAGCACAACGCTCCTACCCAACCTTATCTGGAGGAGAAAAACAGCGCGTTCATTTAGCTCGTGTACTCACTCAGTTAGAACAGAGCCGAGAGAATAAAGTTTTACTATTAGATGAACCGACATCTGCACTCGACATTCACCACCAGCATACAACACTTAAATTAGCTCGAAAATTAGCGACGCAAGGAGCAACTGTGGTCGCGGTCTTGCATGATCTTAATTTGGCAGCTCAATATGCCGACCGAATTGTCATTCTTAATGAGGGTGACATAGTAGCAGATGCGGAGCCCAATCAGGCTCTAAAAAAAGAAATTATAGAAGCCGTTTATCACCACAAAGTGGATATTATTCCTCATCCCCGTTACAGACACCCTGTAATAATTGCGAGCTAATATTAGAAACAAAAATTACATGTAACTAAAAGTTAGGTTAGAAAGTTAGTAACCCCTGCTGCTACAAGGCTTACATTCCGATAATCTAACTTTTAAGGTCATGGTAAAGGTAACCAACCGCTACCACCACTCAAGCCAATGATCCCAGCCCCTAACACATTTCTGGACACTTCTGAGTTACGAAGTGCTCAGTGTGAAAGTTCTGGACAAAAATTAGTTTCGAGCTTTGTTGCCCTGCGACAGTCGCTTCAAAATTTTTTCACCTCTATCGCCACTTTGTCGCCACTTGCTAAATTTAGAGCAAAAAAAAGAGCCGTCAAAAACGGCTCTTAATCATTCGATTTTTCCGATCAATTTAAGGCTTACTCACGCCCGTAGACGTTGTTCTCTTGCTCTTGAACTCGGATAAACGTTGTACGCTTCGTTAGCTCACGAAGCTCCGCCGCGCCTACATAGGTACAGGTTGAGCGCACGCCGCCGAGGATGTCTTGAATGGTGCCGTTTACGCTGCCACGGTATGGCAATAGTACGGTTTTTCCTTCGGCGGCACGGTAACCTGCTACACCGCCAGAATGCTTGTCCATCGCGCTCTTCGATGACATGCCGTAAAATTTCATGAAGGTTTCGCCATCTTTTACGATGAGTTCGCCGCCCGCTTCTTCATGACCTGCCAGCATACCGCCAAGCATCACGAAATCCGCGCCGCCGCCGAAGGCTTTCGCTACATCTCCCGGACACGTACAGCCGCCGTCACCGATGATGCGACCACCAAGGCCGTGCGCAGCATCCGCACATTCGATAATCGCGGACAGTTGTGGGTAACCGACACCGGTTTTTACGCGTGTCGTACACACAGAGCCAGGGCCAATGCCTACTTTAACAATGTCGGCACCCGCAAGGATAAGCTCTTCTACCATATCGCCTGTTACAACGTTACCCGCAGAGATGACTTTGTCAGGAAATGCAGCGCGCACTCTTTGCACGTACTCAACAAGGTGCTCAGAATAGCCATTCGCGATATCGATACAGATGAAGATCAGTTCATCAGACAGTGCCATCACATCTTTGGTTTTTTGGAAATCGGCTTCCGATGTGCCGGTTGAAACCATAACATTGTTCAGCGTCGCTTTGTCGGCACTTTTCACAAACTCAGCCCAATCAGCCACAGTGTAATGTTTGTGTACTGCGGTCATCACACCATGCTCAGCCAAGGCTTTAGCCATGGCAAAACTGCCTACCGAGTCCATATTGGCGGCAATCACAGGTACGCCTGACCATTGACGACCACTATGTTTGAAAGTAAACTCGCGGGTTAAATTTACTTGAGAACGGCTTTTCAGGGTTGAACGTTTCGGGCGAAACAGGACATCTTTAAAACCTAACTTAAGTTCTTGTTCGATACGCATTGTGTAATTCCTTGATTAATTGACCATTTGTGTCTCTTAGCAGAGTGCGTAGTACCTTCGTTGGCAGACGTCAGTACATTTCGGACACAAAAAAACCGGAGCGTTGGCAGACGCTCCGGTTTTCAGCATTATAGGCCGCGTTTTTTTTCTCTCAAGACTGATATTTGACTTTTTTTTGTGTTATCCTGCCGAAGTTTTCATACCTAGCTAACACTCTTCAAGTCTCATACCTTTAATTCTATTATTAAACAAAAGCTTAGCCACACCACGCCAAATTATCGACATTCTAAACCTTTTGAAAATAATCGATTGCGTTGCCGAAATTGCAATTAATTAGATCTATATCACATCAAAGCCAGCTCAAAACATAACCACCTATCAGAAAATACCTCCAAATCAGATCAAACTCACACCCCACACAAATAATTCACCAAATCTATGGGTTAGGCTCAATTGTTGCTTAATTAAAAATCTACTCTTGCGTTAGATATTGCCCCTTTCAGGGAAAGAAACTGGTGATTTATGGCACGCTCTTATATTTGGCTACTTCTTTGTTGTTGGTTTACATTGCCTGCTTATGCAGGTTCTAGCCCTTATTTATTTTCTCTAAGTACAGGGTTTAGTCGGGTTGATAACCCAGCAAGTAATGATGAGGCTTGGGTTACTCAATTTGGCTATAACTACCAATTCTCGCCATTCATTGGGCTCGATATGGGATATTCTGGCATGATCGGAAACGGGGCTAACATGCTGAATAATCAGCAACAAAAAATAGATGTTAAGGTCGAAGGATTCTATTTCGGCGCTTTTATGGAACAACCGATCAACAATATCACTGTACTTTATGCCCGAGGCGGCTTGGCACGGATGAAAGTCAAAGAACGCTATGAATTAGGTTCAGTCAATGCTAATCGCCAACTTTCAGGGACCAATCCCTATATAGGTATTGGCACCAAAGTACAATCGAGCATAGACAAAAGTTTGGCGCTGACGATGGAGCTTAACTACCAATCCTTAGAGCAGGATTATTCTAGCCTCTCCTTTACTGTCGGCGGGCAATATCGTTTTTAATCAATACCTGATAAGCATTTTTTGGTAGGCTAGGCACCTGTTTAAATACACTACAAAAGTTTTTATGAAACAAGCCATTCGAAAAAAGCTATTAGAAAAGGTCGAAAACACGACAGAAACTCCGATGTTGGTTCTTTCCGTCATCTATGTTGTCGTTGCCCTATTGCCCGACATCGCGGTGTTATCTCCTGAAGATCTTGAGTTTCTTGATGGCTTACTCTGGATTGTTTGGGGCGTTTTCGCAACAGAACTGTTAGTAAAAATCTTTGTTAGCCCCAAACCTCTACAGTACATGATTCAAAACTGGCCAGATGTACTGATCGTAGCAATGCCGTTCTTACGTCCTCTGCGTTTTCTGCGCATCTTATTGGTACTACCGAAAGCGTGGAGACAAACGAGATCGGTTCTGCGCCAAAAAACATTCAGTTTTATCGGGCTCACCAGTCTTTCAACGGTATTACTCTCCGCCGCTTTCGTATATTTGGTTGAGAAAGGGACACCCAGCCCAATCAACAGTTATTCGGATGCGCTCTGGTGGGCAATGTCGACAATTACGACCGTGGGTTACGGGGATATGTATCCAGTGACAGGTTTTGGGCGGGGCGTAGCGGTATTTTTGATGCTAACGGGGATTACTCTGTTCGGTTTATTAACCGCGAGCGTGGCTTCTTTTTTCGTGGAAGACGACACGGCGAAAAAAGATCATGTGACGATCAATACGTTGCTAGAGAAAAGTGAACAGCTTGAAATGCAATTGAATCAATTGGTTGAGGCACAGAAACCAAGACGGCGTTTTCATCTGGCGAGCTATCGTCAACAGCTCGCCGAACGTGAAAATCAACGAAAGAATCAGAAACCGAAAACGAAACGCCGTCGGTTATCTCTCTAGCTTAGCGGTATCAATTAAGAACGCATGGTGTGGCGGCGAAATACCGCCACAAATGCTGCAATCGCCAAGAAGAAGCAGTAGTAGGAATAGCTCACTACACTCAGTGGCGACATGTGGAAAATGGAACCCAACAGCAAGGCTTGTGCGCCATAAGGCAGTATGCCCTGCAGAATACACGAGAAGATATCCAGTAAGCTGGCTGAGCGTTTCGCGGTAACGCCATTCTGCTCTGCCAATTCCTTCGCCACACCACCGCTCACAATAATGGCCACCGTGTTATTCGCTGTACATGCATTGGTTAAAGCCACCAAGCCCGCAATCCCTAATTCACTGGCACGCATCTTTTGCACATCGTTGTGTGAACGAGCGAATTTGCTGATCATTCGGCTAATTTGGTGAGTTAAGAATGCCAATCCGCCTTGTTGTTTCATCAGCTCACCCATACCACCAATCAGCATCGACAGCAGGAAAATCTCCTGCATGTTACCGAAACCCGCATACACATCTTTGGTTAAAGATGAAAGAGAATAACCATCGCAGAAGCCGCCGACACCAGCCGCCATCATAATGCCGACCAACAGTACAACGAAGACATTCAAACCCATTACCGCAAGAACCAAGATGGTCAGATAAGGCAGGACTTTCAGCCATTCGATAGCAGAAGTTTGAGGTGATTGTGCTGTTTGACTGCTGAAAGCGAAAACCACCAAGGCAAGTACGGCCGCAGGTAAAGCAATACGGATGTTCTCTTTAAACTTGTCGCGCATATGGCAGCCTTGCGAACGTGTGGCTGCAATCGTGGTATCAGAGATGATGGAGAGGTTGTCACCAAACATAGCACCACTTAACACTACACCTGCCGTCAAACCCAAGTTCAATTCAGCCGCTTGCGCGATGCCTAAAGCAACAGGAGCAATTGCCGCAATGGTTCCCATTGAGGTACCCATCGCCGTTGCCACAAAAGCGGAGATGACAAACAAACCCGGCAGGATCAGGCTTGCTGGCAGCAGTGATAAACCAAGGTTTACTGTGGCATCCACGCCACCTGTCGCTTTCGCAACCGCAGCAAACGCACCGGCCAAAAGGTAGATGATGCACATCGCCATAATATCGCTATGCCCTACCCCTTTTAAGAATTGTTCGATGGCTCGGTTAAGGGATTCTTTACTTAAAGTAATCGCCAATACCACCGCCGGAATCACCGCAACAGGTGCTGGCAATTGATAAAAAGCAAACTCAACCCCTTGCCAAGTCAGATAGCTGCCCACGCCCATAAAGAGCAGTAAGAAAACCATTAACGGTAATAATGCTAATGCATTGGGCTGTTGAGGTTTGGAAGAAGGAGTGTAGTGCATGCAGGTATCAAATCGTTGTAACTAAATAGGGCGCAAAGCCTAAAGGCTAGCCAAACACATGTCAAGCGTCTAGACGTCCAAACATCCATTAATTACACGTTTATGCCTAATAATTTTGGGGTTTATTTTTCCTTGCAATGGGTATATCAATACTGCAGAAACTCTAAGAAACAGGAATTATTATGCTCAACATCGTTTTTTTTAGTGCAAAATCCTACGACATCGCTTCGTTTAATAAGATTGTCGATCATTCACAGTTCACTCTCCACTTCCATGATTTTCGGTTGACCGAAAAAACCGCGCAGATGGCCAAAGGGTGTGAGGCGGTTTGTGCCTTCGTGAACGATGATCTTAATGCCAACGTTTTAGAGCAACTCTATCAAGGTGGCACACGTTTGATCGCCATGCGCTGTGCCGGATTCGATAAAGTAGATCTAGAAGCAGCGAAAAAGCTGGGTATTCAAGTAGTTCGAGTACCCGCTTACTCACCGGAAGCAGTAGCTGAGCATGCTGTGGGGATGATGATGTGTCTAAACCGCCGTTTTCATAAAGCGTATCAACGCACCCGAGATGCTAACTTCTCGCTCGATGGACTAGTCGGTTTTAACTTTTTCGGCAAAACCGTGGGAGTCATTGGTTCTGGGAAAATTGGCGTCGCCACCATGCGTATTTTAAAAGGCTTAGGTATGCAGATCCTCTGCTTTGATCCTTACCCAAATCCAGATGCGGTTGCATTAGGTGCTCGCTATGTGGAACTGCCGGAGTTATTTGCAAAAAGTGACATCATCACGCTGCATTGCCCGATGACAAAAGAAAACTATCATCTGCTCAACGATACCGCATTCGCTCAGATGAAAGATGGAGTAATGATCATCAATACAAGCCGAGGTGAGCTGCTTGATTCAGCCGCGGCGATCGAAGCATTGAAGCGTGGACGTATCGGCGCGCTGGGCTTGGATGTGTATGACAACGAAAAAGATCTGTTCTTCCAAGATAAATCCAACGATGTGATTGTGGATGACGTATTCCGACGCCTCTCGGCTTGTCACAACGTGCTGTTTACCGGTCACCAAGCATTTCTAACTGAAGATGCACTCAACAACATCGCACAAACCACACTCAATAATGTTCAGCTCTTTTTTAGCCATCAGCCATCAGGTAACGAGCTAATTCAATAGCTCACGCAGATGGGGTAATAAATCGCTGGCCAGAAGCCCTCTCTGGCCATGCGATTTGGCATTTAAATCCGCCGCATTACTGTGTAACCAAACCCCAAGTTTAGCGGCATCTGACAAGCAGATCTTTTGTGCCAAAAGCGCCACAATAATCCCCGTCAACACATCCCCCATGCCACCACTCGCCATTCCCGGGTTGCCTTGTAAGCAGACGGCGATCTCTTTGCCATCATAAACTAAGGTTCCTGCGCCTTTGAGCACCACGACTCCACCATAGCGTTGTTGAAGCGCCCGAATTGCAGCGAAGCGATCCTGTTCAATGTCTTCGACTTCACACCCCAATAAACGAGCGGCTTCTACCGGATGCGGAGTGATAATTCGCTGAGCATCATAGTTAGACTGATGAGAGAGGAAATACAGCGCGTCGGCATCCCACACTTTCGGAACCTTTAAAGCACTCAACTGCTGCATGATTTGCAGTGCTTGGTCATCTCGACCTAAGCCGGGACCAAGAGCCAAGGCATCACACCATTTAATCCTTTCTTCAAATAAGTGCTGTTTGCTCCAACTGGTACACATCACTTCCGGAGTATTCGTCAGCATCGAGGTCACATTATCAGAATGAGTCATGGCAGCACTCAGTCCTGCTCCTGTGCGAGCACAGGCAGAAGCACAGAGGATCAACGCTCCGCCCATTCCTTCATTTCCTCCAATGATCAACGCTTTTCCGTTTTGGCCTTTGTGGGTGCAGGCTTGGCGCGGTGGCAACAATTTATGCCGTAGTTTACCTTCAATCGCCACTAATGACGGCTTATTGTGCTCTGCAAATACCTCTTCTACACCTAACCCTGCGTAGTGCAGCGTTCCCACATAGCAGCGTGCTTGTCCTGTGACTAAACCTTGTTTTAGACCAATCAGGCTCACAGTGTGCTGCGCTTTAATACAAGCCCCCATCACCTGCCCTGTATCAGCACATAATCCTGAAGGAACATCAATAGCTACAATCGGTTTGCCACTTTGATTTAACTGATCCACTAAGGGGATCACTTGTGGCCGTAATGCCGCTTTTAAGCCAATACCAAACAGTGCATCAATAATGACATCCGTAGACTCGGGAATTTCAGATTGTGGTGCATATATAACGCCCCCTAATTCTTTCCATTGTAGATAAGCTCGATGAGCATCTGGTGGTAACTTTTCAGGATCCCCCAATTGCCAAACCGTAACATCAATCCCCATATGTCTTGCTAACACTGCCACAATATAGCCATCCCCACCATTGTTACCGCCACCGCAGCAAATTAACCAATGATGACTAGTAGGAAATTGAGCAAAAGCGATAGTAAAGACGGCTTGACCTGCTCGTTCCATGAGATTGAACAACTCCAGCCCTCTCTCTTGAGCGGCATCTTTTTCGCCCCGCTTGAGTTGCTGTGCTGTATAAAAATAGCTGGGTAACGGCATAACGGTGTCCAACAACTGACAAAACGGCCATCAATAGGCCGTTTTTGTTTACTGAGAGGATGCTTGTAAAGAGATGAGAGCTTCACTAGTCGCATCTTGAATAGATAAAAAGAGCGAGTTGACTACGCCAGTCGGAGTTCGCATTGGATTCAGCGTGACATTTTGATACATGAACTTAGCTTGCTGAGTCACAGGGCGCACGTTGCGACAATGGAACAGATACGGGCGCTGTTGCCAAGTTATAAAACTACGACAACCCAGATCGTAAACCGGTTTCGATTTAAGCTTAAACCACTCTTTAGGGATCTCAGGGAACAGTTCAAACAGCGATTTACCGATCGCTTCATGTGGCTGCTTACCGCTGTGATGGGTCATGAATCCATTCCAGACCTGAACGTTATAGTCACGATCGATCACCACCAACCCCATATCGACATTCTGTACCATGTCGACCATCCAGTGAAATTGCTCAAACTCAGCAGGTAAGGCTAGCATTAGAAGTCCTCCATCAAATAAGCAAGTTTGTTATCCAGCAACGGCAAGGATTCATCCACAAACATAAATAACAAATCGCAGCGAATCGATGTTCCTTCGATGTTGTAACTCACTTCAAAAGTCATCGTCTTACGAAATGTTCCTGCTGTCGAATTAATCACCGAATCAATCGAGAGATGCCGCCCGAGTAAAACGGGAGAACTTTGGAAAAAGCGCACTTCCGCTTGGTGCCCTAAACCAATTAAAAAAGAGCCCACCAAAATATTGGAAACATCCATCAAGAGCTCCAACTCTTGCAGATCCTCGGTATCCACTGGCACTTTCATTAATTTTTTCAAATCCGCCACACTGGAATCACTCAGTAAGACCAAAGCCTCACCTGCAATCCCCTCGCCACTGAATCCTTGGCAAACACCGGACACTTGGCTGTTATCCGCTAAATCACGCAGAGCCATGTGCAACTCACTCACCTCAAAAATATTCACATTCGGTAAGGGTAATTCCACAAATACATCAAAGTGACGAGCCAAAGCATCTGCTGCTCGGCCAATCGAAACGTTTGCGACCTCCATATAGATGTCACGACGTTTTAAAATAGGCAATTCAACAGAAGTCGGCGTAACAATGCGCGGCTGTGTAGGCGGCTCCACCAACATTTTGAGCACGTCATTAAGCGCATTTTGGTCAATCGGTTTTTGAATAAACGCTTTAGCACCAAGCGCCAACACTCGCTCTTTCGCTTTAGGTTGGATATCACCAGACACCACCACCACTGGTAAGTCATAGCCTTTATTCGCCATAGCTTCGAGTGTCTGGAAACCATCCAACTCAGGCATGGTCAGATCCAGAAACATGAGTTTAAAACTCTGTTTTTCTAAAATACCCATTGCATCCAAACCATGCACGGCAAAGGTAATATCAGCATTAAGTGATGCAGGAAGCGAACGCGCCATCTGTTTGCGCGCGAGTGGAGAGTCATCACAGATGAGAACAGGGAAAGACATGCCACCACCTTATATGTTTTATCAGTAACTAAAGTGTATACCCAAAATTCACACAACAGCTAGGTAAATGGTGGTGGGAGTGTAAATCAAATAGCTGGCCAGAAAGTTAGCAGAGCAATACGTAAGATAACAGCAAAGACAATACAGCTGATCCCTAACCGATACCATTTGAACTCTTCGATCGTCATGGGAATGCGTTTATAGAACATAGTGACCACACCTTTCCAATCTTGGCTGCGTCGTCCATAACGCATCACTCCTGTCAAAACTAACAAAATCCCGCTGACAAGAATTACTTTCTCAATCCAAAATAGTGCAACGTCCATAAACATCCCCCCTCATTCAATTTTCTTTATTGTAATCATCAGATTGAGATTTGACTGTTGTACAAAGGTCTAAGGTATGAACACCGGATAGTTTTAGTAGAAATAAATACGACCAATATTGAGCTCGTATAATGCAAAAAGCAGAGCTCAGCGGCTCTGCTCTTCATACAATCAACGTATCGCACTCTTTAGTGAGAAGGCGATTGGGTGTGCGTAGCAAGGATTTTAGCTCTAAGTTTCATTGCCAGCTCGCGGTAACGGAACCAAAAGTAGGTCGCCACAATAGAGAAGAAAAGATAAGAAAGCGCAAACACAAACGGAGAGCTCATCAACTCATTCGAGATACCCCACATCACCCCGACAACGGTCACTGTCACTTTTGCAAAAAATCCGCACAGCAACAAAAATACCGCTAGTTGAGGAAAACGAGTGCTGCGAAACGCCAACCAGTAGCAACTACCAACCGCAAGTGAAGCGACACCAAAACCAAGCATAAAAGAATGAATATGCTCCGCAGAAGCAATGCCGCCAGACACAGAAAGCATGAGAATTAAAAACAGTTTCATGATGCACCTACCTTAATTTACTGCAAAAAGCATCCATTCATTTTTGAAAACTCATTTTTAGCTAATTTTGAACGTTAAAATTATTATTTCAAGCTCAAAAACTAGACAGATTTTGTATCCAAATTTTAATGAAAAACCTTGTTACACAAAGGTTAAATACAAATCGCTTATAAAATCAGAGGTAGAACAAACAAGAACGAACCAAAACACACAAACTGAAACATTTTAAACAAAATCATTACATTTAAATTGAGTGCTATTTTTACTGTTTTGAGATGTGAGACAAGTTTATAGCATCAAGTGAAGTTGCCTATTTTAGCAATGAGCAAGACGTTACATAAAAGTAACCAAGAGTAGTAATTGGAAAAATTTGCGCAGACAGAGGCGTGTGATCGAATTGCTGTATTCTTAGAAGAAAAAAGCCTTACGCAAACACAAGGTCACACATTGGTTTTGCGTAAGGCTCTCGGCCTTTGTATTTCATTTTTCGCGAATAGCTGCCTTTGCCTTTCTTCGCTTTCTCAACTCGACATCGAAACACTGCACTCGTAACAACCGCTTTGAGTGCGTTATCTTTAATCGTTCCACGTCCGCAATCGGTTTCAACCACCGAGGAGCGTACGGGTTCAACAACTGGTTTTTCTTTCATTGGTTCAATTCCATATCATTAATAACCACATTACAGCGATGACGACATTTTGTACTCAATTTCAGCTGAGTCAACTCATAATCGCGCGGAATAAAGAGAAAACGCAGTTACATAGAAATGGTGCTCAGTGCAAAAAAATGGATTAATTTTGTTAACAGCTTTCGACTCTATTCAAGATTTGATTGACAAGCCAAAGGTTTACTCTAGACTCGATCGCGGCTAGAAAGAGTTCTTTGTATACACATCGCTTGGTTGGATTATTCGTAACCGTCCGTGTCGTACGCAATAGCAAGCAACTTTTCCACGCTATCCGCGCCGTAATCGGCCTACGTTAAAAATGTTTTTAGGATATTTATTATGTCTACTCCAGTTACTGGTACCGTGAAATGGTTCAACGAAACTAAAGGTTTTGGTTTCATCAAGCAAGAAAACGGTCCTGACGTTTTTGCTCACTTCAGCGCAATCCAAGGTGACGGTTTCCGCACTCTGGCTGAAGGTCAAAAAGTGGAATTCGTGATCACTCAAGGCCAAAAAGGTCCACAAGCTGAAAGCATCAAAGTTCTGTAATAGACTTGCCAAAGATTTTAATAGCCAGCCTAACTAGGCTGGCTATTTTTATACTTGTTTTTTATACATTTAGTTCAGTTATGCCGCTAACTGGGCATGTGGACCAAACACTTCGTAATAAATACGTTCCTTTTCTACTCCAAGTTCCAATAGCTGTTTCACCACGTACTGCATAAACCCAATAGGGCCGCACAAATAGAAATCACAATCCTGAACTGGCAGTAAAGCTTGGGTTAACTGCATCTCCCCTTGCAAAGCATGCTCTGATGCTTCATCGCGATACCAGACCTGTTGTTGCCAACCGTGCTCAGCGACCAATTTTGCAGTTTCTTGAGCAAAAGTATGCTCCTTAGCACTGTTACACGCATAAAGATAAGTCACTCCCGATTTGTTTTGCTCCGCTAACGTGTGCAAGATGGCTTGCATTGGCGTTGCGCCTACACCGGCGGAAATCAACACAACAGGACGGTTGCGCTCAACGTAGAAAAAGTCACCAGCGGGGGCGTAGAGTTTTACACTGTCTCCCACTTTCACCTTGTTGTGCAGATAGTGAGAAACCACCCCTGGGTTATCACTTCCTACGCCTTCACGCTTAACCGAAATACGATAATCTTTGCCATTCGAGCCTTGTGACAACGAGTATTGGCGAATTTCTCGATAATCACTTCCCTCAGGGCTCACCTCAATACCAATGTATTGTCCGGGTTGGTAATCAAGAACAGGCCCACCGTCAGCAGGCACCAGAATAAAACTGGTCACGTATTCAGATTCGGCTCGTTTCTCTTGCACAGCAAAGGTTCGTCCATTCCGCCATCCGCCTAGTGCGTGATTGCGTTCTAAGTAAAGAGCACCTTCTCGGTCGATAAACACTTGAGCCAAAAAGAAGTACGCGGCAGTCCAAGCTTCTTCAACTTGTTGAGTGAAAGCCTCTGGAGCTAATTCGCGCAAGGTTTCAAGCAGATGATGTCCGACAATCTGATAGTGCTCAGGTTGAATGTTAAAGCTGGTATGTTTATGAGCAATACGCTCAACAGCACTGGTTAAGGCCGCTAAATTATCAATATGCTTGGCATAGGCGGCAATCGCTTCAAACAGCGCCACACTTTGTCGCCCAGTCTTCTGATGAGTCATGTTGAATATATGCTTCAGTTCAGGGTTGTGACTGAACATACGTTGATAAAAATGCTGAGTGAGCGCAGGGCCTGCTGACTCTAGCAAAGGAATGGTACTTTTGATGATATTGATGTGTTCTTGGGTGAGCATAACTTCTCCTCAGTAGGCAAAAACGGTGGCTTAAGCCACTCTAAACAAGCCTTTTCTATGAGCAGATTACGTGCCAAAAACTAATTCATTGAAAAATATAAATAAACATTTTTCCCATGAGTCAATTAAACACTTTGAGATGTGTCCAATTGACACTACACTATCAAAAAATCCGAACTTAAGAAGCTAAGATGCAAGAATTCTCACTAACCACTTTGTTAGAAATGACGGTTGGGCTCGCCAGCGGAGCGAATAACGAAGAGCGCTTCCACCGATTGTTGGACGCAGTGCGTAAAGCCGTCATTTGTGACTGTGTTGTCTTGATGTCACTGCAAAACGACACCTTAACACCACTGGCAATGCAAGGATTGACTCGTGATACCTTGGGTCGACGTTTTATGGTCAGTGAGCACCCAAGGTTGGCGCAGATTTGCAGTGCTGACCTGCCTGTGCGTTTTGCGGCAGATTGTCCACTTCCTGATCCTTTTGATGGTTTACTGCTTGATAGCGAAGATGATCTTCCAATGCACTCTTGCATGGGCTTACCACTGCATTTTGGCGACCAACTGCTGGGTATCTTGACGCTGGATAGCTTAAAACCGGATGCGTTTGATCATCTCTCCCCTCGTAGTTTAGAAATACTAGCGGCGATTGCCGCTGCCACGTTGAAGATGGCTCTCACCTTCTCTGAGCTTGAGAACCAAGCCAAACAAACGCAACAGCGCCTTGAAGAACTCAATGAAGAAGCTTGGAACCGAGACAGCATAGAGATCATCGGTAATAGTGGCGCAATGCTCGCCATGAAAGCGGATATTGATGTCGTTGCTCCCTCTCAATTCAATATTTTGATCCACGGTGAAACCGGTGTGGGTAAAGAGTTAGTTGCGCGGACGATTCATCACCGCTCCAACCGCAAACGCCAACCGCTGGTGTATGTTAACTGCGCCGCCATTCCCGAAAATTTGTTAGAAAGCGAGCTGTTTGGCCATGTCAAAGGGGCATTTACCGGAGCAGATCGCCCGAGAATGGGCAAATTCGCGCTGGCCGATGGTGGCACGCTGTTTCTTGATGAAATCGGTGAGTTACCACTGAGTGCCCAAAGCAAAATTTTGCGAGCACTGCAAAACCATGAAATTCAACCCGTTGGACAAGACCGTGTACAAACCGTTGATGTGCGTATTCTGGCGGCGACCAACCGGGACTTGAAAAAAGAGGTTGAAGCGGGTCGTTTTCGTGCTGACCTTTACCACAGATTGAGTGTCTACCCAATTTATGTGCCGCCACTGCGCGAGCGTAAAGGCGACCTTTCTCTGCTTGCGGGATATTTCGTTGAACAAGCGAGACGTAAGCTGGGCATTACTCAACTTAAACTGCACGCCGAGGCGTTAAGTCAACTCATCCAATATCCTTGGCCGGGCAATGTTCGCGAACTGGAACATGTGATCAACCGAGCGGCACTCAAGGCGAAGGCACGCCAACGCGGACGACCAGTAACGACACTTAAAGCCGAAGACGTGGGTGAATTACAAGGGCCAAGAGCCCCCTTGTCGCAACAAACACCACAAGAGGATTTTGCGCTGAGTGAAGCACTCCAAGATTTGGGATTACGAGAAGCGACTGACGAATTCCAACGCCATTTGATCAGCGAAACGTTAACCCAAGCCAACTTTAATTGGGCCGAAGCAGCACGCCGTTTACACACCGATCGTGCCAACCTCACTCGACTGGCGAAACGACTAGGACTCAGCGTTTCACGCAGCCATGCGATTGAACGCTCACATTAACTGTGCGAGGGAGTTACAGTCATTTGTGCAGGATGAGAACGAGGGAATACGCGTTCATACTCCTGCATAAAATCACGTCGGATTAACTGCTCTAGCTGATTGGCACGTTCTGTAGGGCAAAAAATCATAAAGTGAACCACCTGCTCGCCAGTCGATGAACTACTGATTTCAATATGCGGCTCTGCACTTGGCAAATCGACACCGGCGTGCCGCTCAATCACCGTATTGTACCGGCGAGCAACATCCATAAAATGCGCAAAATGCTCATCAATTTTTTCATGCAGCACTGGTACTAGAGGGAAAAGATTCACAAAATCCGGCACCACAATATTGAAGTTATGGAAGACATAACGTTTCATAAAATTCAAATTCTTGACCGGAAAAGAGAAAAACATGCTGTTAGGCAAAGTCGCGGTTTTTCCAGTGTAATTGTACTGCCCATGATGTAGGTCGATCTCTTGGATCACGGTTGCCATCAGGTTGTGCTCAATCACTTCGCCACACACAGTTCCCACTTCAATCCAATCCCCAATTCGAAATGAGCGAGAACTCGCCCGTTGAATAGACCCCGTAAAACATAAAATAATCTCTTTGGAAGCCACGACAATGGCGACTGCAATTGCCGTAACCGACAGCGCAAATTCACTAATTTCAGATTGCCACAACATGAACATGGCTAGCAGAGTGACCGTAAATACTCCATTTTTGGTACGTGACATCCATTTGCGCTGCTTTTCGGTAATGAGGGGAGCATCTCCACGAATGTTATCCAAAATGATGCGGCGCACTGAAATAACACCTAGTAAAATTAAGGCTGTCAGCAGCAACTTATGTGTGAGCAAAAAATTCACCACGATGCTCAGTTGTTCCATGTCATTCTCCTACTACGGCTTAACCCGCCGCTTTCATCTGGTTGTGTTGCTTGTCGCGCCAATTTCAACATTGAACACCCTTGCGTGACAAGTTCTATCCCCAAACTCTTGGCTCCTCGGCAAATTTCATCATAAAAAAAGCCGCTTAAAGCGGCTTTTCAAAGAAAGTACCTTTACTGCCGATAATGCAGTGCCGTTTTCTCTGCGAGTTTAACAATCACTTGAACCGCAGCTTCCATCCCTTCAATAGTGATGAATTCATGAATACCGTGGAAATTGTATCCCCCAGTAAAAATGTTTGGACAAGGTAGCCCCATGAATGAAAGGCGCGCCCCATCCGTACCACCACGAATCGGCTTAATTTGAGGTTCCACATCGCACTCGATCATCGCTTGTTTTGCCAGTTCGATAATATGCGGATGCGGCTCAACCATCTCCTTCATATTGGAATAACTCTGTTCAAAGCTCACTTCAACGCGGCCTTTTTTGAGCTGCTGGTTTAATTCCGCCACTTTCTCTTGCATCAAATCTTGGCGCGCTTGTAAACCATTTGCCTCAAAGTCCCGAAGAATGTATTTCAACTCAGATTTAGCCACACCCATGGTCGCGCTCGAAAGATGATAGAAACCTTGATAGCCCTCAGTATGCTGCGGTGTTTCAATTTCCGGCATCATCAAAATCAACTGCGCCGCAATGTGCATGGCATTGACCATTTTGTCTTTCGCCGTCCCCGGATGCACATTCACACCATGACAAGTGATGGTCGCCGTTGCAGCATTGAAGTTCTCATACTCCAATTCTCCGATCGGGCCACCATCAATCGTGTAGGCCCACTGCGCCGCAAACTTCGCAACATTAAAGTGGTTCGCTCCACGACCGATTTCCTCATCCGGAGTAAAAGCAATCGAAATATCGCCATGCGCAATAGAAGGATTCGCGAGCAACATTTCGATTGCAGTGATAATTTCAGCAATCCCCGCTTTGTTATCGGCACCAAGTAACGTTGTACCATCGGTTGTGATCAAGTTATAGCCATGCAACGAATGCAGATCGGGGTATTGGATTGGCGAGAGCACTTCATCCCCTTTACCGAGGGCAATATCACCGCCTTGATAATCTTCAACGATTTGTGGTTTCACATTTTTACCGCTGGCATCCGGTGCGGTGTCCATATGAGCAATAAAACCAATCGCAGGAACTGAGTAATCGACATTGGATTTCAATTTGGCCATGACATAGCCATGCTCATCCAGCGATACATCACTCAAGCCTAACTCCAAAAGTTCTTCATAAAGCGCCTGTGCAAACACTTTCTGCCCCGTTGAACTTGGGCTATGGTGGTTTTTCGGTTTGGATTGAGTATCAAAAGTGACATAGCGCATAAAGCGCCCAACAAGATTTTTCATAAACAAGCACTCATCATTTAAATACGCAGCGTTGGTGAAACCTCGCTGAAAGGGCATAAGCAGTGAATTGCATCCCATACTACGTATTCTTGCCGCGGATGAGTTGCTACAAATCAGTTTTTCACCGATTAATCGAAACTCGCTGTGCTTCTTAACTTAAAAAATGATGAGAGATGGAACGACATAAAGAAAAGCCTACCCCGCTGGGTAGGCTTGATATTCTTGCCCTCTAAACAACTTTGCATTGTCGCCAATCACATAGCGAATGTGAGTCGGTGGTGGCTAAATTGATTTATAACGAGATGAAGATACCCGCTAAACAAGCACTCATTAGGTTAGCCAGTGTGCCAGCAATCACGGCTTTGATACCGAGGTTTGCTACGTCAGAACGGCGCTCTGGCGCAATAACACCAATGGAGCCTAGCTGAATGGCAATAGAACCGATGTTAGCAAAACCGCACAACGCAAAAGTGATGATCACTTGGCTATGCTCAGAAAGCAGTGCTTTGTGCTCAACAAAGTCTATGAAGGCGACAAACTCGTTCATGACGACTTTCTGGCCGATGTAAGAACCCGCCGCCAGAACTTCATGGCTAGGAATACCAATCACCCACGCCAGTGGCGCAAATAGGTAACCAAACAGTGCTTGCAGAGTGATCCCGCTAAAGCCGACCAACTCACCAAGATTTTCAAGACCAGTGTTCACCATGGCAATCACACTGACAAACGCGATAAGCATGGTGCCTACGGCTACGGCCACTTTCATACCATTCATCGCGCCGCTGGCCAGAGCATCAATCAAATTGCTGTCTTGGGCTTTGTCCAACTCAACTTGGCTTTGATCAATAGGGGTACCACGCTCAGGAATGATGATTTTTGCCATCATCAAGCTACCTGGTGCGGCCATAAAACTCGCCGCAATCAAGTATTTCAGATCAACACCCAAACCTGCATAACCACCTAACACGGAACCCGCAACCGATGCCATACCACCCGCCATAACAGCAAAGAGTTCTGAGCGAGTCATATTGGCTAAGAATGGTCGCACAAGCAGTGGTGATTCACCTTGTGAAAGGAAAATGTTACCTGTTGCAACCAGAGATTCCGCCTTACTGGTACCCAAGAAACGTTGGATACCACCACCAATAAACGCAATGACTTTTTGCATGACGCCAAGGTAATAAAGTGCAGAAATAAGCGCACTGAAGAAAATTATGATAGGTAAGACACGAATCGCGAAGATAAAGCCCGTATCCGCCAGATCACCAAATAAGAAGCGAATACCAATATCCGCAAAGCTCAGCAAGCCTGAAACACCGTTACTTAAACTGCTCAGAGCAGCTTGTCCCAATGGAAAATAAAGCACTAATGCTGCAAAACCAATTTGCAATAACAGAGCGCGAGAGACGGTTTTCCAATTAATCGCACTGCGGCTTTCAGAGAGCAGATACGCGCACAGGATCAGTACCGTAACACCGATGATTCCAAACAAAATCGCCATAATTTACCTAGAAAAATGTGAGTAAAAACAGGGAAACCCCATGGCTTGGTCTAGGTGCAGGCGGAGACAATCTCAAAAGGAGAGAATAAAGCTTTATTGCTCACTAGCCATTCACTTCAACAAACCCAAGCTTGGGAATTAGCTGGTCCGATCCTTGGGGTCATTCACATTTCCTTGTGACGGCTTGTACTGGCAGAGCAACCGGCTCTTAGCCGGACGCGAAGTATAACGATAAAAAAATGAGTTTCATCACATTTTTTTACGCAAACGTTTATTTATGCCATTTTTCCCTATAAAGACCAAAATCAAGCAGAATGAGTGTGGAACAAATAATGGCTGAAGACATTTCAATAACAAGCACCAATCAAATGGAACGCACATCACAAATGCATATTCTTTTATTTATTATTCACCAAGCAAGCTAGCGTTAGTCATAAAATCGGCCTACGTTTAACTGAATTTCTTCTTCCTTTTATCGCATAACCATTACTAATAACGTCAGTGTTCGCGCCTCACGTGTTTTTCGAAAACCGTGAGGCGTTTTTTCAGCTCAACCTCACTTTTTGTACATTTTCATCTCCTAAATCTCTCTTTAGCACTCCTCAGAAAAATAGATAAGGTTATGATGCGGGTGACCGCCACAGCAGATTTAAGTACGACAGTTATACTTAAACAACACCAACTAAGGAGAGTTCGATGCACAAGCTAACCATAGACCTTGTCTCAGATGTCGTCTGCCCTTGGTGCGTGATTGGCTACTACCGATTACACCACGCATTATCCAGACTACCGGAGATAGATGTGACGCTAAGATGGCACCCTTATGAACTCAACCCACGATTAGCCATGGGAGGGGAAAATTTGCGTGAGCATCTTAGTAAAAAATATGGCACTAACCTTGAAGCGAGTCAGCAAGCGCGTAAAACCTTGACCAAGTTAGGCCATGAAGTGGGGTTCGACTTTAACTTCTTTGATGACATGCGCATTTACAACACGCGTAAAGCCCATCAGCTACTCTTGTGGGCTAATCAGCAAAATAAACAATTGCCACTGACATTGGCACTATGGAAAGCCTATTTCCAACAAGGTAAAGCGATTGATGAAGATGACGTGTTGCTTGAATTGGCCCATGAGGTCGGTCTGGAGCGTGCAGCATGCCAACAAATTTTGGCTGATGACTCTTGGGCTAAAGCGGTCGCAAATACGGAGCAACAGTGGTTACAAGCGGGTATCCATGCGGTACCGACCTTGATTATGGAGCAAAAATATTTAATTTCCGGAGCTCAAACTAGCGATATTTTGTTGGAGGTCATACAACGAGTCTCTGCTGAGACTGCCGCTTAACCATGCTCCCGCACCTGAAGCTCCGATTGTGCTGCTGTTTTAGTCAAAAATAAATCGAGCCGCAAAGCGGCTCGATAAAATGATGAGCAACGGATGAGCATCAATTAGTGAATCGGTGTTTCCGCTTTCACATAATATTGACCAAAATAAGCTTCAAGCACTTCTGGAGTCAGTTTGCCTTCTGCTTCCAACTGTTTGAGTTTTTCTGCAATCGCTTTTTGCTCTTCCAGACTGGGCAGCTTGGTTTCTGGCTCTTCAGCAACCTGCTGAGACATCAACTCCAGCTCTTTTTCGAAATCGTTCATCACTCTTTACCTACTTGGTTTTTACTGGCCGGAAGTGTAACTAACTCCCGGCAAGGTTTCTAGAGTTTAAAGTTACCCACCAATTTATCCAAACGACCGGAGAGTTCACGCAATGATTTGCTCGCATCAGCCAGCTCTTCTGCCGTTGATGTCGTTACTTCATTGATCGCGTTAATCTCTTCAATATTTTGGTTAATGGTGTGCACAACGGTCGATTGTTCTTCTGTTGCCGTTGCGACTTGGGTGTTGCGATCCGAAATATCATGAATACGCTCTGAAATACTCATCAGAACCTGTACTGCCTCATCGGAAGCGGCAACCCCTTGATGCGTCACTGTTTTACCTGCATCCATCGCAGACACTGCATTTTTTGCGTCAGTTTGCAGTTGGTTGATCATTTTCTGAATTTCTTCTGTGGAGGCTGCGGTACGACTTGCTAAGTTACGCACTTCATCAGCAACCACCGCAAAACCACGACCTTGATCACCCGCACGGGCCGCTTCAATCGCTGCGTTCAACGCCAACAAGTTGGTCTGTTCTGAGATACTGCGAATCGCATCCAAAATAGAGCCGATTTCTTGAGTGGTGGATGCTAATTGTTCAACCACTTTGCCTGTATTTTCAATATCATGAGCTAGGCGGCTAATTGCATCTTTGGCTTTATTAACCACATTGCGGCCCTGATCAGTATTATCTGATGCCTGATTGGCGGTTTCTGCTGCGGTTGCCGCATTCGAGGCAATCTCGCTGATCGTTGCCCCCATTTGGTTAATCGCGGTCACAACTTGTATGGTCTGATCGCGTTGCTGTTGGCTGTTATCATGGGTAACTAAAGCCTTACGCGATACACCTTCTGCTGCGACTTGCAGCTCACGGCTCGTCTGCGCCACGTCTTTAATTGACTGATGGATTTTTTCAATAAAACCATTGAAGCCCTTTGAAAGCTGAGCAATTTCATCATTGCCTTTCACTTCAATACGCTGTGAAAGATCGCCATCTCCTTTACCCAGATCGGTAAAGCGTTTCGCGATCTGATTGATTGGCATTGCGATACTATTGGCGAGAAAAATCCCCATCAGAATAAAGATCGCGGCAACAACGAGGGTGGTAAACATCATGCGTTGTGCTACGGCATCTAACTCAGCAAACACTTCATGTACTGGCACAGTACCAATTAAATACCAGTCCATACTTTCGATATAGAGGCTCGCAACCATCACTTCTTCGCCTTGATAGTCGGCCGAAATCAAATTAAAACCTGATTTATTGAGCAGAGCACTCGCGCCTGAACCATAAATCTGTTGCAGCGTCGATTTTACTTGTGCTTGTTGGCGGTGGATCTGTACCTCACCCTGTGCATTGGTTAAAAACACAAAGCCCGTGTCTTCGATTTTAAAGCTATTCAGTAGCTTGACCATATCATCCATCGATTTCGACATGCCTGACATCGTATCGCCGTTGATCAACTGATAGTTGGCGAACATTTTGACGTCACCATTAGCCTCTTGGAACATGCTCACCATGGTGGGTTTACCTGAACCCGTAAAACCGAAGAACCAGCCATCTTGTTGCGGGGTAAGCTCTCGCAGGAAGCCATTTTGGTTCCAGTAATAGGCCGTTTTGCGGTTGGCGACCGAGGCATCATTGAGCTTATATTGATCACGCAGGTTGTTTAACTGCTTCACCAATAACGCTTCGGTAGCAGGATCTCGTTCTGTTGTAGAAATCGCTTGCTGTACAAATTCGTTACTTGCGATCTGCTGCGCTGCCGACAACAGCTGGATAACTTGATGATCAATATCACTTTTGATCAACTTCAAAATGTCGGGTAATTCCAAATTGACCAAGCGATGTTCTAATACTTCTCGCGCTTGACGCTGTGCCATCACACCTACAATTAGGGTTGAAGCCAGCACCGCAAGGGTAACCCCTAACACAACCTTTTGCTTAATACTCATCTGATGCAGTTTGAACATATTCTCCGCCTAATCATGGCTATCACCGAAACCTCTACATTATCGACTTAAGATCACGAAGATTGAGAAAATTCTTACAAATCTCAAGTGCAAACTTGAAATACATCACACTTTTGATTGAAATTACCTAAGTGATGTTTATAAATCGTCTGTTGGCATTCATTAAGATAGACGCTTTTATTCGTATGTTGAGTGATCATTTGCCCTTTTGATGAGCTTTCTGCTTTAGCATAAAATTTTTATGGAACTTTCTGGGTAACACACAACACTAACCGCTGATATCTCTAGGAGTGGAAGAATTCATGCCGTTTCAACCCTTTCAAACATTACAGCATTATTTGAACCAACAGGTCATTGGCCAAGCCGATTTGATTAACCAACTGCTGATCGCACTTCTCGCCGATGGGCATATTTTGGTTGAAGGCCCGCCGGGATTGGCAAAAACTCGCGCGGTCAAATCCCTCGCTGAATGCATTGAAGGTGACTTTCACCGAATTCAATTTACACCAGACTTACTGCCAGCCGACCTTACTGGGAGCGATGTCTACCGCCCTGAAACCGGAGAATTTGTGTTTCAGTCTGGCCCCATTTTCAACTCATTGGTATTGGCCGATGAGATAAACCGCGCCCCTGCCAAAGTTCAGGCGGCCATGCTAGAAGCTATGGCTGAAAAGCAGATTTCTGCTGGGCGAAAAACCTATCGTTTACCTGAACTGTTTTTGGTAATGGCCACGCAAAACCACATTGAGCAAGAAGGAACGTATCCACTCCCCGAAGCTCAACTCGACCGTTTTTTACTGCATTTGGAAGTGAACTACCCTAGCGCACAAGATGAACTGGCGATTTTGCGTCTCAACCGTGGGGAAGCAAAAGGCGAACAGGCGATAGATAAGCCTTTGATTACTCAACAACAAGTGTTTAACGCCCGCCAAGAAGTGCTGAATGTGCATATGGCTGAAACAATTGAAAACTACCTTGTGCGTTTAATTATGGCGACACGTCAACCGGCCAAATACGATGCAAAATTAGCACAATGGCTCACAATGGGGGTTAGCCCTCGCGCAACGATTGCATTGGATCGTTGTGCTCGTGCTCGTGCGTGGTTACATGGGCGTGATTTTGTCACACCAGATGATGTTCAAGTGATGGCTTTCTCGGTTTTGCGTCACCGCCTACTACTCAGCTATCAAGCACAAGCGGAAGGTGTTCATCCAAATCAGGTGATCTCCCATTTATTGTCACTGGTTGGTAGTGCGTAGGTTGTGACGATGCAGTCTTCCCTTCCTTTGTATGCTAACGGTGTCACACTGTGTCTTGAAGAGTTGCTTGCTTATGAGCAGCAAACGGTGCATTTTCTTCCTCCTGCGCGCCAAGTTTGGTCACAGCGTATCGGTCAGCATCATAGCCGTCGTCTAGGACGGGGGATGGATTTTTCAGAAGTACGTCAATATCAAGCCGGAGACGATATTCGTTCGATTGATTGGCGAGTCACCGCACGAACTGGGAAACCACACACCAAACTGTTCAGTGAAGAACGGGAAAGAGCCGTTGTACTTTATATCGACCTCAGCCATTCGATGCAGTTTGGTTCCTGTTTACTGCTTAAGTCCGTTCAGGCTGCGCATTTAGCCAGCCTGTTGGCTTGGTTGGCGATAAAACAGCAAGATCGCGTTGGTGCGGTAATTGATGTGGGCCATCGGCTTATTGAAGTTAAGCCAAGCAGTCGTCAGCGGGGCGTACTCCCCATCCTAGCGGCCTGTATCGAAGCGCAACAAATGCTCCCGACACAGCATACTCCGCGAACGCTTGCGCGGCAGGAAGTCTTCACCACACTGAACCGCTTATGCCCCAAAGGCAGCGAAGTGGTGTTGATCAGCGATTTTGTCGATCTCGATACACAGCAACACGAATTACCTCTGCGCCAATTGTGCCGCCATAACCGTGTCCGTCTGGTGCAAATTTATGACCCATTAGAGCAAGGAGACACCTCATTTCGAGGTATTGAGCAAGTACAAAGTCACAAAGAGACGCGCTGGCTCAACTTTTCGATAAATAGTACGCGGGCAGGTATCAAAAAAGCCTTTGAAACTCAAAAAGAAAAACTAAAATCACTCTGTCTATTATTGGAAATGGACTACCGCTCAGTTTCAAGCGGAATACCTTTGCTGCAACAATTATCGGACCATAAGAAATGAAGGAATCGTCAATCACATCACTGGATCTCAACGCTCTGCATTTGCCTGAACTTCCTAGCTGGTTTCCACTGGCTTGGGGGTGGTGGGCAAGCGTAGGCGGCATTCTCATCGTGATGCTCATCATCGGATTGGCTGTACGTTGGCATCGCCGCCGACTGGCCCCTAAAAAAACCGCATTACGTCTCTTGAGCTTAGCAGTGACTCCGCAAACGCCCTCTTCAGCGATTGAATTGGTTCGTCAGGCGGCGCTTTGTTACTACCCTCGAGAAGAAATTGCGCATTTAACCGGTAAAGATTGGTACGCCTTTTTAGATGCCCAAGTCGGCCACCCACTTTTCGTACCAAATGAAACTTTGTGGCAGCAAGCGTTATACCAGAAGCAAAAAGTGAACAATGCCGATGAGTTAGTTCACCACTGTTATCACTGGGTTGAAAGTGCCTTGCCGCCGCGTAAACGGAGAAAATCAGGCATTGGCAAGTTTTGAGTTTATTTGGTGGTGGATGTTTTTACTTCTGCCACTACCTTGGGTTATCTATTTTTTTGCACCAGCCATAAAACCTAGGGCGGCGATTAAGCTACCCTATCTTCCTCAATCATCGGGAATCCAGCCCTATTCATGGTTTCCGCGGTTCATTGCCGCGGGACTGTGGATTTTATTGCTTACCGCTGCGGCGAGACCCGTGTGGTATGGAGAGCCAATCAGCACTACGACATCCCACCGCGATCTGATGTTGGTGGTCGATCTCTCCTATTCAATGAGCCAAGAAGATATGCAGTCCGGCCAACAGATGGTGGATCGCCTAACCGCCGTCAAACAGGTTCTATCTGAATTTATTGCTCAACGCGAAGGCGACCGCATTGGGCTGATCTTGTTCGCTGACCACGCCTATTTACAAACCCCTCTGACGTTAGACAAACAAACTGTCGCGGAACAGCTCAACCAAGCCGTGCTCAAGCTCATTGGCACCCAAACTGCAATGGGTGAAGGGATTGGACTCGCTACCAAAACCTTCATTGATAGCGAAGCCCCTCAACGGGTGATGATTTTACTCAGTGATGGCAGCAATACAGCAGGAGTGCTTGACCCACTTGAAGCCGCCAACATCGCCAAGCAGTACCAAACCACTATTTACACTGTGGGCGTGGGTGCAGGTGAAATGATCGTGAAGGATTTTTTGTTCAGCCGTAAGGTCAATACCGCACAAGATCTGGATGAAAAAACTCTGCAAACTATCGCATCAACAACAGGTGGGCAATATTTTCGAGCTCGCAATCAGCAAGATCTGCAAAGCATCTATGACACCATTAATCAACTTGAGCCCATCAGCCAGTCCAATCAAACTTGGCGCCCCCAAACTGAGTGGTTTTTCTACCCTCTGAGCTTGGCTCTGCTGCTCTCTGTCGTTCTGGTTTTTGTGAGGAGATAAGATGGCGCCGTTTATTTTTCTTTATCCATACTGGCTATGGTTGCTCGCACCGCTATTCATAGCAGCGTTATGGGTGGGTTTGCGCCACAACAAGCGCAGCTTGATCGCCCCTCATTTGGCACAAGCCATGGGTATCTATACTTCCTCTTCCCGTTATCTCAGTTGGCTGTTAGCGATAGTTTGGCTGTTTGCAACGCTGGCATTAGCAGGCCCAAGCTGGCAATCCGCCGAACGGCCCAGTGTGCAAAACAGTGCTTCACGGGTGTTAGTCATGGATATGTCACGCTCAATGTTCGCCACGGATCTTGCCCCAAACCGTTTAACACAAGCGCGTTATAAAGCTCTTGATCTGCTCAAAGGCTGGCATGAAGGCAGCACAGGATTAGTCGCCTACGCCGCCGATGCTTATGTTGTCAGCCCGCTCACCAGTGACAGCGCAACATTAGCCAATTTAATCCCTAACCTGTCACCCGAAATCATGCCCTACCAAGGTGCTGATGCGGCAAAAGCATTAGCTCTTGCCATTAGCATGTTGCAGCAAGCCGGCCATCAACAAGGCGATGTCATTCTAATTACTGACGATTTAAGTTCATCTGAAAAAGAGAGGATGATTCAGCAACTACAAGGGAGCCCATGGCGACTCATCATGCTAGCCATAGGGACATCGAGCGGAGCACCCATTCCGTTAAGTGATGGCAGCTTACTCAAAGATCGACATGGGCAGACAGTAATTGCAAAAACAGCCTTTGATCAATTGCAACAGCTGACTCACTCAGTTAATGGAATATTGGCTGCTTATCGCGCTGATGGCGCTGATATTGAACAGATCCTAAACCTTACTCAGCAAACCAAGGAGATCGGTGGCCAGGCCGCTAAACAAAATATTCAAGAGCGAGTCAATAGCGGTTATTGGTTGATATTGCCTTTACTGATTGCGGCACTCATCATGTTTCGCCGCGGCGCTATTTTCAGTTTACTGCTGGTTATTGGCGTGAGTTTTCCAAACCAACAAGCTTGGGCATCCGCGTGGTTGAACCAAGATCAGCAAGCAATGCAGGCCTTCAAAGCTGAGCAATACGCCCAAGCTGCCGAAAAATTCAGCGACCCCAAATGGCAAGGTGCCGCTCGCTATTACGCTAAAGACTATCAAGGTGCGGTGGAGGCTTACTCAAAAATTGCGGATCCAGATCTGGCAACCCAATACAACTTGGCCAATGCCTACGCGCAAGCTGGAAATCTATCCAAAGCGCGTGAATTGTATGAACAAGTCTTAGAGCAAGAGCCAAACCATCAAGATGCGCAGCACAACCTAAAAGTGGTGAAAGCCGCAGAGCAACAGCAACAGCAACAGCAACAGCAACAGCAACAGCAGGATTCTGCATCTGAATCCGCAGGTCAAGCTCAGCAAGAAAAATCATCCGACAATTCATCTGACACGAATGAGAGTGAAAAAACGAGTTCTCAAGTTGAGGAACAACCTGACTTAGCCAAAAATGCGAACCAACAACATAACGCTCAACCTGAGGCAGATAAGGAAGAATCAACCAAACAACCATCACCAACTTCCACCCAAAATGAACAAGCGTCAGCGCAAGATGAGCAAACAAAGCTAAACAGTGCAGGACCGACTAATGAAGAGAACAATGAACAAAATGCCTCAGAGCAAATAAAACCGTTAACGTCAGTAACGGATGCCAATCTCGCTCCTATGCTACGTAAGCTCGAACAAGTCGAAAGCGCTCGGGATCCTAGCGCTTTATTACGTGCACAACTTATCCTTCAAGCTCAACAAAAACCTCAACCAACGGAAACTGACCAGCCATGGTAAAGATGCAATCAGTCTATCAATCCGCGTTTTTCTGGCTCACACTGGTAGCAAGTTTACTTGTGCTCCCAGCTCATGCGGCCGATTTGGCCGCCAGCGTCAGCAAAAATAAAGTAGTCAAAAATGAAGTGATTCAACTGCGTATCGTCAGTAATGATAAAGTCAGCGCAGAGGCGCTCGATTTTTCGCAATTGGAGCCTGACTTTTTCGTTGGGCAGCCGAGTTTTGCATCCTCAACGAATATTATTAATGGTAACTACTCGCAACGCAGCGAATGGACAGTCGCCATCGCAGCGCAAAGAACCGGTGTTATCACTATCCCAAGTTTTCAACTCGGCAACGTTAAAAGTGCCCCGATTGCGATTCAAGTCGTCGAAGATGAACATCAACCCACGCAGGCAGAATTAGCCGAAGTACGCAGTCGTTTGGAGCGAACCCAGCTCTATCCAGGGGAAAGTACGCTATTCCACGCCCAATTAATTATTAAGGAAGATGTACGCCGCTTACGCGACCCTCAAATTACCCCACCCAAAGTAGAGGGTATGCGTATTGAATCAGCCAGCGAACCCAAACAATACCCTAGCGTACTCAGCGGTGTTGAGGTCACTATTGTTGAGCAATCTTTTCGCATCACGGCAGAGCAAGCTGGCAACTTTAGTCTGAGTGAACCCATTCTCAAAGCTGGGTTACTCTATGGTAATCAGTACAGTGGAGGGACACGTTTAATCCCACTGCTCACTCAGCCAAAGGCCTATGCCATTCAAGTGTTAGAGAAACCAAAGGATTATCAAGGCTTTTGGCTACCAACCGCCAAACTCAATCTAACGCAAAATTGGAACGATGGGCAGCAAACACTGAACGCTCAGAGTCAATATGAAACACAGGTTGGCCATGCCATCACGAGAGAGTTGCGCTTACAAGTCAGCGGTCTCACCCAGCAGCAGTTGCCCAATTTCAGCATTCAATATCCTAGTAGCGTCAGCGTATACGCGGAAAAACCACAATTTAGCACTTTGGATAATGGCGACACCCTGATGACCCTTAAACAAGTGCTGATCCCTCGCCAAGCAGGGGAAATAACTCTGCCCGAGGTCACACTCGATTGGTGGAACACTGGTACACAGACAGCGCAAGTGAGTCAAGTTAGCGGGTTAACGTTACAAGTGAAACCCAGTGAAGAAACTCCATTACTTGCACCACCGATTGCGCCGCTACGCGATGCTACGAGCTCCACCACAATAGAAGCGGGTTATTGGCCCTACTTCACACTGCTGTTTGCGGGGTTATGGCTTGGCACAAGTGGCCTTGCTTGGACTCTATGGCGCTCACGTGTTGAGCACCAAGAACCCAAATCGCCTCCCCCTATTCCAACCTCCGCCTATCAAACCCTGATGTTAGCTCTGGAGCGACAAGATCTGCTTGCTCTTAGCCAAGCGGCGCGAATTTGGCAGCATGAAATCGCATTGAATGCTGAAGAGCAACAAACTCTTGCAGCCTATATCCATGCTTTGCAGCAAGCTTGTTACTCTGAACGACCTCAAACACCAGACTTCAATAAACTGAAAAACTGGGTTGCTCTAAAGCAAAATCAACAAAGTAAAAATCGCCGCGGTGAAGCACCAGAGTTACCACCACTATGATATGCATGCCATTTTTCTTCATTGAAGAATGGCGCATTGATGTAGGCAAGAGTAACGTATAGCCACAAAGTTACACACAGCAACACTACACGTGTTAGTCGTAAGGCTAACGGTCAAATAATGGGAGGAATACCATGGCCAATATCAACACCAAAAGCGCCACCGTGCTTGGCTTAAGCCTAATCATCGGGCTTGCCTCACTAGGCTTTTTGGTACAACAAATGGCGGTAAAGTTTAAAGAATATGAACGAGTCGTTACTGTAAAAGGGCTTTCTGAACGAGAAGTCGTTGCTGATACCGTGATTTGGCCAATCCAGTTTACGGTTGCGGATAATCAGCTTTCATCGCTTTTTGCAACAGTCGATCAGCAAACTCAGCTCATTACCCAATTCTTAGTAGAAAAAGGGGTGGATCGCGCAGCAATTTCTCTTTCAGCCCCCGCGGTGATCGATAAGAAAGCCCAGCAATATGGGGAAGATCGCGCAGAATTTCGCTACTTAGCAACACAAACGCTGACGGTTTACAGTAAACAAGTCGAGCAAGTACGAAACATCATCAGTGAAATTGGTCAACTGGGTAAGCAAGGCATTGTATTTAACCAAGACCCCTATAACAACCGCATTGAATTCAGCTTTACAGGGCTTAATGACATCAAGCCGGATATGATTGAAGAAGCAACGAAACAAGCTCGTGAAGTGGCATTAAAATTCGCTAAAGATTCGCAAAGTACCTTAGGTAAGATAAAAACTGCATCACAAGGTCAGTTTTCGATCTCAGATCGTGATAACAATACCCCATACATTAAAAATGTGCGTGTTGTTACGACAGTTGAGTATTACTTATCCGATTGATAAGCGCTAGGCTCTCCAACTCTCTACGTGGGTGGTAAATGATAAGTTAGATCAGAGCATTGAAAACAAGAATTCAAAACAGTAAAAAGGGGCGTGGTTTACACCACGCCCCTTTTAGAATCAATCTGAGCTAATTACAGCGCAGTTACTTGAGCAGCTTGTGGGCCTTTTTTGCCTTGCTCAACTGTGAAGCTTACACGCTGACCTTCAGCCAGAGTTTTGAAGCCTTCAGAAACGATAGACTTGAAGTGTACGAACACGTCTTGACCGCCGTTGTCTTGAGAAATGAAACCAAAACCTTTAGTTTCGTTGAACCATTTTACTGAACCAGTCATTTTCTGAGACATAGTAACCTCTAATATATATTTGCTATGGGTTGATTTGGCTGATAACGAAAGCTATTGAATGGTATATCAAGACAAAGTTGACGCAGGTTTAACGAGAAATCGATAACGATCTGAGATTGAACTTTCACTGAATTTAACATTAACAACTCTTACCTAAGAGCCGAGGTAAACTATACACGTATTTTTTCGAAACGCTACACTTATTTGTGATATTTGCCATCCAGTGAAAAATCTGCCTATTAATGCTGCATTTCTGTCTCTATGTGGCTGATATTTTCAACAATTATGCCGAATACATTATTTCGTCCTTGGCTCTTGGCTCGATACAATGCTTTATCCGCTTCGGCATAGAGTTGGTCAAACTGAATCTCTCGCGGCTTATAACGTGAGACTGCGTAACCAATCGAAACCGTTAAAACAGTGCCGCTGGGGTTTTCACAGTGCTCTATACCTTCCGCTTCAATACTGTGACGAATGCTCTCGGCAAGTGAATGAATTTCTTCAGCACTGCGATTGGCAATCAGCAGCAAAAACTCTTCCCCACCAATGCGGCAGAAAAGCTCATGCTCTGATTGTGCGTGCCGACTCAAGATGTTGCCAATTCTCATTAAGGCAATATCACCTTCTAGATGCCCATAGTGGTTATTGAACAGCCCAAAATGGTCGATATCCAATAAAATCACACCATAGTTAACCACTTCCTTGATTGTTTGTTCACAGGTTTGCTCAAGCAGATGCTCTAACATTCGGCGATTACCAAGCCGTGTCAGGGGATCTAACTTCGCCATGAGATCGAGTTTTTCGTTCGCTTTTTGTAAGTCACGAGTACGATTACGCACTTCGAGCTCCAAGGTTTCATTAAGCACGGAGATCGCTTCTTGCGCTTTCGCTCGCATTAACACCTCGGTGAGGTTTGAGGCGAACATGCGGATCACTTCACGCAGTTGCGATGTCAATGGAGTCCGCCGGATTAAATTATCAGCGGCAATAAATGCGATTGGGGTACCTTTGTCAGTCAACATGGTCATCGCAGTCCAACCATAACCGACAATTTTACAATCGTGATAGATGGGCACACTTTCTTTGAAGACCACTTCGTTAGGGTAAAGCTTAGCGAGATCAACAATGTCGTTCTCATGTGTCGAACCTCGAAAGTAAGATTCATCCACAATATTGCCTTGAATATCGGTTCCCCAAGTGCCTTGAATGAATGAGCAATCTTCATCTGTCAAAAACACCGCCATACGATCAATCCCCATCCGATTAATCGCAAAACTAACGGCGGATTTACAAACCTCGCTGACTGTCATACAACGCGATAATTCAACCATGCTGGCATGCAGCATACGTACATTCTGCTCTTGGCGTTTCCGAATATAGATTTGTGCAAGCAAGGAGCCAAATGACTCTAGCATTTGCTTTTGGTACTCGGTGATGGGTTGGCGTTGAAGGTAGTTGTCAATCGCAATCCAACCTATGGTGTCATTGCCATCTCGCAGAATCAGCATGCCATTCCAACCTTGACCAACTACTTGTCCAGCGGTGTACAAAGGTACATCCTGCACCACCATGAATGTACACTCATCATTAGACAGCGCTTCGAGATACTGAGGTTCTACTTGGTGCAGATCATATTGTGTATGATGTTCATCCACCGTTTTGCCGAATTCATCCGTACCATAAGTGCCACTAAAGCAACGCTTTTTCATATCCAACAGCAGTAAGGCTGCGCGATCAAAACCAAGACGATGACGCACAGCCTCGACTGCTGTTCGATGTAGCTCATCAAGGTTTGCGGGGTTTGAAAGCTCCACCGCAACCTGATGAACCAGTTTCATGTTGTCGATGAACAACTCTCGCTGACTGATCTCGTTGAGATATTTTGCTTCCCGTAGATCACGATTTTTGAACTCTTTAGAGGCTTCAATTTCCGCGCGCAAGCATTGCCATTTCGCCGCGATCAACTGCAAAAAATCCAACTCGCCAGATTCTGTACTGAGATGCACGCTATCGACACAAGCCGCTTGGATAATCAGATAGGTTCGATGGCGAGGATGGTTATCCAACATCAGAATAAATGACTCGCCTCCCATTACGGGTAGGTAGTCCCAACGGCAAGTATTGATGGCAAAAGGAATTAAACCATCGGATGTATCAAACTGCCCAGCCCAAGCCCAAAACGGTTCTGGATACGCTTCTAAAGCGACAAATTCCCCATGAGATAGAACCATTTCTGGAGAGGATTGTAAGGGAACTCGAACTATTCCAGCCGCAGACGTTTTTAAAAAAAGGGTCAGATACTCGAAGCTGGTATCGGCTAACATTCGATAATTTCGACTTGAGGTAACTCTTTTTAATAGGGTTCGGGGAAACATGCACGGCCTGATGTTATGAGCTAGTTTTGCCAAAAATAATGGCTGAAACACCGATAAGCAATCAATTGGCTATCTTGTTAGCTGTTAACTCTGCCGCACTTTTTCTCGACAACTGGTTACATCCTCGGCACAAGCAACATTTTTGCGATGCTGTTTCCATTTATTTCATCAATAACACATTCTTTTTGAATTCTTTCTCATTATTGAGTCAACTTTTTGTTACCGCCATCTACCTGTAATAACGCTGATATCTTAAATCTATCTGCTAGAATTACGCGCAGTTTGCTTTTATTTTGGGTTACTTATGCGTCTTTTCTCAACCATACTGTTGTTGCTACTGTTTTTCCCTAACCTCGGTTATGCTCAGGTCGATTTAGTCAAAGTAGATAAATCTAAGCGGCGTATGTATTTACTGCAAGGTAATGAGGTGATCCGCGAGTATCGCATTGCATTGGGTAAGTCGCCGAAAGGACATAAACAACAAGAAGGCGATCAACGCACTCCGGAAGGGCATTATTTTTTAGACTTCATTATCGATGATTCGAGCTTCTACCGCTCAATACACATTAGCTATCCGAACGCTCGCGATCAGCGACTTGCTCAATTGCGCGGCGTGAATCCTGGTGGTGATATCAAGATTCATGGCTTAAAAAATAGCGATGAGAGGGAACCAGCTTTTGTGCAAAGCTTTGACTGGACGAATGGCTGTATTGCAATCACTAATCAAGAAATGGATGAGTTTTTAAGCCTGGTGCAGCCCGGCATTCCCATCCAGATTGAGTGGTAAAAACGCGGCTTTGTTGCAAACCCTTAAAGCAGTATAGAGCTCGCTCACTGCTTTAAGGGTTTGACTAAAGATTCTAATCCTTCAATTTTGATAGCGAGGCAAAGCTCAAGTAAAACGCCCAACTCACCTTCCGGAAAACCCTGCTTTTGAAACCAAAGTAAATAAGGTTCAGGTAAATCAATCAAAATACGACCTGCATACTTACCAAATGGCATTTTCATGTTTGCTAATTTTAATATATGTGTTTTTTCAAACATTTCGATTTAGTCTTTCTAAAAAATAGAGATTAGACTAAATCCAAGTCATAAGAAAGTAAATAGACCTATGCATCTTGATGTAGCCACCTGTCACCACTCAAATGCAATTTGATACCCCGTAATTTTTGTTAGTCGATTCTCAATTTATCACCAAGGAGATGACAAATTAATAATTTCGACCATAATTAGTTTATGGTTTGAAATGCATGATTTCAAATGGGTGACATCATGAGAAATTACAACATCTCTAGTATTTGGTTTACTCTCGATTACAAAATCGCTTTCTTCTTCCCTGCGTAACCCCTTCTCATATGGATGAATAAGCATCTTTTTGCAGTCAATTTACTGCATTAACTGTTTGTCATTCAGCCTTCTTACAAGCCTGAAGTATCGTATTCGTAAAGCTCATGTCTGTTGTAGGCAATTATTAAGTCTATTTGTTCACTTACATAATTTGTTTATATACAGATTTCAGCAAGTCATTACAAATAATGAATCGAATATTTAAACGTCAAGCTCCGTAAGTATTTAAAAATTCATCTGCTCTGAGGTTGGTATTATTTCCCGTCATAGCAGTTTATTCAAACGCATGGAAATCAAATCATTTCCCAGCACGGTTCCTTATTTTTAAAATTTAGGAAAATCTATCATGGAAACGTTTAAACATTTACCTGAACCCTTCCGCATTCGTGTGATTGAACCGGTAAAACGTACCACACGGGAATATCGTGAAAAGGCGATTTTAAATGCGGGCATGAACCCTTTTTTGCTAGATAGTGAAGATGTTTTTATTGACCTGCTGACAGACAGCGGCACAGGTGCAATCACTCAAGAGATGCAAGCCGCCATGTTCCGTGGAGATGAAGCTTACAGTGGAAGCCGCAGTTACCATACACTTGCCAGAGCGGTTAAAGCGATCTTTGGTTATGAATATACGATTCCCACTCACCAAGGGCGCGGCGCTGAGCAGATTTATATTCCTGTTTTGATTAAAAAGCGTGAAAAAGAGAAAGGACTCGATCGCAGTAAAATGGTCGCCTTATCAAACTACTTTTTCGATACGACTCAAGGCCATACCCAGATTAACTGCTGTGTTGCCAAAAACGTGTATACCGAAGAGGCGTTTAATACCGCCGTCAAAGCCGATTTCAAAGGCAATTTCGACTTAGTTAAACTCGAGCAAGCTATCCTTGAAGCCGATCCAGTTAACGTCCCTTATATTGTGAGCACCATCACTTGTAACTCGGCAGGTGGCCAACCGGTTTCGATCGCTAACTTAAAAGCCGTGTATGAGATTGCCCAACGTTACGACATTCCCGTGATCATGGATTCTGCTCGTTTTGCTGAAAATGCGTATTTTATTCAGCAACGTGAGCGTGATTACCGCAACTGGAGCATAGAGGAAATCACTCGTGAAGCTTATAAGTACGCGGATGGACTCGCGATGTCTGCCAAAAAAGACGCCATGGTGCAAATGGGCGGCTTACTCTGCTTCAAAGACGAAAGCTTCTTTGACGTGTACACCGAATGCCGAACCCTGTGTGTGGTGCAAGAAGGTTTCCCAACCTACGGTGGCTTAGAGGGCGGAGCGATGGAGCGTTTAGCTGTCGGGTTGTACGATGGTATGCGCCAAGATTGGCTGGCTTACCGCATTAACCAAGTGGAATATCTGGTCAACGGCTTAGAAGCGATTGGTGTAGTTTGCCAACAAGCTGGCGGCCATGCCGCGTTTGTCGATGCAGGAAAACTTCTTCCTCACATCCCAGCGGATCAATTTCCTGCTCACGCTTTAGCTTGTGAACTTTATAAAGTGGCAGGGATCCGCGCGGTAGAAATTGGTTCACTCCTACTTGGCCGTGATCCTGCAACGGGTATGCAGCATCCTTGTCCAGCCGAATTGCTCCGCTTAACGATTCCACGCGCGACTTATACTCAAACGCATATGGATTTCATCATCGAAGCGTTTGAGAAAGTGAAAACCAATGCTCGTAACGTCAAAGGACTGGAATTTACTTACGAGCCACCCGTGCTACGCCACTTCACGGCTCGTTTAAAAGAAAAAAATACGTAACCTTAAACCAGCCACATCAGTGGCTGGTTCTATTTACTCCAACGTCCAACAGCGATCTACTTGGGCTTCTGCCACAAAATAATCATCATGACTGACGAGAATCAATGCACCTTGGTAATGCGCCAATGCCTTGGCTAAGGCTTGTTTGGATTCAAGATCGAGATGATTATCCGGCTCATCGAGCAACAAAATAGGTTCATTGGCAACATGGCTGACCATTAACATCGCCAGTTTCATTTTTTCACCGCCACTGAGGTGCTTCGCGAGTCGATAAACCGTGTCTCTGCGAAAACCGATCCCTGCTAAAAGCAAGCGTGCATCATTGGCCGTCAAACCTTCACAAAACCCCGTCAAATTGTCGAGCAGTGAATGGTTTAAATCCACCAAAGCATAATGCTGATCGAGATACACCACTGGGGCGTTGCACTGGATATGGCCTTGGTATTGATGATGCAAACCTGCAACCGCTTTAAGAAAACGGCTTTTACCCCCACCGTTTGGAGCTGAGAGACGATAATGCTCTCTCTGCCGTAGAAGCAAAGTCAGTGGTGAATGGTTAACCCCATCAGCGCTGTAATTCTCGACACTCAGCAAAGTGCGTTTTTTGCTGTTACTGATCTCGGCAAGATAGAGCTTGGGATCCGACTCTCGCACTAACTTATCTTGCAACCCTTGCAATTGCTGCTGGTTTCGCTGGCGCTGGTTGCGAGCGTTCACTAACGCAGAGGAACGATTTTTCTCGGCACTGTTCTTTTTCGCATCCATCAATATTTTCGGTTGGCTGCCCGATTTCAGTGCTTTGGCGCCTTGGTTTGCCCGTTTTTGCGCTTTTTCCTGACTCTTTTGTATTTCACGCTCAATCGCTTTCTGTTCATTGTGCAATTGAGTCACGCGTCGGCTCACCGCTTCTTGCTGCAATTGCCACTGCTGTTGATAGTGAGCGTAATTTCCTTCAAACCAATGCAAACCTTCTGCGGTAATCCGGACGATACGATCCATCTGCATTAATAGTGCTCTATCATGGCTCACTACCAACACCGGACGATTCTCTTGTCGCAACTGGTCTATTAACCATTGGCGTCCAATCTGATCGAGATGGTTACTCGGCTCATCCAACACTAACGCATCACAATTCGACAGAAATAAGCGTTTGAGTTTGAGCGCCGCCAGTTGCCCGCCGCTGAGAAAACGACAGCGGGCATCCATAGGTAACGTAATACGCAGCTCATCCAGCAGCGCTTGAGTAGTTTCAGCAATGTCCCATTGCTCTCCCAACTCATCAAAATGCTGCGGTTCAACACTGCCAGCTTCGATTGCACGTAACGCATTGAGCGCTTTCGCTACGCCAAGAAACTCAGCAAGGCTAACATCCGTTTCGGGATCCGAGGTGTGCTGAGCGTAATAACCGACCTGACCGTGGCACACCACATGCCCGGACGTAGGTTTTAGCTTATCGAGCAATAACTGAAGCAACACCGATTTACCGATACCATTACGGCCAACAATGGCGGTGCGCCCTTGCGGAAAATGAAAATCAAATGGATGAAACAACCACTCACCACTTTCTAACTGATAACTTAATTGGTGGGCATGAATAATGGGCATAAAGATCCCCTTTACTGTTCAAAGAAAAGTAAAGAAGCCAGTAAGCAGATGACCACGCGGGATAGGCGTTTTCCGGCGAACCATCGCCAATCGCACACCCTAAAATGTGGCAAAACAAGTAACACTCAGTGAACAAACAGAAATGCAATAACGCCTACTAACTCCAAGAGCCGAATGAAATTAAGATCATCGGTAATAAGGAAGTTAGATATCCATGTTGGCGTTATCTCCAGAAGAAAGGATGGCGGGAGGTTAACAAGTGAGCAGCGACCTTGTCAAGCTTGGCCTACGCTCACTGCACCATATCGAAAGCACTAGCGCATCACGAATTGTTCTTCATGAAACTGGCGTGACAGATCCACTCGGTAAGGCTTAAGCGCTTTTTTCAGGCTATTGGAAAATGCGACAGGCCCACAGAAATAGAATTCGAAACGGCTTAAATCTCTACATTGGCGCGCAATGTCATCCGCTGACAGATGAGGATCAACACTCGAATCGATGATGGTTAATGAAACCCCAGCCAACTGCGCTTTGTGGCGAAGTTCTGCGCACAAATTCGGATCAATTTGATGGCAACAGAAAAACAGATGCACTTGTGGATGTGATCTTTCCATCGTTAACCAATCAAGCCCAGCCATAAATGGTGCAATCCCGACACCGCCGCTGATCCAAATCTGCGGTTGATTAGCCGCAAAATCAAACTTGCCATAAGGGCCTTCCACTTCCAAAGACTCACCGTTTTGCAAGCGTTCATGCAACCCCGTTGTAAAATCACCCAACTCTTTAATCAAAAAGCGCAGCTGTGAACCGTGATGAGCACAAGCGATGGTGAACGGATGCGGCTCTTCTCCGGAAAATCTCAAATACGCAAACTGCCCAGCCTTGTGACCTTGCCACGGCTTATCTAACTGAATCGTTAAATCCAAGGTTTTACTCTGCGAACAGTAATGAAACGCCTCAACATGGGCAGGATAGCGAGACTGCCGACCAACCAAACCCAGCAGACTATACAATGCAGCCCAGGAGCCTACGAGGATAAACAGCAGAGTCAGCCAGTAAATTAGCTCACCCCAATAGGCCTTTTTGAGCAAAACAATAGCGTGAAATGCAACGGCCAAATAGACAACGGCCATCATACGATGAGTGAAACGGAACGGTTTGTATTTAATGGCCGACCAAAGGGAAATAGCCAGCAGGCCAATCAATGCATAAAAGCCCCATTCGCCGATTTCCATCGCCAAAGGTTTGGCTTCTTTTAGCCATAAAGCCAGACCGGACAGGTTGCCATGTGGGCCAGAACCGTTAAGGCGTGCGGGTTTCGTCAGCAATTCAAGTGAGATGAGCCACTTAGGCACATGGTAAGCAAGCCAATGGAAGATCCCAAGTAAGAGCGCAGAGATCCCGAGCCATTTATGAATGCGATAGCCTTTGTCTATCCCTTGCGTCCATTGTTCTATCAAGGGTAAACGCAAGGCTAACAGCATCACCAACGACATCAGCATGAGTGCCAGAATACCGGAGAACTGCACTAAACCCGATCGCCACTGAAACAAGTTTGTTGACCCAAACAGTGTAGGTTCTGCCTGTACCCATAACAGAGTGACGATGCCAACCACTACCCAGAGAGTGTATTCAACCCTGCTCATAACCTAATTCCGCTTTATCAATAAGGTTATTTTAAAGTAACAAACCTAATGTAAAGCGCTGTCGCAGAAGGGTAAAGTTGAGTAAAGACCCCAAACGATTTTGATAACAGGTTATTTGATGAGTGTGCTGGCGCGACGTTTTAACTGAAAGCCCAAGTTCGTCACAGCTTCAAATCGATCACCTTTGATGGCATGAAGTAATTTTTCTGCGGCTCGGTTTCCCATCTTTTCATAGTCATATTCAGCACAACTCAAACTTGGGAAAGCATGCTCAGCCATACTTGAACCTTCCAAGCTGATGATCGCTATATTACTAGGCACTTTGAGCACTCGGCGGTGGCACTCAAATAATGCACCAATCGCAATCTCTTCATGGCTGCACACTAAAGCATCGAGTGACGAATCTCTTAGCAACAATTTCGCCAAGCCTTCAGCCCCAAGTTGCGCCGATGGTGCCTCATGCGTAGTAAGGAAATGATCGGGTGTGAGATAGCTTTCAATCATGGCACTTTGCCAACCATGCAGTTTTTTTTGCAATGTAGAGTGATTGCCTCTTGCTCCAATAAAACCAATATTTTTAAAACCTTGCTCAATAAGGTGACGAGTACACAATTTGCCCACCTCAAAATAATCGACGCCAATATTCATGTATCGTGCGGCACTGTTTAACTCCGCAATTTCTAACACATGGGCATTGGTCGAACTGAGCAATTGATGCGTGCGTTCACTATGGTGACTACCAAAAAGAACCACACCGGCAGGACGATCTTCCAAAAAAGTACAGAGCAGTTTTTCTTCCTGCTCAACCGAATAACCACTGTAGCCAAGCAAAAGCTGATAGCCCGCTTTATTGAGCGTGTGCTGAAAGTTTGGCAAAAAATGGGCACACGATTTCTCTACCAATGATGGCAGTATTAAGGCTATAGAGTAACTTTCGGCGGAAGCCAAAGCACCAGCGGCTTTGTTTGGGATATAACCCAGTTCATCAACGACTTGCTGAATTTTTTCTCTGAGTTTTTCTGAAACCAGATCCGGCGTTCTTAACGCGCGTGAAACGGTCATCGTGCCCACCCCCGCCTGTTTGGCGACATCAGCTAGGGTGACATTTCCTGTGCTTCTTCTTTTGCGAGTTTCGCTCATTTCTACTTTGGCTATTTGACTGGATTTCAGGCTGCGGCATCTTACCACAACGTGGGAATGAGCATGAGTGTAACGCATCCAAGTTTAAAGCCATCATACGAAAACCCTTGGATATCCTGAAATGATAGCGCTATCACAAATAATGATAGCGCTATCAGTTAGCGCTACCATTTGTGATCAATATCGGCTTTTCCTGACAAGATCATCGTTAGAGTAGCGCCATCAAAAATGACAAGTTGGAAAACGTTAATGTTAAGTGAACTGATTACCTCAGACGTGATTCGCATCTACCCCAACGCAGTAGATTGGAAAGATGCGGTGCAGAAATCCTGTCAGGCACTGATCGATAACGGTGCCGTAGAGCCACGTTATGTGGATGCTATTTTTCGTTCTCACGAAGAGTTAGGTCCTTACTACGTTGTAGGGCCCAGCATGGCAATGCCCCACGCCAGACCAGAAGATGGTGTGAACCGCTTATCTTTGGCAATCACTGTGATCCAACAAGGTGTCCACTTCGATTCTGAAGGTAATGACCCGGTCAAAATGTTGGTAACGCTTGCAGCAACCGATAGCGAGAGCCATGTAGGCGCTATCGCTCAACTTGCTGAGCTGTTTATGAATGAAGAGCATGTAGAGCAAATCTGCAATGCTCAAACCATCGAAGATGTCCTTGCGGTCATCAAAAACTATTAACTCCTGTTTATCCCCCTACTGATATACAAGAAAACAAAAGGTACAGAATGATGAAAATTATGGTTGTTTGCGGACATGGTTTGGGCACCAGCCTAATGATGGAAATGAGCATTAAGGCTATCGTAAAAGATCTCAATGTGGATGCGGTGGTCGATCATATTGACCTGGGCAGCGCGAAAGGCACGGATTGCGATATTTTTATCGGCACCAACGATATTACCGACCAACTCAAGTCCCTTGGAGTCACACCTAAGATTGTGAGCTTGGCGAACATGGTTGACAAAGTCGCGATGAAAGAGCGTTTGTCTACGGCACTTCAAGAGTTGGGCGCACTGTAAGGGGGCGTTATGGAATTTTTCAATTTCTTAATGAATGACGTTCTATCCGAACCTGCGGTTTTGGTGGGACTGATTGCGCTGATCGGTTTGATCGCGCAGAAAAAACCTGTCACCGAATGCATTAAAGGCACGGTCAAAACCATTCTGGGTTTTATCATTCTTGGAGCTGGTGCTGGCCTTGTGGTGAGTTCGCTCGGTGATTTCGCCACTATTTTCCAGCAAGCCTTCGGCATTACCGGTGTGGTACCAAACAACGAAGCGATTGTCTCGATTGCCCAAGAAGCGTTTGGTAAAGAGATGGCAATGATTATGTTCTTCGCCATGTTGGTAAATATTCTGATTGCTCGTTTAACCCCTTGGAAATTCATTTTCTTGACCGGCCATCACACGCTGTTTATGTCGATGATGGTTGCCGCGATCCTTTCTTCTAGCGGTATGAGTGGTATACCTCTGATTGCTTTGGGTTCATTGGTCGTTGGCTCTGTGATGGTGTTCTTCCCTGCTATTGCTCATAAATACATGAAGCAGGTAACTGGCTCTGATGATGTCGCGATCGGCCACTTCTCAACCCTTTCTTATGTGCTGGCGGGCTTTATTGGCAGTAAATTTGGTAACAAAGCACACTCAACTGAAGAGATGGACGTACCTAAAGGTCTGCTGTTCCTGCGTGATACACCGGTAGCAATATCCTTCACTATGGGCATCATTTTTATGGTGACTTGTTTGTTCGCGGGCGGTGATTTTGTACGCGAAGTAAGTGGCGGCAAACACTGGTTTATGTTCGCGCTGATGCAATCCATCACCTTTGCTGGCGGCGTGTATGTCATATTACAAGGTGTGCGTATGGTGATTGCCGAAATCGTCCCGGCGTTTAAAGGCATCTCAGACAAACTGGTTCCTAATGCCAAGCCTGCACTCGACTGCCCTGTCGTATTCCCATACGCACCGAATGCAGTGTTGGTCGGTTTCCTATCTAGCTTTGCCGCTGGTTTGCTAGGTATGTTCTTGCTGTACGTAATGGGTTTAACTGTGATTATTCCCGGTGTAGTGCCTCACTTCTTCGTGGGTGCGGCGGCAGGTGTATTTGGTAACGCCACTGGTGGTCGCCGTGGCGCAATCCTAGGGGCTTTTGCCCAAGGTCTGCTGATCACCTTCCTACCTGTCTTCCTGATGCCAGTACTGGGGGATCTTGGTTTTGCGAATACCACCTTCAGTGATGCTGACTTTGGTGCTGTTGGTATTTTGCTGGGTTTGATTGTTCGCTAAACGATTCACTCAAACAAAGATCAAAAAGGCCGCCCGTTATACAGGCGGCCTTTTTATTTTGAAACAATCGGTATGTCGCGATTAGCGTGCGCGATTCTTCACATGTTTTTTGACTTTTTTCATCGCCATTTGCTGTTTCAGTGGTGATAGATAGTCGATAAACAGATTTCCAGAAAGATGGTCAATTTCGTGTTGCATGACAATGGCAAGGAAATCGCTCGTTTCGATGCGAAGTGGCTTACCATCACGATCCAACGCTTCAACCACGACAGAGGTATAACGCTCCACATCAGCGTAGTAGTCCGGCACCGATAGGCAACCTTCTTGCCCCATCTCTTTATTGCTGCCGCTCACCACTTTCGGATTGATCAACACCATTGGCTCGTCACGATTGTCTGACAAATCAATCACCACAATCGCTTCTTCGCGACCTACTTGCGGCGCTGCCAGACCGATGCCGTTGTCCGTGGCGTACAGGGTATCAAGCAGATCGTCAATTAAGGTTTGTACTGAGGCAACATCCGTTACCTGTTTGGATTGAACTCGAAGTCTTGGATCGGGTGCAGTAAGAATCTCTAGAACAGCCATGGTTTCCTTGGATGATAGGTTGAATAAAAATAACGCGGCGTAAGATAGTGTTTTATCTCCTACTTGTAAACCTTGTCTCCCCTCCCCATGAACACCGAGTCTCAGATGCCAGCCCACAGCGTTTTTTTTTCGCACACCGTCAGTACCGACTTTAAAAATGACTGAGAGTCGCCCAAGGGTAATCAAACTTAGAGAGAATAATGAATGTTCTAGCAAGAAAAAGGTCGCCTTACGGCGACCTAGATACGGAGGTACTTAGTGTTCACTACCACAACTTTCATGGTTGTGATCACTCTCAAGAACAGAGAATGTGCGGCTTACCGATGGCGAAGTCCAACCGCCAGAGTACTTCAGTGGTGTCCACCCTGAGCTGAATGTCCAACGATTCCCGTTTGACCAGTACACGTTCGGTAGTTGCGTACACTGCCCGCGGTCATTTACAAAACCCGTGCCATAGAATCCGTTATTATCAATCTGACACAATGGTTGACCATTTGAGTGCACAACGGGTTCACCACTCATGTCGGGGTTATAAATTGAAAGCCACTCAAATGTATTCCATTCAGATTGTAGCGGTATTTTTGAACCATCTTGACGTCGATAAGAGATACTACTGCCCGCTTCACAACGTGCGTTATCACCTTGCTTCGCAACAAAACCAAAATACTGCTCACCATCTTCAAAGGTGAAACGGCACAAGTAAGGTCTTTCATCACCCATCGAATATTTCGCTACATTTGCGCGTTCTAAAAAGTTCAGTTGCTCAGCAGTGTTGATGTTCATCTCCAGACCATTTTGCAACCAACCTTGAGGCATATCGGATTGAGACATAAAGTAGTTTTCAAGGGGGTACATGTGGTTTGCATCACGATGTTTGCGTTTGCGAGCATCGACACCTACATGATGATAAGCCGCATTTTCTGGTTTATAGAAACCGTTGATATTGTCATCCATGTAAGGCAAGTCGCCTTTACGGATATGGTAGTTGGCCAGTTGAGTGATCAGTGGCTGCCAACCATTGCCACCATTAGCAAAACTGGTGTTATGACCATAACCCGGTCCTCGACCATCAAAACCATGACCAAATTCGTGGGCAATAATACCCCAACCACCGTAATAATGGGTATAGAACATCCATGTATCGACCCCTGTAATCGATGTGCCACCTAAACCGCCACCCATTTGGGTTACCCCTCCGTTGACATTAGGTCGAGCCATCAAAGAATCATAGTAATACTGATAATCTTCAGGGGTGAAGTAACCACCTGGCTTTTGAACCGCACCCGCAGGACCGTGCATGTTGTAGCCAAAGATATGTTCAAAGTTAAACCACACGTGTTTGAACTCATCTTCAGATACCATGTAAGCCAAATTGGTGAGAATAATCAGCCATTCACGCGCATAAAGAGCGTTCATCGCACGCCAACTGCCATCTTTATTCGGAGCAAAACGTACACTCCATGTCGGCTTCAAGGCGGCCAGTTTTTGAGCAAAGACATCTGTATTTGAGCTAAAACGGTAATCAAACAGGTTGGTGTATTCCATAGAGCTGGAGAATACACTTTCCAAATCAAGCTCACCGGCACCATCACTGGTATTGAACTGTCCAGTGCCAAAAGCATCAAGTGGCAGAGTAAACTGCGCATAAGCTGGAATACGGTCGAGATTCGCCAACACAACCCAATGATCAATGCCTTCCAGTTTCAATTCCAGATTGATATCAGTCAGCTCTACGGCGGCATAGCTGGTAACCTGTACAGTATCCTTATCGAGCAATACGGTTTTTACAGGAGAGTTGATTTTTACCGAACGTAATGAGGGGTTGGTCAGGATATGATGCGGCTCATCCAGTGACAGAATTTCGCTAACAGAAAATGGTGCCAACTCATCAAATTTAAGTTTGGTGGTCTCTACTGAAACATTCGGGGTAAACGTTACGGCATTGGTACGTAATGCATCAAAACGAATTTCGTCTGCGGCTACAGTGATCAATTCATTATTCGTAAAATGTAGATCCTTCAGGCTACCCACCGATGTGCCATTAAGTTGAGTCACCGTTCGAATCGGATGGGTGAACTGGAAATGGTTGGCAACCACATCGCTCACCTTGTGCCACTCCAATTTGCCATTGCGGTTAACGATCAACTGTTCGCCATCTTTATCGATTTTCTGCAGTTTCACATCAATTCGTTGTTCTGCTTGCAGCGGGATACCTGCCGCTATCGCAGATTCCACTTTGTTCAAGTCGTAGATGTAGTAGTTTTTGTTTTCACTCTGCACAAGCAGGTAGTGATCTAACACATGCATCTGCACCTTACGGTTGGAGTACTTACCTTCAAACTGTAAGGTGGCAACCTGCGGCGCACGTAAGTTATTTTCTGGTGTTGCATCTTGTTGACGATACACCTTGATTTTGTCTGACGCGTCAGCAATGACCACATAGTCACCCGTTGTCGTAACGGCTTGCGCATGCAGCAACGAATTTTTACCCGAGTAGCTACCGGTACCTAAACTCATTACGTGTTGGTGATTGTTATCTAAATCAAAAATATCGACACGGTTGGAAGAGAGTGATGCAACGTAAAGGAGGTTGTTGTCGATATAAAGTTCGTTGATCCGACGGTAAGTCGAAATACCAGAGCCGTGCGGAATGCCCTCAATTTGCCCAAGCATGGTTCCTGTTTGTGCATCAAGAATCAATACCAGACCCGGCGTGGTGTCTTGTGTAACATAAAGTCGGCCTTGATAGCGTTCAATCGCCGTAATGTTCAACCCTGAAATACCGAGCATGTCACCGTTTAAGGTACGTCCACGCTCAAAATATTCTAGGTGAGTCGTGACGATATCGCCCTCAGGAGGAGTCACGTCATTACTCTCTTCAGAGACCCATACCCAAGGCGAATCCCAACTATTTTCAGTGATACCTGCTGGTGATTGGCCCGGATTAGCCCACCACTGGGTTTCATAGATGTTGCCATTGAAAGAGACTTGCTCTCCGGCTGGATAGTTTTGACTTGGATTATAAAGCTCTGCGGCTGACAAAGAGCCAGAGAGCATGATGGAAAGAGCAATCAAGTTTAGTTTCATTTTAGACGAGCTCACTTATTGATTAATTCGGGGGGTATAACCGTTATTTTTGTTATGCAGCCTGTGAATTTAAGGCGCAGCAACCCTCGGAATCTAAACGGCTAAAGCCGCAACAGATTCCGGAAATAGACAATGGGGTTACCGACTTATTATTAGTTACAGAATGGCATTTCGACAGAATCTCCTCTTCAACAATGAGACAAGGGTTCCAACTCCATCGATGTTACATGGTAGAAATGAGATTTCGTGTCAGAAATTATGCAACAAGTACAGCATTCAACCATCAGATAGCAACAAAAACACCAATTCAACCATTTGATATGTAAGAATTTACTGACAGCATATTGGTATCAAAAAGGAAAATGCCCAGGATAAATCATGAGCATTGAGAGAGATTAAATCATCGACTTTTCTGCGATTTTGTCGCACAGATATTCGCCGATTGGCATCGCGGAAGTGGCCGCGGGAGAAGGCGCGTTACACACATGCAAACTGCGCGGACTTTCGGCAAACAGAAAATCGTGCACCAGCGTGCCATCACTTAATACGGCTTGGGCACGAATGCCCGCGGGGTAAGGTTCAAGATCCGTCAGTTCAATACTTGGGCAGTATTTACGCACCAACTGTAAGTAACCCGCTTTCCACCACGAGTTTTTCATTTCGACCATGCCGGTTTTAAAGTGCTTGGCGCTCACCTTCCAAAAGCCGGGGAAGCGAACCATCTCCCACACATCGCGCAGGCTGACATTCCATCTGCCATAACCTTCACGCTTAAAACCTTGTACAGCATTGGGACCAACGGTCACGCTGCCATCAATCATGCGGGTTAAATGTACGCCGAGAAACGGTAATTCAGGATCCGGAATCGGGTAGATAAGATGACGCACCACTTGGTTATGTTTGGGTGCCAAACGATAGTATTCACCACGATAAGGAATGATCTGAAAATCCGTCGGCAAACCGAGCATCTTGGTTAAGCGATCGGCCATTAAGCCTGAACAGGTGACCAGAAATTTGGCCTGATAACTCACTCGTTGGTTCTTCTGTTGGCAAGTCAGCGTGATCGAGGATGGCGTTTCTTCCAAGCCCACCACTTCAGTGCCAATTTTCACTTCGCCACCCAACTGCATAAAGGCTTCGGCCATTTTCTCAGTCACCAGACGATAATTGACGATACTGGTCGCTTTCACCAAGATCGCCCCCAAGCCACGAATATTGGGCTCCGCCAGCTTCAACTGAACTGCATCAAGCTTTTCAACGTCGATCTGATTTTGTAAGCAGCGATCATAGAGAGCGTGCATGCGTTCGAGTTCTTGCTCATTCGTTGCCACCAATAACTTGCCGCAGTTTTCCACTGGAATATCGTGTTGCTCACAAAACGCCAAGGTGCGTTCGACTCCGCGCTTACAAAAATCGGCCTTCAAACTGCCGGGGGCGTAATAAACCCCCGCATGGATCACCCCACTGTTGTGGCCGGTTTGATGGCGGGAGAATCCCGCCTCTTTTTCCACCAGCAGAATCGACTTTTCCGGATAACGCTGTTTCAGCTGCCAAGCCGTGGAGACGCCGACAATCCCACCGCCAACAATCACATAATCATAAGTCATGCGGATTTTGCTCCCCGTACTGAACTGTGGGCACGCTCAACACGCGCCGCCGTTTTTCCAGAGTAGATAAAGATAGCGATAAACAGCGCCACACAGACTAAACGGATCCAAATCGGCAAACTTGGCCACACCAGCAGCACACCGATCACCGCCAACAGCAAACGCCATAAGAGATTCAGCCGCCCTTCCAGATAGCCTTCAATCGCGCCAATCATGGCGTAAGTGCCAAAAATCGCAAAGATGCCGATGGTGACAACCGTGGTCGCATCCCAACTGATGAGTTGGGTATAGGCAATCAACACGGGAACCAAATACAAACCTTTGGCAATTTTCCACGCGGTAAATCCGGTGCGCATCGGCGGGGTTTTGGCGATGGTGGCCGCGGCAAACGCCGTCAAACACACCGGTGGCGTCACGTTACTGTCTTGCGAGAGCCAGAAGATAATAAGGTGCGCCGAAAGCAGAGCCAGACCAATCGCTTCTAACCCTAAGCTTTGTTGTAACAAGGTTTCCACAAAATCCGCGGGCACAAGGCTAATCAGCTCATGGGCTTTTTCCGCCACCATGGGCGCATTGAGCAAACTGAGTTGATCCGGTGCCGCCAGCATGAAAATCGCTTTGGCTTGTTCCGGTAATTGCCCCGAAACCATCAAATCCACCAACTGGCTTTCTGCCAGCAGCTTGTACAGCGCAGGCGCCGAAAGCGTACCCAAAACAATATACGCTGCCGTTACTGGCAGCCCCATCCCCAGCACTAAAGAGGCCAAAGTGATCAACACCAGCATGGTCAGCAGATCGCCATTTGCCCAGTTGTTGATCATCAATGAGAAGGTATTGCCGATGCCCGTTGTGCTAATGACGTTAATCACCAAGCCGATACCGACCAGCAATACCGCGGTGGTCGCCATGTTTTTCGCACCTTGCTCCAACGCTTCAATGATCGCTTTGGGCCCCATTTTGTGATTTTTGGAAAACCACGAAGCGACAATCACCGACAGAATCGACAAGCCTGCCGCGTACGTTGGGGTAAAGCCTACCACCAATAAGGTCACTAACACGGCAAGTGGGATCAAGTTATGCCAACCCGACAGCAGCACTTTCATAAACGGCTCTTGGCTCGTAGTGACAATCTGTACGCCCATGCGTTTGGCTTCAATCCGCACGAAAAACGCAACGGAAAGGAAATAGATAAGTGCCGGAATAAACGACACTGCAACAATATCCACATACGGAATTTGCGTGTACGACGCCATGATGAACGCGCCTGCGCCCATCACCGGCGGCATGAGTTGCCCACCGGTCGAAGCCGCCGCTTCCACCCCTGCCGCGAAACGTGCTGGAAAGCCGGCTTTTTTCATCATGGGAATGGTGATGACACCCGTAGAGACCGTGTTCGCGACACTAGATCCAGACACCGACCCCATCAAACCCGAAGCCAGTACAGCAATAAAACCGGGGCCCCCCACCACTTTACCTGCCGCAGCGCGTGACACATCCATGATGTAATCGCCGACACCAGAGCGCACCAAGAAGGCACCAAACAGGATGAACATGAACACGAAGCTCCAGCTGATCGCTGCAATCGAACCGAACATGCCTTCCGAGGAATAGAAACTGCGATACAGCAGGGTTTCGGCACTTAAGCCGGGAAAATGGAAAATGCCGCCTGCCCATTTGCTCCAAACCGAGACATAGGTCAGACAGATCAAAATCAGCGTGGGAATAAACCAACCCATGGTGCGGCGGATCATCTCCATCACAATCAAGATCGCGAGAATCGAGAACACCCAATCGCTGGTGACAAATTTCACGCCGCGCTCATAGAGTGCATCTTCCGCCAACATCAAATAGATCAAACACGCCAGTGCCAGCAACGCTAACAACACATCAAACGCCAGCGCAACTTTGCTCTCACGCCAACGAGGCAAGGCGGGATACCAAAGCGCGCAAATCATCGCGAACCCCGCGAAGTGGATGGCCGAAATCCACAATTCTGACCACGTGGATAACGTATTAAACCAAATGTGCGCCAGTGACAGCAGCACACACAATACGGAAATCGTGCGCGTTACCCAGCCAAAACGGGTACGGGTCGGCACTTCGAACTTTTCCAGTTCTTGTTCTACTGAATTGCCCATTGCGTTACTCCAACAGCGAGACAACTAAGCCATATCCCCCCGCGAAGCGGCCGTATTGCAACCACTTCCGGCGGTTTTGGGATAGACGAAGAAAACAGAGATGCCCTTTCTTTATTTGTGATTGAAAGGGTAAGACTGCCCGCTCCCGAGCAGTCTTTCGCGTTCGCCGAACTTACTGTGGCATCAAGTGGGCTGGAATTTTAATCCCCACTTCTTGGTAGTAACGCGCCGCACCGGCGTGCAGTGGCATGGGCAAGCCTTCGATGGCTTTCTCAATCGCCATATCTTTGGTCGCTTTGTGGATGCCTTGTAGGAAAGCTAAGTTCTCGTACATGGCTTTAGTGAGCTGATACACATCCTCTTCCGAAATATCGGTGCGCACCGCGAGGAAATTCGGCTGAGCAATGGTGGTGATGGTTTTATCGACGCCCGGATAGGTGTTCGCCGGAATATCAAACTTGGTCCACAAATTGTAGTTACCGTTGGCTTGTTTGATCTGCTCATCGGTAAAAGAGAGGATCTTGATGTCGTTGCCCATCGCTGCAAAAGCTTGAGTCACCGCGCCCACGGGCACACCTGCTGGCGTGTTCATGCCATCAATGGTGCCGTTTTGCAGCGCACTAGCACTGCCGCCGTAACCCAAATAAGCCAGATTAAAGGTATCAGGGTCAACGCCAATCCCTTGCATGATCTGCCGACCCGAAAATTCCGTGCCCGAATTTTTCGAACCAATCGAGAACTTTTTCCCTTTCATGCTGGCCAGATCGGCAATGGTTCCGGTTGGCGCGAGATCAGAGCGGACAATAAAGTGTTCCACGTTCTGCCACAGCATAGAAACCGAACGTAATTGGTTTTGACGCTCCGCATACGGGCCTTCGCCCGCCCATGCCCAAGCACCGTACAAACCTTGCAAAATCGCGAACTGGGCTTCGTTATCGTTCATCAACTTCACGTTTTCACCCGATCCTGCCGAGCTAATCGCGGAGAGTGAAAAGTGGTAGCTCGGGGTGAGTTTAACTTTGGTCAGGGTCGCCAGAGCTACACCTACGGGGTAATAGGTTCCTCCGGTTGACGCGGTGGCAAGAATGTAGCTACGTTCTTCGGCTGCGTAAGCTCCACCGATTAAACCAAACGAAGTGATGGCGGCTAATAGGGTTTGCGTAAGGCGCTTTTGTTTCATCGTGACTCTCCATGTTGTGATTATTTTTCGATGCTGCACCGTTTCCAAACGTACAGCATGAGCAATATCAGTAAGAGCAAAGAAGATGCCAAAAATTAATCCATTGTTTTATAAGGTATTAATTTTCAAGACTGATAAAAATGAGCAAAATCTTGCTGATTGAGCCTAAAGTACATCAGCAAAAAACCGCCGATCATCGCGCGTGTTTTAGGCTCAAAAATCAGGAGAGCGATCACGCAAGGTTAACTAAATGTGATCAATGCTAATAAAAATCATTGAAAAGTGATGAGCAAAATTTTGCTCATTCCTCCTGCGAAGTAAAATCACCGCGGAGCAAACCAAACTTCTGCATTTTCTGATTCAGAGTGCGCCTTGGCAGATCTAGCTCTTTCATCACTTCACTGATGTTACCTTGATGACGATGCAGCGCCTGAGCGATCACTTTACGTTCAAAATTGTGTACCTGAATCGCCAGCGGTAACCCTGCTGAAGCTTCTTCTTCAGTCATTCCCGGACGTGAAACCAGAATTTCCCCAACACTGATGCTGTCATCCAGCGCATAACGCAGCGCGACATTACGCAGCTCGCGCACGTTGCCCGGCCAACGATAAGTGAGCAGCGCCAGCCGATCCGCTTCACTTAGGCTGCGCCATGTCGGTTTCACTTGTACGCAGAAGTGTTCAAACAGCAGCAAAATATCGTCACCTCGCTCACGCAGCGGCGGTAAATAGAGCTGCGCAACATTGAGGCGATAGAACAGATCTTGGCGAAATTCCGCGTGTTGACGCAGCTCTTCCTTGGCTGCCGCGATGACCCGCAGATCAATGGTGATCGGCTGATTACTGCCCACCCGCTCTACCACATGATCTTGCAGCACGCGGAGCACTTTCACTTGCATGGCCAGCGGCATGCTCTCGATTTCATCCAGAAACAGCGTGCCTTTATCGGCCAATTCCAGCTTGCCAATCCGCCGCTTCACCGCACCGGTAAACGCGCCCGCTTCATGGCCGAACAGTTCACTTTCAAACAAGTTTTCTGGGATCGCGCCACAGTTGATTGCCACAAACTGACCACGCTGACGCTCGCTGGCTTGATGCAGACACTGCGCCACCAGTTCTTTGCCACAGCCAGTTTCGCCGTAAATGATCACGTTGGTATCCATCGCTGCGACTTTGGCGATTTGCTCGCGCAGCAGTTGAATCGACTTACACTGCCCAATCAAGATCTGCTCTAACCCTTTGGCAGAAGCAAGATAGTGGGCACGCGATTGTGATGACAACGCGTTTTGGTACTGACTGACCGCTTGCGCCACGGTGTTGGCAAGGCGCTCCGGTTGGAATGGCTTCTCGATAAAATCGAACGCGCCTTGATGCAGCGCTTTCACCGCCATGTCGACATCGCCATGTCCAGTGATCAAAATCACTGGCATCAGCGATTGCACATTTTTCAACGCCACCAACAGACTCAATCCATCAGTATCGGGCAGGCGCACATCACTCACCACGGCGGCGAAATTCTGCTGCTCAATCGCCTCTAACGCGGATGCGCCATCAGCAAACATCGCCACGTCAAAACCCGCCAGTTGTAACCACTGGCCTGTGGCTTGGCGCACAATGTCGTCGTCCTCAATCAATGCAATCCGTTGGCTTTCCACGCTTTATTCTCTGTTCTATTTATAGTGCGGCTAAAGTAAGCAAATTTGTCGAGCTTGGAAAGGAGCCGCCTCTCACTTCTGAGTTACCCGTCATTAACATTTATCGCTTTCGTTGCTAAGTTGAACCGTCAAGCTCGGTGCTCGTTTTACATAGGGAAATGCTTTGAAGCTCAATAAAGCAAGTTGGATAGTGTTGGGGATTTTACTGCTGATCGCGGTGCGATGGGGTTCGCATGCCGTCAGTGAAAACTGGCAATTGGGGCAAGCGCAGCGTCACGGCGAGCAGCGTTTGCTCGATTACATCAGTGATGTGAGGCGCACTCTCAGTCGCTTTTATCATTTGCCCTACCTGATGACCAATGAAGCCAACACGCTCAAGCTGTTTCAGGGCGATGATCGCCCGCAAGCCCAATTACAGCAACAATTGGCGCAACTCGATAAAGCCGCGAATACCAAAGGTTGGTACATACTGACGCTTTCCGGTTCACTGCTAACGGCCAGTAAAAATACTGAAAACTGGAAGCTCTCTGATGGCAAAGCCATCATCCATAAGATTTTACAGCAGCGCGAAGGGATTTCGATTGTCACCAAATCCGTTGGCACTAAGCCCATTTACTTTGTGGCCGCTCCGGTTTACTTAGATCTGGAAATCATCGGCGCCGTTGCGGTGCAAGTGGATTTAAATGTTTTGGCTGATCAATGGTTTGCCAACGATGAATTAATCCTCTTTCAAAATGCTCAACGCCACTATTTTCTCTCTAGCAGTTCAGTTTACAGCGCAGACTGGATTGCGACTCACCCGGAAGTAACGGAAGCAGCACACAAACGCACCCTCTTTGATAGCACACGCATCACACTGTGGAATGTCGAACAAGCACCTTATCTTGCTCAATCCGTCACGCTGGATGACCTGAATTGGACCATTACCTACCTCACTCCGCTTAACTCCATCAATGCCACGGTGATGTGGATCAGCGCTAGCTCTGTTGCCACCGTTTTATTGCTGCTGTTACTGGTAAGGCTGCGTTATGAGCAGTATCAAAAACGCCTGAGTGAAGCCAAGATTCAGCAAGTGTTGTTTGAGGCCGAAGAGCGGCAGCGCAATATGATCAACAAAACCCACGTTGGGCTGCTGCTGATCGATGGACAAGGCCGCATTGAAGAGATCAATCCGATGGCGAAGCGCTATTTCAGTCTTTCGGAAAGCATGGTGCGTCACCTGCAAGCGTGGTCGCTGTTTGACACTGGAAACCCCAGTGCCACTGTGCCACTGCTGCTGAAAAATCTCACCGAGCATCAAGAGCTAGCCGACATCACCAACGTGGAAACGGTCGCGCGACGCAGTGATGGCAGTTTGTTTCCGGTGCTGTTCTCCCTGATTGCGGTCTGTTGGAAAGATCGCCGACACTATTTGGTGACACTGATTGATATCAGTAAACGCAAGAAGGCGGAAATCGCACTTCAGAATGCCAACCGCGATTTGCAACAGCGAGTAGAAGAGCGCACCGCTGCGCTGAAATCCGCTCAACAAGAGCTGATCGAAGCCAGCAAAATGGCCGCACTGGGACGCATGTCAAGTGCGATCACCCATGAGTTCAATCAGCCCCTCACCGGTTTACGCACCCTACTTTCTAGCAACGAATTGCTCCTTGAACGCGGTGAAACTCAGCTGCTCAAAGCCAATACTAAGCTGGTGCATTCTTTGATTGATCGTATGGCAGCGATGACTTCCCAACTCAAATCCTTCGCGTTTAATCGCCCCGACGCTTTGCAAGCCATCTCGCTGCCCGATGCGTTACAGGAGATTTTGCGCATCCATCAAGCACGCTTAACTCCGGTGGATGTCCGAGTTCGGCTTTCTAGCGATCTGCCTTTGGTGATGGGAGAAGAGCAACGCTTGCGCCAAGTGCTCGGTAACTTGGTGTCGAATGCGTTAGATGCGATGAGTCAAACCTTAGAACCGAAGCTCAGCATTAGCGCCGTGAGTGAAGAAGATCAAGTGATCGTGCGCGTAAGTGACAACGGTTGTGGGATTGCCCCTGAGCTTCTCACCACCATGTTTGAGCCGTTTCAAACCAGCAAGAAAATGGGCGAAGGATTAGGGCTTGGCCTAGCGATTGTCGCCAATAGCCTGAGAGATATGCAAGGCAGTATCGTGGCAACGAATAATCCCGATGCGGGCATGAGCTTTGAAATCCGCTTACGCGCCGCCCAATAGCGGCAACGTGCTCGGTTAAAAAGAAAAACAGGTTGTACGAGACAACCTGTTTTGGCGAGTGACAGCGCCTTTTGAGCGCATATAAACGCTCAGCTTGTCAAAGAGGCAGCGCGCTTAGCGCCACACACCCCATTCGCCTATGGTTCCCGGCTCTTCACCTTGTGTCCACCACTGGGCAGTCCAGCTCTTGCCTTTATGAGTGACTACCGCGCCAGCGGTATAAGTCTTGCTCTTATCCCATGCATTTTCGGGTTGAGTCGGTGGCGTGGTATCTCCTTTGGTGAGCGATAAGCGGTAAGTGAGGTTACTGTTTGGCGCAAAGACTTGGTTGGCGTACAAATTTTGCGTATCAAACATGTAGTGGTTCATCTCTTGGTGCCAAATACCGATAAACCATTCGCCGTTTTTGAGCTGATTGAACTGACCCGCGAGCTCGGCAGGCCAAGTCTCCAAATTGTTGGCACGGATTGGCAATGCAATATCTGTCGTTTCCATACCTGTCGCATCAAATGTTCGCAAGCGAACACTGTCTCCGACTTCAACAGGGCCAAACCCTTGCGGTACGTAGTAACCCAATGCGGTGAGATTAACTGGCTCTGCGGGATCAGTCGGCCCAGGAGGGGGAGTACTGCCACCAAAGCTGATATCACTACAGTTGTAGAAGCCTTCACCACCTGCATCTACTCGCTGCCAGCGCGTGTAAAGAATCGCATCGCCACTGCGACCTTGCGGCAGTGTGACTTTAAAACGGTATTTCTTATCACTTCCCGCGGCCACATCATCCGAGCTGCCCACCAATGCCAAGTCATCCCACGTCAGTGGCTTGGTGTGGTCGTAATTCGCTTTACTTAAATAAAATTGCCAATACGAAGGATTGTGAGGCGTTGCCGCATGGAACACGACCTCAATTTGACCATTGGCATCTAAGGTGATTCCGGTTTTTTGCCAATGGGCAGAAGGCACATTCAAGCCCGCTTTGGCTTTATCGCCCGCCGAACAGAGCTCGCCATCTTTCACCACCGCTTTTACCGCGGCCATATCCCGATACTGCTGCACATTGGCCGAGACTTCATTGCGCTGCACAAACGGAAAAGCGCCGGAAACATCATAGGCCGCCTGACAAGCCTGATTTGGAATCGCGTTATCCCAAAAACCGCCGTCAAGGTAACAGGTGTTTTGCCTTGCACTTGGGAACTCCACCCAGCCATGCGCTTGTACCTGCGGTGCAGCCAAAACCCCGAGCATAACTGAGCCTAGCGCACTGATTTTTAATCCGTATTTCATGGTTATTCCTTATTCGTTCTGACTATTGTGATTCGCCATTCTTGTTTACAAATGGCTAACAAAAGCTAGCAATAACCCCAAAATAGCGTGTCAATTTCCGCATAAAGAAAGTAGGAAAATGGTCAATTTGTCGACTACTTTCCAGCATCCACCTGCAACTTTTACTGCTTACCTTAAGCTTTCGAGGCACTTCAAATTCTATCTCTGTCGCAAGTTAAGCTCAGGTTAAAGATTGACTCTGTCAACAAAACCGCCGGCAACTGGGTTTGTATCAAGAAATCAAACCGCGCTTTTTCGAAAGCTTTACTCAGCCTGACGGATTCCTTACACAGCAAGCGTTAGGATGAAACGTGTACCTCAGTACAGGATTTCCTTAATGGAAAAACACCGCTTGCTAACCAATAGAAGGATAGAGAAATGAAAGCGATCATCTTAGGATTTACCGCCGTGACAATCAGTTCAGGGGCATTTGCAGGCATAGATACGACTCATCAAGAGCGATCATTGAACGCAGGTGTCTATGACACTCAAGATCAGGCTTACGCCGCAGGTTTTAAAAAAATTGAGCAGTTGAAAGCGTTACCAGAAAATCAGCTCGCGAACGAACTTTCAGTCTGGGAAAGCAGCGTTTTACCGAGAAAACTCACCATTGATGATTCAGAAGTGATAGTGCAATCCTTTTCCAAACAACCGGGGATCGTTCAATACCGAACTATTGTGAACCTAGACTACCAGTACCAAGTACGCGATAGACGTGATTAAACAGACCATCATGACACTTTCAGCTTGATGGCAATGGAATGCCATCCCTATTAACCGGTAATTTCTGTCTCGCCTATTGCCCATCCATTTGCATCTCCCTTTGAGACACATTTCGTTCAACAACACATTTTGAGCGAATGAATACTTAAAGCTTAATTAGACATCTCTAACTTTCATAAAGTGGTATTTTTGCGATTAGAGTCAACAAAAACGAAAATTTACAATTTGTTTTTATCAATGAAATAATTCACGTGCCACATCAATCACAGTAATAACAACGAATAAACATAAGAATCCCGTCACTTTCGAACGAAAATAAATTGCTCGTTCGCCATTTCTTTACTGTGGTTATACCCATTTTTGTGCAGCGGAATGCCAAGCAGTAAAGGTTTTTATACCATCGCAAAAAACAATGAGGTCAATATGTTTGGGATCTTCAAACCAGCAGCTCATACTGAGCGGCTGTCGTCTGACAAGATCGACAGCGCCTACTCTCGCCTTCGTTGGCAACTTTTCATCGGCATTTTTGTTGGCTACGCCGGCTATTATTTAGTTCGTAAAAACTTCAGCTTGGCGATGCCCTACCTCATCGAACAAGGCTTTAGCCGTGGCGATCTGGGTGTGGCATTAGGCGCGGTTTCGATCGCGTACGGTCTGTCTAAATTTTTGATGGGGAACGTCTCTGACCGTTCTAACCCGCGTTACTTTCTGAGTGCAGGCCTACTTCTCTCCGCTATCGTGATGTTCTGTTTCGGCTTTATGCCTTGGGCAACCGGCAGCATCACCGCAATGTTTATTTTGCTGTTCTTAAACGGCTGGTTCCAAGGCATGGGTTGGCCAGCCTGTGGCCGTACTATGGTGCACTGGTGGTCACGTAAAGAACGTGGGGAGATTGTTTCTGTCTGGAACGTCGCCCACAACGTGGGTGGTGGCTTGATTGGCCCAATCTTCTTGCTCGGTTTGTGGATGTTTAACGATGATTGGCGCACTGCGTTTTATGTGCCAGCCTTCTTCGCCACACTGGTCGCTATCTTTATCTGGATCACCATGCGTGATACGCCACAATCTTGCGGCCTGCCACCGATTGAAGAGTACAAAAACGACTATCCCGATGATTACGATAAATCGCATGAAAACGAGATGAGCGCGAAAGAGATTTTCTTTAAGTACGTTTTCAACAACAAACTACTGTGGTCAATCGCCATTGCTAACGCTTTCGTTTACTTGATCCGTTACGGTGTACTCGACTGGGCTCCGGTTTACCTCAAAGAGGCCAAACACTTCACCGTTGATAAATCTTCTTGGGCTTACTTCCTGTACGAGTGGGCGGGCATTCCGGGTACTTTGCTGTGTGGTTGGATTTCCGACAAAGTGTTTAAAGGCCGCCGCGCGCCAGCTGGCATCCTGTTCATGGTGTTGGTAACGCTTGCCGTTCTGGTTTACTGGTTCAACCCAGCTGGCAACCCAGCGGTGGATATGGCCGCTCTGGTCGCGATCGGCTTCCTGATCTACGGTCCTGTGATGTTGATTGGCCTTTACGCCCTTGAACTGGCTCCGAAGAAAGCCGCCGGTACAGCAGCAGGTTTGACGGGTCTCTTTGGCTACTTAGGTGGTGCTGTGGCAGCTAACGCGATATTGGGCTATACCGTTGACCACTTCGGCTGGGATGGCGGCTTCATGGTCTTGGTTGCCTCTTGTGTACTCTCAGTGCTCTGCTTGATCTACGCTTTCGTTGGCGAACGCGCTCACCATAACGAAAAACTGAAACAAGCGGCCATTTAAGAGCGCTTCTGTCATCAACTGATAACGTTAGTTTGGTTTTATATCCCCCACCTCGCCGCACTCTTGCCTGATTAGGAGTGCGGCAACTCAATATCCCCACCCCATAGGAATCGCATGTTTTGCACCTGTGGACTGGGAATAACAAAAAAGGATTTCATGATGCTTAAACCATCCTCGCTTTCTCTGCTGGCTCTGGCCTGCTCAACTTCTTTATTTTCCGGTATTGTTTCCGCAGAACCGTTAGTGATTGCTCACCGTGGAGCCTCTGGCTACTTGCCAGAACATACTCTGGAAGCCAAAACACTGGCTTACGCGATGAAGCCGGATTACATCGAACAAGATGTAGTGATGACTAAAGACGATCAACTCGTGGTGTTACATGATCACTATTTAGATCGCGTCACCGATGTTGCAGAGCGTTTCCCCAATCGCGCACGAGCCGATGGCCGTTACTACGCGATTGACTTTACGTTGGCCGAAATTAAAACCCTGCGTGTCACAGAAGGTTTCAATATTGATGATCAAGGTAAAAAAGTCGCCGGCTTTCCCGATCGTTTCCCTTTATGGAAAGGGGATTTCACCGTCCCGACTCTGGCAGAAGAAATTGAGCTGATTCAAGGGCTCAACCAAACTCTGGGTTATGACATCGGTATCTACCCCGAGATCAAAGCCCCTTGGTTCCATCGCAAAGAAGGCAAAGACATTTCTCAAGCGGTCCTCAAAGTGCTGAAGCAGTATGGTTACGACAGCAAAGACGACAAAATCTATCTGCAATGTTTTGATCCTATCGAGCTAAAACGCATAAATGACGAGCTGCTACCAGCGATGAAGATGGATCTCAATCTGGTTCAGTTGCTGGCGTACACCGACTGGAATGAAACTATGGTTTATCAAGGTGACCAAGCCACACCCTATGACTATGACTGGATGTTTGCCGAAGGCGGCATGGCAAAAGTCGCGCAATATGCGGATGGCATCGGCCCGTGGAAACCTATGTTGGTGGATGATGCTTCAACCAAAGACAACATCATTATTAAGCCGTTGATGAAGCAAGCGAAAGATGCCGGTCTGGTGGTGCATCCTTACACCTTCCGTGCCGATAAAGGGCGCATTGCACCTTGGGCAGATAGCTTCGAAGGGATGTTGGATGTGTTCTACAACCAAGTGAAGGTGGATGGTCTGTTCACTGACTTCCCCGATAAAGCGGTAGCTTTCTTAAATCAATAATGCTTTAAGCTGCGAATAGCGGGGATAACCCCGCTTATTCAAAGCTGGCCACAAAAGCACGCAAAGCTTCAATATCTTTGATGATGAGTCCACGCTCACCTTTTTCGACCAATCCCCTATCCACTAACTCTTTCACAGCACGGCGATACACTCGGCTCGAGGTCCCAAAGCGCTCCGCTTCTGGCTCCATCCTTTCAAAGCCACCTAAATTGACCCGTGTTTCATGCTGGAGCAGCAGATCATGTGCGATGTTAAAACTGATTGAATGCATCAAACGCTGCGTGTAAATGTCCAGCGACTCTTGGTAATCCTGCGCTAAAGCAGAGGCAAAAAACAGGCTAAGCACAGGTTGCTGTTCAAGGCACTCTTGCAGCTTCTGAGCACAAATGACCGTCGCTTGAATCGGCTCTTCAGCCACCACATTCCACTGACAAGACATGGCGGTAAAAAACTCCATCTCGCCAAACAGGTGATCGTCGCACTGCACTTCACCGAGTTGAAAACGGCGTCCATTGGCCGCCAGAATATTCATCGAAACTCGACCACAAGACACCACATATAGAAACTCAACAGGTTGGCCTTGCTGCAACAGCGCTTCACCCGCATCAAACCTTTTTGTCGCGATTTGGCTCTGAGACAACGCCAGACGAAACGCAGGCAGTTGCGCATTCAAATAGCCTGAAAAACGGCCGGTAGTATTCGCGGTAAGTTGCATAGTGTTTTGAAATTCGATTCACATGAGCATAGGCTACCTGTTTTTGGCCACTAGGCGAAGCTCTACGGTGATGCCTCACCCAACAAAGAATACCGTTCATTGAGCGAGGCCATAGATTGCACCTTAAGAAGATGGGAATTTAAGTGCGTTTAACGCATGCAAAGCAGCACGTGCAGCCAGCGTTTCGCCCTGCATCAGCATTTGATCAGCATTGACGTATTGATTCACGCCCGCTTGCACATCTTGCTCATACAACACCACATTATTGAGAACGGAAGCAACCTGTAACCCGCGTAAACGGCCAACCGTGAGTAGCGCAGAGGTTTCCATATCCGCCGCAAGAATCCCTTTGCGATGCCAATAACGGCACAGTTCTGCTTCTTCATCGGTGTAAAAGCTGTCATGCGAGCGAACAATACCTCGGTGAGTGGGTACTGACTGCGCAGCTAAGAAGCGTTGCATCTCCACCACCAATTCAAAACTTGAGTATGCGGGATAAGCGGCACCAATATACGCCTTTGAACCGCCCTCATCGCGCACTGCGCCTTCCACCAAAATCAGTTCACCTAACCCGATTTCTGGCTGCATTGCGCCTGCGGAACCCACTCGCACAATGGCTTTTGCGCCACTTCGTGCCAGCTCTTCCACCGCGATAATCATGGATGGCGCACCAATCCCTGTGCTGCATACGGTGATCGATTGCCCTTCGAACTCACCATTGAATAAACGGTATTCGCGGTTTTCCGCTACAAGCTCTGCGTTATTCAACAAGCTGGCAATACGGTTCGCACGATTCGGTTCACCGCAGACCACAACGCGTGGCGCAACTTGAGCAACATGAATGTGAGGTTGAATGCTCATGCAGTTGCCTCATTGGTCAGTTTTTTTTCTGCATTATGACGAGCGGTTTGCATCCAAGCTCGGGTGCCATTGGCGGCAATGAACAGCAAAATCGCGTATTCGATAGAGAGGGCATACACACCTTGCGCCGCATAAATTCCGACACTGATGATGTTGATCACCACCCACAGAATCCAGTTTTCCACGTATTTACGTGTCATCAAAATCTGCGCCACGACTGAAAGCACCGTCATCGTCGCATCCCAGAATGGGAAAGCATCTGGAGATAAGACAGGGCGATCCAGCTGTGCGCCGAACAGATTCAATACATCAACGGTAATATTGGCTAAAGAAAAGAACACCGGATCGATGTAAATGGTCATCAAGATAATGCTGATCACGCTAATGCATGCCGTGAGCAGCAATTTTTGGCGGCTCATCCAACGCACCACGAGCGTATCCCCTTGAGAATTGGGACGAGTCCACGCATACCAGCCATAAATGTTGGCGCAGAAGAAAAACAGCTGGAGCAACAAGATGCCATACAGTTGGATCTGATAAAAAATCACCGCAAACAGCGTGACATTAATCAAGCCAAACAAGTAGTTAATGGTTTTTTCTTGGCTCGCAAACCAGATACACAGCAAACCAAACAGTGTTCCCACCGCTTCAATCCACGACATGGCATATCCGCCACCGATCGGAATATTGACTAAGGTGTAGTTAATATCAAAAAAAGTCATCAGATCCATCGTGTTCTATCTCTCATTATTATGGGTTTTGTTCACTATAAGGTGTAGAACCATAATGCCAGAGGACATTTGTCCTCTTCGATTGGCTTGGATCATAAATCTGCATTTACGACCCAAAGCAGTCAGCGATTAAACACATGATGCACACTACAACCTAAAGATCCCCCGCGTATTTGTGCTATGCCCACGCCACATTGTTGATCTGCAGTCAACAGTAATGTGTATAGATAGACATATATCAACAAATCCCTGCAACTTATAATTCACACCAATTGTTCAAGACCTAGCTATCAAGTAGGGACTTAAACTGAGTATTCTCAATCAAAGTAGGTGATTATGTCTGTTTACAAGCAATCAACATCATTCTTTAGTGGCCCATACCGTTTAGCGGCTCACTTGTATATTCCACAGCAAGAGCTAGGAAAACTCCCAGCTATCGTATTAGTTGCTCCTCAAGCAGGAGTTAAAGAGCAAACCGTTGCGAATTACGCTGAAAAACTGGCACAGAAAGGTTTTATTACTCTGACTTTTGATCACGCAAGTTTTGGAGCCAGTGAAGGAGAGCCGAGATTTCATGAGAATCCCTATCGCAAAGCGGAAGATATTAGTCATGCAGTCACCTTCTTACGCATGCACCCACAAGTCGATGCAGATAATATTCATGGCGTTGGCGTATGCTCTGGTGGTGGTTATTTAGCTTATACCGCAGTGACGGATCGCCGTATCAAAAGTGTCTCGACAGTCAGCGCATATTTTGATCACCGTGGTTTTTACCACTCTGTGATGGGACGTGAAGGCGTGTTGACATTATTAGAGCAAGTCAATAAAGCCCGTGAAGATTATCTTCGTACTGGAATGATCAATTATCTTCCCCATGCTCCTGAACAAGACAGTGAAGAAATGCCAGCCCTGTTTCGTGAGTTTTATGATTACTACATGACACCACGCGGCCAAAAAGGTCTATATCAGAGCCGTTTTTTACCTTGGTCATATGAATCTTTGTGTCGTTTTTCAGCACTGGATGTTGCTGCACAATTAACCCCGACACCATTATTAATGATTGTCGGTTCAGAAGCGGGCTCCGCTTATGAAAGCAAACAAATGTACCAAGCTGCCGCGGAGCCAAAAACCCTAATTCAAATTAATCATGCAAACCACGTTGATTTATACGATGTGGAGCAATACGTTAATTCAGCCACAAACGAGATATTTCAGTTTATTAAAAACAACATCTGAGAATACTTAAAATAATTCCATCAGCCCAATGCATATGAACCATATTTTCACCACAAATGCATTAGGATTGGTTTTAAAATTCACTACAGCATTTAAACTCAATAAGGAAAAATATGAAAAAGATTATTATCGCCGTTACTGCTCTTACTCTCAGTGCTGGTGCGTTTGCATCCATCAATACAAACCACAAAGCACGCTCAATTAATGCGGGAGTTTACACTAACCAAGAACAAGCTTATGTTGCTGGATTTAAAAGAATCCAGCAGTTACAAGATCTCCCTAGCAATAAACTAGCGAATGAACTTTCGGTATGGCAACACCACATTGTGCCCCAAAGTGTGAAGATTGATGGTACTGAAGTGATTGTTCAACCTTTCGCTAAACAATCGGGCATCATCGAATATCGCTCGATTGTAAAAGTCGACTATCAATACAAAATTCGTGAAAACAATCGCGACTAAGTCGATCAAACCTATCTTAGATGGCAAAGGATTGCCATTGACCCAGTTCTAGTTAAATCCCTAGCCCTTATTTGACTAACGAAAGTAATTTTTTGTTAAATCAATATTTAAGTTCAGACAAAAATTTAAAATTGTTTTTAGTAATGCCCGCACTATTTGGTAAGTTTTATAATAACTACATAACAGCGTGCGGCCAAAAATGGCTATATCAGAGTCGTTATTTACCTTGGCCATATGAATATTTAATTCTATCTTCAGCATTGGATGTTGCTTCAAAATCAACCCGACACCATTATTAATCATGGTCGGTTCAGAGGCGAAATTCGCACATAAAAACAAAAAATTAACCAAACTGCCCTTTGAACCCAAAAACCTACACCAAAACTACTTAGAGTTGCAGGTAGGCGGCAAGAGAGTGAATCCCCATGAGGATAGATTGGGGTGAACGAACGTAGCCAACACCGCTGCAGATTCAAGTAGGAAGGGGATAATTCAAATTAATCATGCAAACCATGTTGATTTATACGATGTGGAGCAATACGTTAATTCAGCCACAAGCAAAGCACTTCGTCTTATTAAAAGCAATAGCCAAATATTTCAATTTATTAAAAATAATGACTAAATATTTAAAATATCAACATAAGCAATATGACTTAGTATCAAGTTTGAAGTGCAACGATCAGCGATAATATTCAACAAAACATTCCTCCGGTGTTTTAAAGCCCAGACGAGCTCTGGGTCTGTTGTTAAGTTTGTGTGCAATCGCATTGCACTTTGCTTGAGTAAGTGTCTCCATCGAGGTGCCTTTGGGCAGATATTGTCGGATAAGTCCGTTGGTATTTTCATTGGTTCCTCGCTCCCAAGAGTGGTGTGGGTTAGCAAAATAAAATCGAGTATCGGTGGTGGCTTCAATAAGCTCATATTGGTTAAACTCAGTGCCATTATCGGCGGTAATGGTGGTAAACAGACCATCAAATCGACTCATAAGCTGAATGGTTCGCCGATTAAGTGATGCGGTTGTTCGGTCGTCCATTTGCCCAATCAGGGTGTAGCCGGTCATGCGTTCAACGAGTGTCACGATGCAGTGTTTAGAGCCTTTTCCCATAACTGTATCAATTTCCCAGTGTCCACGCGTTTTACGTGTTTCGACACTTTTGGGTCGTTCCGAGATATGTCGTTTATTGGCGAGCCTTCCTCGACTATCGTAGGCAGCGTAACGCTTTCGCCGCTGTTTGGTTGATTGCCTTAGATGCTTCCAAAGCGTGCCCCCATTGGCTTTATCTCGCCAGATGTACTGGTAAATGGATTCATGGCTAATGGTCGGCTGTTTATATCGTTTCATTCTTCCGACCACTTGAGCAGGACTCCAGTCTTTTTTAATAAAGTGCACGACTTGGTTATATTGCTGCTGAGTAATGCGCTGATTACGCCTAGATTTACTTCGTCTTGTCCGAGTGCGTTGGTCGGCTTTGAAAGCCCGATAGGCGCCATCGTAAGCACAACGGTTGCGAGCAATTTCGCGAGAAATCGTACTCTTATGTCGCCCAGTGAGTTTGGCGATATGGGTATAGCTTAGACCTTGCTTTTTATAAGCAGCGATTGTATATCTCTCACCCTCGGTGAGCTGTTTATAAGTCATTCTTTTTCACTTCTTGGCGGGAGGAAAAATAGGGATTATGACGGCTCACCGTTTTATTTTTTAGTGTTGCACTTAGTATATGAATCCAAGTGAATAAATAAGGCAAAATACATTTGCATTGCGAATCCATCCATGTAAAATACCTCACTTCTTAATTAATGAAGTGATAGAGGATAATAACTCCAATGAAAAACAAACTACTTATTGTTGCTATTAGTGCTGTGATTTCTTCGTATGCAAATGCGAACTCGGGGTATTACTTAGGTTTGGGAACTATGGCGGTGAAAAACAGCACTCCAGTTTTAAATGACATTCCTGGCCATTCAGCAAAAGACACAGGTTCAGGAGCCAATATATATACTGGCTATCAATTTAATACTCATTTTGCTCTTGAGGTAGATTTTAGTTACAGCTCTATCTCTGATTCATATATTACAGAATCACACTCTGCTTTGAGCAGTGTAGACGCTTATACCTTGGCTATTGCACCTAAATTTATTCAACCACTAAACAAATCATTGAGCATTTATGCTAAACCTTCGCTCAATTATACGATCCTAGAAAGTGATACATACGTAAGACTAGAAGGAGCGAGTGTTTCATTTGATGAAAAAAGTAAGAAAACCCACGCTGGTTTAGAGCTTGGTGGAACATTTGCATTAAATGAAAATATTTCCTTAACTCTTGCTTACCAACGTCTTTTTGAACCGTCAAAGTTTGAAGATTTAAAATACCAAGACCAACTTAAATTTGGCCTGAGTTACTATTTATAATTTTTCATACGATTTATAATTTTTTCATACAAAATATAGACTCAAAGGGGCTGATTAAGCCCCTTTAAATTTATTAACACTACTACGCACCACTAAAGTCGGTTCTAATTGCACAACTTGCGCAGTGGTGTCTGGATTTTCCAACCGATAAAGCAGGGTATCCACAGCGGCTTTGCCGAGGCGGTATTTGGGTTGATGGATGGTGGTTAACGCCGGGGTCATAAACTTAGCGATATGCACATCATCGTAGCCAATCAAGGAAAGATCGTCCGGCACTCGCAAACCTCGCTGGTTAGCCGCTTGAATCACCCCCATCGCCATCATGTCATTGGAAACAAACAAAGCGCTGGGCAATTTGCCACGCTGATAGAGTTTTTCAAAGGCTTGGTAGCCGCCTTCACACTCGAAGTCAGATTCCACAATCCAATCTGAATGAATTCCGAGCCCAGCTTCCGCTAACGCTCGCTTATAGCCTTCATAACGCATTTGCGCTTGATGGCGAATCAGAGGCCCAGTGATACAACCAATTTCTCTGTGTCCGCACTCAATTAGATGTTTGGCCGCCATGTAGCCGCCTTGCAGTGAGTTATCTTGAATTTTGTCACTGGCAAACAGGATTGGGCCCCAGTCCATCACGACAACAGGAATATCGGGATAACGATCAAACACATCCAACCGTTCTCCCTCAAGGGTTGAACACATCAGCAATAAACCATCAACACGTTTTTGCAGCAAGGTATTGATGCTGGCTTTCATGCGTTGGTTATCGCCTTCAGTGTTGCACAAAATCAGGTTATAACCTTGGTGATAGCAACTGCGCTCTACGCCTTTTACCACTTCACCAAAAAATGGGTTGGTCGAGGTGGTCACTAACATACCAATGGTTTTGGTGCGGTTCATTTTGAGGCTACGCGCGAGGGCGGAGGGGGCGTAATTGAGTTGCTGAGCGGCGTTATTGACCCGCTCAGCAATTTCATCACTCACAAAACGACTCTTATTGATCACATGGCTTACGGTTGAAGTGGAGACGCCAGCAAGTCGAGCGATATCCTTCATGGTGGCCATGTGTTTTCTCCTATGAGTGTTCAGCTAAAAAGGCCTCAACTTCCGCACGAGTGGGAATCGAGGTTTGCGCACCAAAGCGTGTTACCGAGATCGCGGCAGCGGCATGGGCAAACTTAATGGCTGATTCTAGAGGCATTTCTTGCAACAAGCCAGTCACCAATGCACCGTTAAAGGTATCACCTGCGGCGGTGGTGTCCGTGGCTTTCACCACAAAGCCGGGATTTCGTTGCCCACGACCATTTTGGCTCAGCCACACACCCTTTGAACCAAGGGTAATAATGACAATCTCGATGCCTTTACAGTGTAAAGCGTCCGCCGCTTGCTGCGCACTGGCATCATCCGAGACCGTAATTCCGGTGAGCACTTCCGCTTCGGTTTCATTCGGCGTGATCAGATCTACACACTTCAGCAACTCATCAGGCAACTCACGGGCAGGTGCAGGGTTAAGGATCACATTGGTTTTGGCCGCTTTGGCTTCTTGCGCTGCTTTTAAAATGCCATCGAGTGGCGTTTCTAGTTGCATCAGCAGATAACGTGCATCCCGAATCGCCGCGAGATCAGGCTCAATCGCGGCAGCAGTCAACTTGGCATTAGCTTCTGCAGAAATGCAGATACTGTTCTCACCACTGTCGGAGACTTGAATCATCGCAATACCGGTTGGGCAGTTCGGTTGCAGCTTCACGCCCACCGTATTGATGCCATCTAGCTTAAAACTTTCACGAATATTAATGCCAAACGAATCATCGCCAACACAGGCAATCAAACCCACATCCGCTTGCATACGTGCGGCGGCAACGGCTTGGTTTGCCCCTTTTCCACCCGGAATGACTTGATAATTGCGCCCGTGTAGGGTTTCTCCGGGGCGAGGAAATGAAGGCACTTGCAGCACATGGTCTGCATTGACGCTACCCAGAACCACCAACTTATTCATACGGTTATCCTTTGTATTGATGAGGAAAAACAGAGTGGTTTAATGGCTGACACCCTCTTTCTTCATTGGGTAAACGAGGAAAATAGAACCAGTAAACCGCTCGGTTTTCCCTCCTCATATGAGGAGGGAAAGCCCTGATTATTTTGAAATCACTTTCAGAGCAACAGGGATATAAGCTTCCACTTTTTCACCCTTGAGCATTTTGTCGGCAGTTTCAATACCAATCGCGCCAATCATGTCTGGCTGTTGTGCAACAGTGGCTGCTAATTGACCGCGCTCTACCGCTGCGATACCGTCATCGGTGCCATCAAAGCCAACAATCATCACTGACTTGCCTGACGCTTGAATCGCACGTAGTGCACCCAATGCCATTTCATCGTTTTGCGCGAAAACCGCTTGAACATCTGGGTTCGCTGCCAGTAGGTTTTCCATCACGTTCAAACCTTTAGTGCGGTCGAAGTCCGCAGGTTGACTGGCCAGCAGTTGCATCTTGCTGCCTTTCACTGCATTCATGAAACCTTCACCACGCTCACGCGCCGCTGAAGTTCCGGCGATGCCTTCCAGTTGGAACACTTTGGCATCACTGCCAATTTTCGCTTCAATAAAATGGCCTGCCATTTCGCCGCCGACCACGTTATCGGACGCAATGTGGCTCACTACCTCACCACGGCTTGCGCCACGGTCAAGCGTCAGCACTGGGATCTTTGAGCGGTTCGCGATACGAATCGCGTTAGAAACCGCATCCGAATCAGTCGGGTTGATCAGAATCGCTTTCACGCCGCGCACCGTCAGATCTTCCACGTTTGAAAGCTCTTTGCTTGGGTCATTTTGCGAATCCAGCACAATCAGGTTGTAGCCAAGTTCTTTGGCTTTCGCTTCGGCTCCATCCTTCATGGTCACGAAAAATGGGTTGTTCAGCGTTGAAAGCACAATCGCCACGGTATCTTGCGCTTGCGCAGCAAAAGAAACCGAAGTGGAAAGTAGAGCAGCAGAGATAAGAGTGGTCAGTTTTTTCATTCTCATAGTCCTTTTTGGTTGCGCCTCGCAGCCCTTGCCCTGTCGAGGCGGATTCACGTTTTATTTATTTTTGTTGTCTACCAAGACGGCCAGCAAAATAACCACTGCTTTCGCAATCATTTGGTAGTAGGAGGAAACATCGAGCAAGTTCAATGCGTTGTTTAAAAATCCGATGATGAGAGCGCCGATCAGCGTGCCCATGATGCGACCTTTACCGCCCATCAAACTGGTGCCCCCGAGCACCACAGCCGCAATCGCATCCAATTCATAGCCCATACCCGCCGTAGGTTGCGCAGAAGAAAGGCGAGATGTAACGATGATGCCTGCTAGTGCGGCCAGTAAACCACAGATGGCATACACGCCGATTTTGACGCGATCAACGTTGATACCTGAAAGGCGAGTTGCTGATTCGTTGCCGCCCACTGCATACACATAGCGGCCAAAGCGAGTGTGATTGAGCAAGTACCAAGCGCCGGCAAACACCACTACCATCAGCCATACCGGAAGCGGAATGCCCAATGCGTAGCCTGTACCAAACCATGCAAAGGTGTCCGCCGTATCAGTGAATCCGGTCGAAATCGGACGACCATCGGTGTACACCATGGTCACGCCGCGCAGCAACGTCATAGTGACGAGGGTAGCAATAAACGCCTGCACTTTACCTTTGGCAATGATGATGCCGCTGATTGCGCCAAGCGCAGCACCAGCCAGCAAAGCCGTAGGCACAGCTACCAGAACAGGGACTTCCATCGCCACTAAGGTGGCCGCAAAAGCGCCACACAAGGCGAGCACCGAACCGACGCTCAAATCAATCCCTGCGGTTAAGATGACCAAGGTCATACCCACCGCGATGATCGCGTTGACCGAAGTTTGGCGCAGAATATTCAGTAAGTTATCAACCGTGAAAAAATTCGGGTTTAAGAAAGAGACGACAACCACTAAAAACAGCAGTGCGATCAGCGATTTTTGTTCAATCAACCACTCTTTGCTGAGCAGTTTTTTACGGTTATCAGATGTCGTATTGGTCATGGTTCGGGTACTCATGCTGTATCCTTGTTTCATGCTGCGTGAGCAGGGTTACGCCCTACCGCACACGCCATTAATTTCTCTTGATCGGCTTCGCTCGCCATAAACTCGCCGCTAATGCGCCCTTCATGCATCACCAGAATGCGGTCACTCATGCCAAGCACTTCAGGCATTTCTGAGGAGACTAAAATGATGCTCATACCTTCGGCTTTGAATTGGTTGATCAGTTGGTAGATCTCTTTTTTCGCACCCACGTCAACGCCGCGAGTCGGTTCGTCCAAAATCAGCACTTTGGGTTTGGTCATCAGTCCTTTGGCGATCGCCACTTTCTGCTGATTGCCCCCAGAAAGGTTGCCAATGATTTGCTCACGACTTGGGGTTTTGATGTTGAACAGACGAATAAAGTCATCCACAGCAATCACTTCATCGGCATGACGAATTTGCACACCTTTGCTCAGTTGATTGAGCGCGCAAAGTGACATGTTCTCTTTCACCGAAAGACCAAGCACCAAGCCATCGCCTTTACGATCTTCAGAGATATAGGCGATGCCATTGGCCAAACCATCTTGCGGACTGACAGGGTTAACCGTGCGCCCGTTGAGGTTAATCACACCACGCTCCGAAGGCAGCGCGCCATAAATCACCTTCATCAGTTCAGTGCGCCCTGCCCCCATCAGGCCAGAGACACCAAGAATCTCACCTTTTTTAAGCGTAAAGCTGACATCCTGTACACCCGAGCCAGTCAGGCCAATCACCTCAAGGCTGATGTCACCTTGCTGCGCGGCAATGCGTGGGTACTGTTCTTCCAGTTTACGGCCAACCATCATCTCAATCAGGCCATCTTCATTGGTATCGCACACGCGGCACTCGCCAATAAATTTGCCGTCACGCAGCACTGTGATGTCGTCACAAATCTCAAAAATCTCTTTCAAACGGTGCGAGATGTAGACAATGCCGCAGCCTTGTTCGCGCAGTTCATTAATGACATTAAACAGAGATTCGGTTTCGGTATCGGTCAGCGCATCCGTCGGTTCATCCATGATGATGACTTTCGATTCAAACGACAGCGCTTTGGCAATTTCCACCATCTGCTGCTCACCCAAGCTCAGATCACCGAGCAAGGTTTTCGCACTGTGTTTCACATTCAAACGCGCGAGCAATTGATCGGCTTTACGATACATTTCATCCCATAAAATGCGCCCAAGAGGTGACGTCATTTCACGACCAAGAAAAATATTTTCCGCAATCGTCAGCTGCGGGATCAGGTTGAGCTCTTGGTGAATAATGCTGATGCCCGCCAGTTGCGAATCACGCGGACCTTTAAAACTGACAGGTTGGCCTTGATACTCAATGCGGCCCGCATCTTTGCTATAAATGCCGGTCAGCACTTTCATCAAGGTTGATTTGCCAGCACCGTTTTCACCCATTAACGCCATTACCCGCCCCGGATAGACATTCAGGCTCGCTTTGTCCAAGGCTTTTACGCCAGGGAACGCTTTTTCAATTTGGCTCAGGGCTAAAATTGCTTGAGTCATAGTGGTTCCTCCATGGTTGAGTGTGGTTAAAACACGACACCCGCTTGGAAAATCACATTGGCGTAAGGTGTACATTCACCAGTGCGCACTACCGCGCGACTTTGCAAGGTACGTTGTTTAAACGCTTCATGGCTGATGTATTGGATAGCAATCGGCTTACCGCACAATTGTTCTTCTGCTTTCAGCTCGCGGCATAAGGCTTCATGCAACACAGGGCTTACTTGAGCAAACTCTTGTGCCACGATGACACTTTCAATCTGTGACTCAGACAAAATCACCCGTACTGTTTCCAAAAAAGAAGGCACCCCGTGAGTCAGCGCGAGATCAATACGCGTCACTTCATCAGGGATTGGCAGCCCAGCATCACAGATCGTGATTTCATCGGTATGGCCGAGTGTTGCCACCAAATAAGAGAGTTCAGAGTTCAGTAGGGTACTTTTTTTCATGGTGATACCTTTTATCAATTCACGTTCAGATAACGACTGCACTACTTCAACTTGATGAAAAAATGCACATCGAAACGTTTCGATGGCATAATAGTTTACTCAATTAAGTTTGCACGCGACAAATCCACAGAGTGTGAAAACGATCAGTAAAATGACGTACTCAATACTCACTTTGATGAATAGAGATAGGGGCGAACGGTGATCATTTCGCGCCGATTTAACACAGTAGCCTCATGATTCGGTATAGTGACGCCAACAAACTAAAGCAGTGAATGAGGATCGAATGAAGAACGCTCTATTAGTAATATTGAGTGCGCTAGCGCTTTCAGCCTGTACCGAAGTCGGCAGTAAATCATGGTGTGAAGGAATGCGCGAAAAACCGAAAAGCGAGTGGAATACTCAAGACACGCTCGACTTCGCCAAACACTGCATTTTCAACAATGAAGTCGGCAGCAAATCTTGGTGCGAAGATATGGATGAGAAATCCAAAGGTGACTGGACAGCCAAAGAAGCAGGTTCGTACGCTAAATATTGTGTTCTGTGAGAAGGAACCCCCCAGTGTTTAATTGCTCTGGGGGTTTAACAACGACTCAATTTAATCGATGTATTTTTAATATCATTGATATTTAATTAACAATCCGTAGTAAACCCAAGGCATTCATTATCACAAACTTATTTGTGATGCTAATCCTAACTATTATCAACATCCTCTATATACTGTTGAATGTAAATATCAAGGCCTTGTAGCATCGAAAGTTCACATTGGTTCATTAGCAATTCACCACGTTGGCCACCGACATTTATATAAAGCATACACTTTTCATGAATAGCTAATCTTTGCTTGCTGTAGAAATCATCAGGAAAGCCATAATCTATAGACTTAGAAGAAATATTATTTCTAATCTGAGTCTCTGACTTAGCTATCTCATTTTGGATACACACTAGAATTTTTTGATGCACTCCAGATGTATCATTGCAGTTTTCACTAGCAATAGCGTCACCACTAACACCAAACCATATAAATAAAATAGTAGAATACGCAGAAAGTAAATTATTCACTATTATCAACACATAATTTAGATTCAAACAATCTCTCTATGACTTTATCATTGGTATAGAATGGATATTTAATAATTAATTTCTCATCATCAATTATTCTTCTATAAAAAAAGTCACCACCATAGAAATATTCATGTTCAAAATTATATTCTCTTCTGACTGAACCAGATTCAATCGTAAAAATATACGGTGTAAACTGAATAAACCAAGGTGTTATATTATCAGAACTTGCATATCTCGTCTGGATAAAAACTCTCATGTTGGCATCTGATGCCTTACAAGAAAAAACAAATACATCTTGTCCATATGGCTTGAAATCTTTTTGTTCAAATAATAAGCTTTGATTGCCAGAGATTCTGATAAATGCTTTAAGGCTACCATCATTGAGACCTTCTTTTTTCAGGATACTCTCTTTCTGAAAATAAATTTGAAACTCTTTTCCTTGGAAATCTTTTATCTTCTCATCTTGAGTTTCTATATATGATGATACAATTAAATCATCAACATTTTCATCATTAGCTCGAGCTATACTGAAACATAGTGTTAAGACGATAAGATACAAACAATTTTTCATAAAATCACAACCCCAAGTTATTCTTTATTTTATTGAATTTATCAATGAGGTCATCTAAACCATTAGAGTGTCCATAAACACCACCGTTGACATCTTGACTAATTCTTTCAATATCATTTATTGTTAAGACTTGCTTGAGCCAGACCATGAAAGACGAAACGACACTAGTCAATTTCAATATAATTAAAACCATATTAATTTAAAATATTATTTTTATTTATTCCGATTGATCGCATTTAATTTCCTTATCTCTAGTTGATAAACGGCAGTTTACTGAATACCAAATGGTATTATATGAAAAACTAACCGAACTCTCTGAGACACTATCTAGTGTTATAAAAAAGCCTTCTTTATCACCATTTGAAAGATTTTCTCCTTCATTGATTACACAATATTCATAATGCTCATTTCTAGCAAGCAAATTTAAGCATGGCTTTTCTATTGGTATATAGGCTATTGTCTCGCCTATATTGCCGGTTTGTATGTCATATGAACGAAGTAAACTTCTCAATTGGCTACTGGAAGGAATACTGCCCCCAACGGCTTGTAACGAAAAAGTCATTAAAATGAAAAAATAAATAGTGTATTTAAAGGTGTTCATATCTTACCCTCGTTATCATTCCCTTCAGAATAAAAAGTGAGCTGACCTTTGGATACCTTACATATTCTCGTTACTCTCAGTTTCTACGCTAACCTTTTGCACGATATCTCCTAATGCAAACTTTGTATCACTATCAAACAATATATCAATCTTTTCAGAGACTGAAAATTCAAATACTCCAGAGACCCACACTCCATTTATTCTTGCTGAGCCACTCTGTATGTATATATCAGATGTACATACATCACAGGGATTTTTTAATATATCAATCAAAAGCCATTGCTCATCACTTGGCACCGAATATACCTGACTGTTATCTAAATCTTTTGCTAAAATTGAAAATGATAAAAAAAACAAAAAACCAAATAACCTTACCATTTTTCATATACTCCTTTGTGATAGACATTTAGTTCACACTTTCTTCTTTTAATAAGTCCTTGCATTACTTTACCTTGTGATTTATTCCACGCTAACCATGCATTATCTATATTGTTTCCATATACTGGAGCACTTCCTCCATTCACCAATTTTAAAACTGATGATGAATTAAAGTTACCCTCTCCAATGTTATAACAAAGCAAAACCAATGCATCGAATTGATTTTGGTTGATATCAACTTTAATTTTTGATTGAACATTTTCTTGAAATCTAGGGACTTTCCTTAAAAAAAGTTCCTCAGCAATCTCTTTCGTTATTCCATTTTTGTATATACTCCATTCATTTTTAGGTATTAAGTAACCGTATCCAATCGTTGCACCTTCTACGTAAGAACTAATACTTTTTCCCGTTTGGTCATCATATGGGATTAGGCGAAGTTCTTCTATTTCTCTGAGTAAAGCCATTCCATTTGAAGAGAATACTAGAGACCTTTTGCTATCAACCCACCCATCCATCAATGCTTCGTCTAGTGCCAGTAGTGTACCTTTGCCGACAATACCGTCAACGGGGCCAATGCTGTAAGACGGATGTGTTTGGTGGCTTGGTTGATAGCTTTTCTGGAACTGCTCAATCGCGGTTTTAGTTTTGCTCCCAAAGTCACCATCAGCTCCTGCCTTCCCGAGATCAAACCCCAGTTTTATAAGCGCTTCTTGTAGTAACTTAACCTCATCGCTGTGATTACCTTGGCGATAAGCACTCGCTTGTCGCTTGGCGAGTTTCTCTAACTCATCGGATGGTTTGAGAAGATCGGATTTTAAAATTCGCTCCGGTGTTTTCTCTTCGGCCGCAGGCGCATCATTTGCCGTGTTATTGGCTGAACTCGGCATCATAGTGGGGAGTGATGCGACATCAATAACACGCGCCGCGCCTGATTGCATTGAGGCAGCAATATCCGGCTGAACCAATTCTGCTACTGGTTTGGCTTGCGCTAACATTCTTGGTACTGCGGCAATTTGCCCACCATAAGCACTACCGCTGCCTGCACTGCCGCCCGCGTTTAGGTTAATGGCAGGACCGACTAAGTGCACGCCACCTGCATCGACTTTTACAAAACTGCCCCCAGCTTTTAGGGTTAACTCCGCTCCGGCTTCAACCACGATTTTTGCGCCGCTTTTGAGTGAAATCTCTTTACCCGCCTCGACAGCAATGCGTTGCCCGACTTTGTGTTGTAGTGACGCGCCGACTTCATGGCTGCTATCGAGTGCGATTTTGCTACGGACTTCACCTTCAACCGTTAAATGTTGGTTGCGCTGAATGCGGGTAAAGCGATCATTGTCCACAGTGAGATGCTGATCGTGGCGGATCACTTCGGTGTGATCATGCTCAATCAACGCATCACAATCTTTTTGTGCATGCAGCAAAATCTGTTCGCTGCCCGCTTGATCCTCAAAACTCAGTTCGTTGTAGCCTTGCCCTTGGTGAGTCTCAGTGCGCAGTACGGTTTTGGTTTTGTGGTCAGGCAAGGCGTAAGGCGCGGTATTGGTCGCATGATACGTACGACCTGTGATGATGGGTTGATCAGGATCGCCATTGAGGAACGAAACAATCACTTCATGGCCAACTCGCGGAATCGCCATACTGCCATATTGGCTACCCGCCCATTCTTGTGCCACTCGCACCCAGCAAGAGCTTTTCTCATTGCTACTTGAGTAGCGATCCCACGGGAAATGCACTTTCACGCGACCAAAGTTATCGCAATAAATCTCTTCACCTTGTGGCCCAACCACGGTGGCGATCATGGGACCATCCACTTGCGGCTTAGCACAAGGCCTTGCTCGCCAAGTGATGTGAGCGGGGATAAGTTTTAGCTGATTGCTGTAAGTGGTAGCGCCTGAACCACCTTCTTCTTGTAACGCTTGTGGCTGAGTCCCTTGGTGATTGGCTTGTACCACGAGCCAATCTCGATTCATCGCGGGATCAAGGTGATCTTGCAAGTCAAAACGCACTCCAGCCAATAGCAAAGGTTCGTCACTCTTCGCATCAGCAAGCAAAGCATCGCGGCGTAAATACTCTAAGCGAATTTGGCTAAAGGCTTTGCCATTTACATCGTCTTTGTAGCGTCCCGGAGCATCAAAATGCTCATAATTTGGCTGCTGATAAGCGATGTCTTTGCCCTGCGTGCGCTGAGTAAATCCGTAAGCAGGCTTTTTAAAGCTGTAATCTTTAAGTTCAGCATGGCTCACTTGCGCGGTAGTTTTTAATTTAAGATCAACAATATAAGGAATATTGATCTGCCCACCCGCCAAGGCGTTATAAGGTACTGGCTTGGTTAACTTTGGCTGATTATCAGTGCTGTCGGTAAACAGTAGCGTGTGTTTCTGCGCTTCGTGTAGGTGGCTGTAAACCAAGCCTTCTTCAGCGGCGATACGGTGTAAAAACTGCAAATCAGTTTCACGGTACTGCACACAAAACTCACGCTGGGCACACTCACGCTTGAGGGCAAACGCATAATCTTCAATCCCCATTTCTTGAAGTAAAATGGAGATAATTTCCGGTACGGTTTGCTGCTGAAAAATACGGCTATTACTACGCAGAGAAAGCCTTTCCAACGCAGGAACCAGCGTTAATGAATAGAAAGTATGTCGATGGCCGGTATCCCCTTTGCTGAATTGACGCACAATACCGTTTATTTGCTGCACCACTTGTCCATCACGCAGAATGGTGAGATGGGCTGTTTGATCAACAAATTGTTCGGCTGTTAAATCAACATACGCGCTCGCGAGATCAATCTGATAACGGAAACCGTAGCAGGGTTGCTTACACCACACACTATCAGACAGGGATTCTTGACCTTCAAATCCGCGTACGACTAACGATTCATCATCAAGGCCATCCACTTGCAATTGAAACTGTAACCTAGCCATCCCATTTTCCTTGTTCGCTTTTTATCGACTGCATTGCTAAACGTCACAGCCATATTAGATTGGGTGAAATCATGTGTGACAGAGATTGGCAAACTCAATGCCAACTTTTTATCCCTTTTTTCTTGGTAATGCAGGGGCTTATTTTTCCCTGCGAGCAACCCCTTGCCTCAACGAAGCAAAAAGCTGCCCACGGGCGATTTTTTGCCCCTATACCGAACCGAAATGCAACTGATTGAGTGATTACTGCACCTTAGCGGCATCACCCATGCGCAATTCCAGCTCAGCAATTTTCCAACTCAGGCTATCGAGTCTTTGCTTAAGGATCGCAAACTCTTTCTGTGCATTAGGAATATCGCCTTGCTCAAGCAAGCCTTGCACATAATCAACTCGGCCATAGATAGGAGACAAGCTCACGGCAAACTCTTCTAGAGACTTCGTTTGCTTCTCCAATTCACCCCATTTACCTCGCTTCGCGAGTAACGCAATATTGGCCATTCGGGTGCGAATTTCGCTGAACTTCGCCACAAATAGCGCTGTTTGATCCAAAGCTTCTTGCTGCTGAAAACTAAACTCTTTATGTAATGCATTGACCTGCTCATTCTCAGGATAAAGAGTACGCAACAGTAGTAGATGGCTCATGGCCTGCTGCTTAGAATCACTGAATGAGGCCGCTAAATTGCGTTCAAGAGTCGAACGATAAAGCGCTACCAATGCCTCTTGCCAACGGGCTCGATCTTGTGGAGAGGATTCACCAATTAAGGCCTGTGCTTGCTGCTCATTATTGAGTGAAGTCACCTGTTGTGGCGTTGCATACGGTGTGGTGTAAAACCACGGCCAAGCTTTGAATCCCCCCATCAATCCTACCCCAACACCAAGCAGGCTCAGCGCCACCAAACCGTAGCCTCGCTGCCAAAATTTGAGCTTAGGTGGTTCGCGGTTTTCCTGTTTTTTTAGCATGCTGTGGTATTGCGTTTCTATCCGGTCAATATGCTCAAACAGAGCAAATCCAACCCCTTCGAAATCCACTTTGTATTCGGTTTGCTGCTGTTCAAACAGCTGATGTAACCGCTCGCAATGGCGCTCGGCCCGATACAAATCACGCAGCGATTCGTAAGTCGGCTTCAGTGCTTTTAGCTCCTGCACCACGCGTGCATTAACCCAATCAAGGATTTCTTTACGCACTTTGGCGCTTTTAACATCACAATCGCCCTGATTGGCAAGGCTTGCACTCATTAGCTCCATGCCCGTGGCATAACCCGCCAAACCCTGCGTTTTCAGGCAGGCGACTGCGTAATATCCGCAGATCAGAAAATCCATCCCTTGATGGCAAGCCAATCGCTCACACTGCTCTTTCACCTGTTGCCAATCCGTGCCCCCTGCAATCGGATTGAAACGGCGATTTATCTCTTCTCGAACTTTAAGATAAGGTTCTAATCCTCGTATTTCCTCTGAGTCATTGGTCAATCGGTAGCAAACGGAATCAATAAAAATCATATTGGACATCACAACTTCGTCCTAAAAAAGCCAGAGCGAGAAACTCGCTCTGGCTGCTTATTAATAGAGTGTTTTAGACAGCTTGAACGACTTGAACAGGCGTTCGGTAAATGGGTTAGCATCGGCTTCAGAGTTGATGCGATAAATCATCTCCCCTCCGTCAACGATAAATTTAAAATCAACCGAAGTCGGGCTTGCAGAGACAACATCACCTTGATCCAACAAGCGGAAGAACGCCCACGGACCTTGAATTTGCAAACTGCGTGGCGACATATTGGTTTTGGTCGGGATCAAAGTCACCTTTGATACCGCCGAATCACGCAAGGTATTTGGCCAAATCAGCTCCACGTTTTCACGCGGGCCGTGGCTATACGCTAAAAATTGTCCATCCACATTCAACACACTACGACGCTTGTTGTTGCTTAAACTGAGTGGTTCAACGGAGAAGCTCACATCCAGAATGCCTTTACGGTTGAAGAAAGCTTCGCGAATTTTCTGCGCTTGCTTGATCTGATCCAGCACTTCTTTACGAATGATCGACTGAGCTGAATCGTCCGATGCCACTGTGATGTTTTCTTCAATAAACATCTTCAACTGGTGGTTGTAGAAGTTATCCAATGTGCCATTCGGAGCAAAGAAAGATTCGAAATCTTCCAGAGCAGCGTCTTTGCTGGAAGCCGGATTAAACGGGTAACGTCCAGCCAGCTTGCTTTGGAAGGTTTTGTACACATCTTCCGTCCAACGTACTTCAAGGTGTTTGATCGCTTCTTGCTTAACCACAAACCAACTTTCATCGGCGATCTTGGTCATCATGGTATCCAATGGCTTGGGTAAGCCTGATGACACGCGCTTCAGGGTATAAATCGGATCGGCATTGACCAGTTTGACTCGGGCTTTGGTCGCATCCAGTGCAGCCATGCCCACATCTGGCGCATCTTGAATCGATTTTAAATAGCTTTTCACTTCATCGACTGATGCCAACACTTCCGTCATGTAAGCCGGTTTGCTGCCTACCGGTTTCAGCATGCCATTAAGATCCGCGAATGGCGTTTCGATCATTGCAGCGACTTTATATTTAGGGCTCTTGATCAATTCTTTTAGTGCGGCTTCATCCTTAGGCAGGGCGCTATACAGTTGGGTATTGTCATCTAACGTGCGCAGTAAGCGCTGCATCGGCTCAAGGTTACTGGTGATATTCTCTAGCACCAACACCGCATCATTGATGTCATTGAAATATTTCACATCAATTTCATTGAGTGCCGCGCGCCACGTGTTGGTGTAATCCGCCACATAGAGGTCACGGATTTTATCACGCAGCGCCTGTTTATCCGCTTCGCTAAACTGTGCAGTTTTACTTTGGCCTAACACCCAACTATCGATCAGTGCCAGTTCAGAAACGGATTCTGATTGCGGCATAAAGTAGTCATCAAACCCCTGCTTGGTCAGCATTTGTGGGATATACAAGCTGCTACTGTTGAGCACGCGCTCTTCAAACACCACATCAAACACAGGTCCAATCAAGCTACGCAAGTTAACCGAAGGACCAAGCACCGTTTGTGCGCTCAGTTTCAGGTTACGATAAACCCGCTGATCATTCGGCATTGAACCCAGCTCAACTTGAGCCCGCGCAATTACCTTATCGTAAGGGCGCATTACTTGTTCAACGCCTTTGTTACCACTCAAGCGATCAGCGGTAAGATCGGTATGGCGCATCGCATAATCCAAATGCCCAAGCAGCTCTTCCTGAATTTGGCGCTGACCTGAAAAAGACTTCTGCCAATACTTAGCAAAATAATCCATCACATAGTCTTGGTAACGACCGCTTTTGTCGACCAACATGCGGTAGACACGCAGAACCGCTAGTTTCTCCTCATCGGTTTGAGCTTGATTGAGCGCCACCACCACGTCCGCCATAAGCAGAGGCAAGAAACGCGTTTCCAACAGATTGAGGTAGGTTTCCTCCACTTTTGGGCCAATGGTGTGCCCTTGGTACAGACCAAAATCGGAGATGTACTGAGGTTTATCACGGAAGAAACCAAACTCTAACGTTGCTTCTCGAATCTTATTGAGTGGTTCTAGAACATCTTGCTGCGAAGCCAAATAAAGGCTCGCTGGGAACTGTTCTTTGTATTGGTTCACTTTGGTCAGCACGCTATCGGCACGCTCAACGTTATTGAGGTAATTACGATGCCAAGTACCTGCCAATAGTAGAGTGGCTACAGAACAAGCCACAAAAGAAAGCCCCATAAGTCGGCGTTTGTTTTTCGCCATACGGAAGTTATCCGAGGCCAGTCCTGCTTCAGGATAAATGATGTGCGTGAACAGTTTTTGCGTGAAATAGATGGTGGAGTTTTTTGCTCGCTGCGCAGTATTGATCGCATGTGACAAGCCATAGCGTCGTGATGCCGCATCGTCAAAGGCGTTGGTTGGAACCCCTTGCTGGTACACTGAGGTGAAATACGCGCCACGCACTAGAGCGGATGTTGAGAATTGATCGCTCGCCAGCGACTCTTGGAAAAATTGCTGCAAAATCTCTTTAAGACCTGAGATTTGACGAGTAAAGCTGTAAATCGCGTTGCGCTCTTCCAATGTCATTGGTGCAGAGACCGCATGTGGCAGCATAGTATTCACTCGCTCCACAAATTGTGCATACTCGTTAGCAAACTCCTCTAACCAAGAATCGAGGTTGTCCACCGAATCCATAGAGAAGGTGAACCCCAACACTTCTTCACGTTGGCTTTTGGAGTAATGCTTGAAGAAAGGTTCAAAACCGTACAACAAATCCAGCTTAGTGAGCGCAATGTACACCGGAAGACGGGTGGATAAAGTTTCCATCAATTCACGTAAACGCGCGCGCAATAAGTTGGCGTAAGCTTTGCGTTCTGAAGCCGTTGCGGTGGCAAGATGTGAAACATCCAACGCTAACACAATACCGTTCAGTGGGCGGCGACTACGGGTGCGTTCTAGCCAGTTGACAAAGTGCAACCATAAGCGACGTTCCATCTCACCATCGCTATTTTCACTTCGATTACCTTGCGTGAGTAACTCACCATCAGGGTCAATCAGTACCGATTCGTCACCAATCCACCAGTCAAAAGAGTAGGGATTTTCGCTTTTTTGGCCTGAAGCACGCATCACCGAAGAGAAAACGAAATTCTGACCAGAACGATTAATCAAACTGGTTTTACCGGCATTTTCTAAACCCAATACCAGATACCAAGGCAGTGCGTATAGGTAGTTATGCTTATTCAGGCTCTGTTTCATGTTGACCATGACCTGATTTAACTCTACTTCCTGACGCTCTTCATACACTTTGATCGGGTCTTGGCGCAGTTGTTCTTCGCGTTTTTGATCCGCCTTGAAAGCTTGCAGTTTACGCCACTGCCATATACCCCATATGGCTAGGCAGCCCAGAGTAAACAAACTACTCGCCATGACACGAGCCATGATCGACTCCAGCGGTTTATAGCCGGCCACTTCTAACCAAGGGCCCGCCCACCAAATGGCGACGTTCAATAAAATGAACGTAGTGAATAGCAAAATGGGTAACGCTGCCACCACCGTGGGTTTAAGCCGCCTTACTATTCCGACAATGAATTTCCACATGAATTGTGTCCTTGTTTACTCTGACGTTGTATATCTTTGAATTTGTTCAATTAAGCTCGGTTCCCACTCAGGTACAGACAGTGTCGTCACTTGAGCGAGCAGAGTTTGGTACTGTTCACTAGCCATAGCATCGAGATGATTTGCCCGCAGCAAATCCGCCGACAGCAATCGCCAATAAAATTTATCGCGTGGTTCGATGGCACTCACCAAACCGTCATTCAGCATGGAGAGCGCGACCGCAATGCCACCCTCTTTAGCCAACTGGAACGCCTCTTTACGCTTCTCTTGCCAATCTCCACTGACCGATTGGCCAGTCGCGCCTTGCATTTGCCCGACATGCGCTAGCCACTCTTTTACCGTATCACTGACGAACGGCTCCCCCCCTTTGAATTTGAGTTCAAGCAACGAGGGCAAACGGCGTAAAAAGTGTTGCGTTTCTTCCGCAATCGCTTGGCTCCAATCACTTTTCCCTAACTGCTGAGCAATGGTGTAACTCATCCATTGCCCTTCAAACCAATAAGGGGCCATGGTTAAACTCTGCTCAACCTTGCGCCACAGCGCTAAATCAGGATGCCGCAGTTGATCTTGGTAATCTTTCACCCGATCCGCTTGCATGCTGCGTAGCAAGGTTTCACCATCAGGTTTGTGATCAGGCAGTGAGGTAATACTTCCCCATACCGCGAAACGGCGCAGTCGTATCGACAAGGCGATGCCAAACTCTTGCTCGGCCAGAAAATCGGCCACTTTCAGCAAGGTCTGCTTTGCGGCTTTATCGCTCGAGTGATCCACCACCATGCTCGTAGTCGATGACGATGTGGTTGGGTTTGGTGTTTCACGAGTGCTGCTTTGCGCTGTCACTTGCTGACGCTGCTCTGCACGCTGGATTTCGCCTGCAATACGAACCGCCACTGACTCCACCAACTCAGACGACAAACCCTGTTTTTCAACGGCTTGTTGCCACTCACTGATCGCGGCTTGCAACGCTTGGCGATCTGATTCATCCAACTGATGAAAATCGAACTTTTCCACCACAGTCGAAAAACGCTGAGCCATCTGGCTAAAAAACTTACGCCGTGGTAGGTTGCCGCGCGCACCCGGTGCGGGATAACTCTCATTCCAGTAACGGTTAAGGAACTCGCTCATCACCCCGAAAGAGACAATCAAGCGCGCAGGCGTCACTTGGTTATGCAAACACTGCAGTAGATAAACCAGTAACTTGATGTCTTTACTCTGCTCGCCAAGCAGTTTGAGTGTGCTGATTTCCACTTCATCCCACTGCACTGTGGCGTGAGAAAGAGAGCCCACTTTCATCATCTGATCTTCAATGAAATCAAACAGTGGGTGATCCACCAACCGCTCTCCAATCGGATTACTACTGCTAATAGGCTTGGCAATGCATTGACGGTATTCAATAATTTCCATGATGACTCCTTACCAACCGCAGCGTTCGCGCAAGGCATCAAGGGCTTCATTGACGCCACGAGTATCAAACTGCAACCCATCAGCAAACGGAGCATTAGAGCGCAGTAACAGTCGAGGCTCACTGGCCGCCAATTTCATCATCTCAATCGCAGGCATGCCGCGAGCGGAAGAAAAAAGCACACCATGATCATCACTGCGCCAAAACTGCGTTTGTTGGCGAATAGAGATCTGAATGCGTGCATCTTCCCTCTCTTGAGGCAGCGCTAACTCAATGCGACTCAGGTTATTGATACAACTGAGTAAAAGCACTGCTGGCGTTTGTTCTGCCGATAAGCGATTTTGCGCCGGTAAGGCAACCCATGCGCTACTGCCTTTACCTTCACCATCGGTTACCAAAAACCAACCGGATTCAGAGGCGGGCTGTTTCAGTGCCGCCATCGCCCGCTTCCACTCTGTTGGGTAAGGGTTCATCGGAGTCACTGCCACCGCATCTAAAGGGGTGGCAAATACACGATCAAAACAGGCCAATCGCTCTAAACGTGCCGACACTGTGCGACACTGCTCGGCTTGATCTATGAGCGAAGCACTCTGCGCCTGAGCAGTAGAGGTAAACACAAGCGAGCTGAAGATTAAACTGACCGCCAAAAGGGATGTATTCATGGGGTTTTAATCTCCAATTTCAGGCACTTATAAGCCAATGTTCGCTTAGGTATGCCCAAACTTTTCGCCGCTTTCGCGCGATCACCAGAAAAGCGAGTAAGCCGCTCACTGATGATTTGCGCTTCAAACTCATTCAACGCTTGCTTTAGGTTATGAATGACCGCAAAGTTTGGTTCACCACTGACAGCCGAAGTTGAGGAAGGCGTTTCCCCTTCCTCTGTCGAAACAGGTGCTGAGCCATTCAAACATTCCATCGCTTGTAAGCGATGAACAAAACAACTCGCTTCCACTTCCGTTCCATCTGAGGTTTGAGCGCAGCCAAACTCAATCAAATGTTTCAATTCGCGCACATTACCGGGGAAGTTATATTGTTTCAGGCAGTCGATCGCCCGGTAGTTCAAACCGCGAATACGGGTGTTATGCTGCAAATTAAACACACGCACAAAATGCTCACTGAGTAAGTCAATATCTTCCAAGCGCGCAGCTAAACGCGGCAAGGTGATAGGGTATTGAAACAGGCGGTAATAAAGATCTTGCCGAAACGCTTTTTTGCGCACTTGATCGAGTAAGTTCACATGAGTTGCGGAGACCAGACGGAAATCTGAACTGAGCTCTTGCTTGCCCCCGAGCGGACGGAAAGTACGCGATTCCAAAACTCGCAGTAATTTCGCTTGTAAGGTCAGCGGCATATCGCCAATCTCATCCAAGAACAAGGTTCCGCCATTAGCTTGTGCGATCAGCCCTTGTTTATCGCTATCTGCGCCAGAAAATGCACCTTTGCAATAGCCAAACAGCTCACTTTCCAATAGGTGTTCAGGAATCGCCGCACAGTTAATCGCGACAAAGGGCGCTGATTTTCGTGCTGACAGTTCATGCACGGCGGCGGCGACCAGTTCTTTACCTGTCCCCGTCTCACCCTGCACCATGACGGAAAGTTGTGAGTTGGCCGCCGACACAATCTGCTCACGCAGTTTTTGCATCGCGGCACTCTCACCAATCAAGGTGCGAGAAAGATCGTTGGCTAATAAGCGTTGTGCTGAATCACGTTGAATATCGGATAACGATTCTTTTAACTCAAGGCGTGTTTGCTCTTCTCGTTGCATGTCATTCAGCAATGACCACTGCTGTGAAAATACTTCGATAAATTTGAGAAAGTCAGCATCGGCAAACGCATTGGCGATACCATGGCTTTCCCCCATCAGGAGTAAAATGGAATGCACCTGCCGATTACCCATAGGCAAAGGCTGGATCCACACCGAATCAAACATGCCGACCTTAGCGGTAAATTGGCTAAAGGTACGATTGGATTGCCAGAAAACCAGCTCTTCTGCAGTGAGGTGCATTGCATTCGTTGACTGCAGCACATGAGCAAAAGGCACATCAAAATCGGTCACTGACCACGCGAGCTGACGTTGTGGGTCATGCGGAACAAGTAAACGTCCATCCGATGATGGCAACAGCAGCAGGCTGTCACTCAGATCCAAGCCTTGAGTCAGCAGATCCACAAATAGCAGCGCAAGTTGGTGGGATTTTCTCACTCCCACCAATTGGGTTGCAGACGCTAACCATTGACTCATGGCTAAGCCACCTCCCCGATAAATTCACCCTCTTCCGCCGCCAGTCGAATACGCTGGACGGGCGCTTTCTCAGCCAATTTATTGAGCAGAGCGAGAGAAACAGGGGGGAGTAACTGACCTTCAATGATGGCCTCAAGCATACGCGCACCATTTTCACTGCGCGTTGCACGGCTTAAGATCTCTTCAATCAAACTCTCTTCAATCACCACTTCGGCGTTGTAACGTGACTTGAACAGTTTTTCGAGACGAGTCAGTTTGCCGCGCACAATTTGCGCCAGCACTTCTTTACCCAGTGGGAGATAGGGGATCACTTCCATCCGCGCCAGCAACGCCGGTTTAAAGAAGGCGGCTAACTCAGGATAGAGGGCCTCATCCAATTTCGCGGTTTCCTCTGCGTAATCCACTATGGTTTGGTAACCCAGATTCGATGTCAGGAAGAACACAATGTTTTGGCAATCAATCACACGCCCTTCACCATCCGCAATCTCACCTTTATCAAAACCTTGATAGAAGATGTTTAAGACCTCAGGATGAGCTTTCTCCACTTCATCAAGCAGCACAACGGAATACGGCATTTTGCGAATGGCTTCCGTCAGCACACCACCCTCGCCGTAACCAACATAACCCGGAGGGGAGCCTATCAAACGGGAAACGGTGTGTTTTTCTTGGTATTCCGACATATTGATCGTGGTTAAAAACTGCTTACCGCCATAGAGCTGCTCGGCCAGTTGCACCACGGTTTCCGTTTTACCCACACCACTTGGCCCGACTAACAGGAAAGCTCCTTTCGGTCTTCCTGGGCGGCGCAAATCCGCACGCGCAGTCAGTAGATGACGATGGATTCGCTCAATCGCCGTCTCTTGTCCTTTGATAGCTTGACCTAGAATGTCCGTTAAATGGGTAATTTTATGCAGCTCATCGGTGTTCATTTGATCAACAGGCACACCAGTCCAATCGGCGATCACTTCCGCAATCTGATCCGCATCGACTTGCGGATGCATTAGACGCTTATCGTGAGCGATTGCTTCTAACGCCTCATATTGCTCTTGCAGTGCAATACGGATGACTTGGGTATGATCCAGATCGGGAGCCTCAGCTTGGCTCAGTACCATCAATTCGGCACGTAGTGCAATGATCGATTCCACTAATGCTTTTTGTTGCAGCCAGCACTCCGTCAGCTCCGCTTTTTCCGCCTCATCAGCCAACTCTTGATTACGCAATACATCAAGGCGCTCGCGATCAACGTCTTGCCCAAGGAATTGCGCACGCTCTAGCATATCGATTTCTAATTGGCGTTGATGGCACAAGGTTTCCAATAACGCTAAACGCTTAGGTGGTGTCGTCATATTGATTGCGATACGCGCACATGCGGTATCCAACACATCAATGGCTTTATCTGGCAATTGGCGACCAGATATATAGCGTGCCGAAAGTTCCGCGGCCGCTTTCAACGCATCATCAGTAATTAATACGTTATGCGCTTTTTCATAGACACCATTGAGGCCACGTAGAATGTCTACCGCTTGATCAATAGTCGGCTCATCAAGTTTCACCAGTTGGAAACGACGAGTTAGCGCAGGATCTTTTTCAAAATACTTTTTGTATTCTTTCCAAGTGGTTGCCGCGACCGTGCTCAATTCACCGCGGGCTAAGGCGGGTTTAAGCAAGTTGGCGGCATCACTACCGCCTTCTTGGTTGCCTGAACCAATCAGCGTATGTGCTTCATCAATGAATAGAATGATCGGCTTGGGGGACTGTTTAATGGTGTCGATCACCCCTTTTAGGCGTTTTTCAAACTCACCTTTGACTGAAGCTCCGGCTTGTAAACGGCCTAAATCAAGTGAATAGAGTTCAACATTTTGCAGCTGAGTAGGCACTTTTCCTGCCACAACGCGCAGTGCCAAACCTTCAATCATGGCGCTTTTACCTACCCCAGCTTCACCGACCACGATCGGGTTGTTTTTCCGGCGGCGGCAGAGGATATCTATCATCAGGTTCAGCTCGTTTTCACGGCATAGCACAGGATCAAGTTCGCCATTACGCGCTTGCTCAGTCACATTGGTACAAAAACGGCTCAGCGCGGTTTCTGCCCCTTCTTGCAACACTCCTGAGCTTTTTTTATCCGTTTGAACAACGGTTGTTTCAGCGGATTCACTCAAGATCATCGTGAAATGCTTTTTCAAGTTTTCACGGTTGATCCCTTCAAAGAGTTGAATCAACTTGAATGAAAGGTAGCGATCAGCACGCGTTAATGCCGCAAGGAAAATCGCACCAGAGCGCAATTCCGCTTGCTCAAGCTCCGTGCTCGACAACAGCCACGCCTCTTGGAGCAGCTCAACCAGTAATGGTGAGAAAGCGGGATAAGTGTCAAGCCCTTGCTCACGGCTATAGGTTAAAGCTATCGTTTGCTTAACCTGTTCTGTTTCCAATCCCGCTTGTTTGAGTATCAAACGAACATCAGATAACGGATTATCCAATAGCACATCCAGATAGTGTTCTAAGGTCACTTCAGGGTGCTGGCGCTCAATACAAAGAGAAGCCGCTTGCTCCAAAGCCAGTTTGCTTTGGGCATTCAGTTTTGCAATAAGAGTGGGTAATTCAATCCGGATCACAACGTACCACCTAGCCTAATTATGTTTAAAGTATTTGATTGAGTTGATTGAGCACATCACTGGATTTGCTGTGCAGCACATAGCTGTAGCCGAGAAAAAGACCAACCCAGAGCACAATAAAGCCGACAAACACTGACCAAACCGGCATCTGTCTGCTGAGTGTGTATTTCGCACGTACCACATGCTCCGTAGGACGAGTTAAGTCTTGTAGCTCACTCTCTTCAAAGCTGCTCAGCAAATGGTGTAAGCGATTAATCACTTTCTCACGCTCAGCATGCCCCCCCTCCATCACTCGATATTTGCCTTCAAAACCGAGCACCAGACAGTGATAGATAAAAGCCAATAAAGCGTGGTAACGCTGAGGCTCTCCTTCAAGACGACTCAAAATTGTGAAGACTTTCTCACCACCCCATGTTTCATTATGGAAACGAGACAACATCGAGTGTTCCGCCCACAAGCTCGATGCTCCCCATTCGGTGCCCATGACGGATTCATCCAGAAACGCACACAAAATGTATCGATATGCCATCAAGATCGCGTGCTCATAACCTTGCTCTGTCAGCTCAATCTCAATCGCTTTGATCTCTTCGATCGTTTGACGATAAATCTGCTCAATGTTGTCGCATTCGGTCAATGTGCGTACCCGCAGGGAAAGACCAAACAGTGGCGTTGCCGCGTCAATCAGCACATTGGGGTTATCACCACGCAGTTGAAACCAGTAGTCTTGGTCGTGATTGATTTTCTCCACATCGTCAAACAACAAGCTGGCTAGTGGCGTCTCTTTTTTACTCTGTTCCATGATTAACTCCTGATCGCCCAGAATTGCAGCTCAAGATCATCAAAGGCTGCTGCAACGTGGAATGCAAAACCGCTTGAGTGGCTCAACATTGCCCACGCGGCACTGGTTTTATCTAACTGGTAGTAGGTGTAGCCCGCGTGATAAGGCAACTGACGTGGAGCAACCGGTAATGAGGTCAACGGAATACCAGGCAATTGCAGCGAGATCAGTTCACGGATTTTCTCTACTGAGGCCACTTTGGTTTGCTGAGTAAACAGACGACGCAGCTCATCCAATGGCATACGTGCTTTCACCGCAATGATGAATTCTGCGCTCTCCATCAGCTGCGGATCGTGAATCGGCGCAACCATCAAGCCGTACTTACGCTTATCAAGCTGGATAGAAACGGCACGCGGCTCTAGAACTACGCTCAAGCTTTGACGCAGACTGCGGATCAGTGGTTGAAACGATTGGCTTGGCAAATCATGGTTATAACTTGGCAAGCTAGGGGGCAAACGGCTCTCATCAGTAAACGTTGCCAACTCCCCACACACAGAAGAGAGACATTCAAACAACCGCTCAGGAGGCAAACTGCGCAGCTCTGCTAGATGTTTCATTTGCGGTTGCAGGCGGTTTAACGCTTGCAGCAGCATGAAGTCAGACACATCCGCCACTCCACCTTGCGCTGGAGAGCTGATCCGCTGCGCGATGTTTTTTGCCCGCTCACGCATCAGCCCAGACATTTCATTGATGAAACGGTGCAATGACGAGATGCCCACCACATTGAGGTGGCAAGGAATAAAATCGGGATCGAGTACCACACTGCCATCAGGGCGTTTTTCCAGAATCCGACCAATCGCAATCGAGGCAAACGAGCTGCGATCTTCACGCTCAAGCATCAACTGCAGACGAACAGGGGAAACGTCAATGGTTGTGGTATCACCTTGCACGCTATGTACATCACGCACCTCAAGACGACGGCTGATATAGCGACCAGTACCACGTTCTTCAGGCCAGTTAATCTCCATCAGGGATTCACTGCGCAGTGGAACGGCGAGATAAATGATTTGGTTCGCTAGCGAAGCATCTGTCACTTCGAGGGCATCGGGCAGATGATCTTCTTGCGGAATACGAAAAGCCGTGCCATCCGGCATGACACCCACCGCCCGTTCAATCGCGATACGACCAAAAGAGAGGTATTCTGGATTGAGTGACAATTCAGAAATGCCATACAAATAACGACTCACCGTGCTCAGGCGTTCATCCAGGCAGTACTCCGTATATCTCTGCTGTTGCTGAAAATGTTGGGGCTTAATGAATAGCCCTTCATTCCAGATCACTCGGTTACGCGCAAACATCGTTTGTTATTCCACCCTATCCAATTTCACATCGTAGTCTTTAAACAGCATCAGCAAGTGATACTCTCGACCCTTATTGATCACCTTGACGGCTTTTTTCCATTCACTGAGTTCAGGTTCGGCAAAATGTGCCATCACGCCGATGTAGTTGGTTTCTTCATCCACTTCAAAAGCGTTCACAAACTTGAACTGGCCTGGGGTCAGCACATAGTCATAGTTTTTGACAAAATTACTGCGCAGCGCTTTTTTATAATCGGTTTTGAGCTGGTCATAGTCGGAGGACATAAACATTGAGTCATCCTTTAGCTCAAAAACTTGAATCTCAATCGGTGAAGCTTCACCCCAGATGTTGGGGTTCACCCCTTCATCACTGACAAGGCTAAAGGTCACTTTAGTTGGCTCTTTCGCGGGCTCGTACTGTTCCGACGAACTGCAAGCGGTCAATACCATCAACGAAAACAGCATCCACAGCACTTTGTTCACGGCTATAGCTCCAATTGCTTCTCGCGAATTTTGCGATCGTAGGCCTGCTCAAAGATCTCCCAGAACAGCTTTTCAAAGCCGCGTTGACGGTTGGAAGTCAGCTCTTGGTAATAGCTGCAGTACATATTCCACGCCCAAGCATCGGTTGAAGTTTGGGTAGCATCGGAACTGCGTTTGTAGTGATGAAAACGGCGCAGCATCACTTGAGGAGAGAAGGCATTGAGGATTTGGCTCAGCGCTTCCGAGGTCGCAAACTGCATGGCTTCGTTATGGTCACGCACCGTTTTCAAACTCTCGGCAATCGCCGCAGGCGCAGAAAGGTGCACCACACTTTTATCGGCATCGTATAGCGTGCGGATCGTCTCTTCATAAGAGAGACCTAAACGCAGCGGGTTATCTTCAATCGGCTGTAAATTGCGGTTCAAAGTACCAAAACGGCTTTCACTGACCTGTTGATGCAAATCGAGTAAGCCGCGAACACACGCTTGCAGTGACTCACCGAGCTCTTGCGACAACAGATGCATGCGTTCCATGTCATGTTCATCACTCAGATCCACCCCAAGGCCATCCAAAATTGGGCCTGTAACCAAGTGATTGGCATGGTTGGTTGCGGTGGTATTTAAGTTGGAATAGGCGCTTTTTTCCAATTGTGGCTGGATACTTTTCGCGACTTCCTCTTCGAGTAAATCCAGTACTTTTTCATCCATAGTGAAGCCCTCTGATACGTTGCTTTCGCTGCTGTTATAGTGAGAAATGGGGGTAGTAGAAGCCACACTCGGTGCTTCTGGTTTAGTTTGTTTTGAGAAGGTGGCTTTAGCAAAACCAAGAATTTTCTTTAGGCGGATCGATGAAGTCATCTCATATTCGCTGTCCGCTTGTGGCGTAAAATCGGCGTTTTGGAGCACTAAATTGTCTTGTGGCACTAAGCTAGATTGCGTTGACGGTTGTGACTCCGTCTTTGGTGTTTCAATCAATGAATTGGCACTATCTTGTGCCCCCATTATGCTGTCTAAAGCCAGCAAGGGATCGGCATTGGGCGGCAAGGCCACGGCTTCAGGTTCAGCGTCCAACTCAAAATCGGCGAGCAAATCCTCCTGCGCAGAAGCAAAAAGTGCGTCAAGTGAACCGTATTGTTCTTCCACCTCAATGGCATTACCAAACAAGACGCGTAACCGATATGGGCCAATGTTGATTTCATCTTTGTGACCTAATCGTGCCATCTGGCCTAGCCCTAACGGCATATCCGCGCCGTTGACATAAGTATCGCCACAGTTGTCTTTCAAACAGTAAGCACCGTCCACCATCACGACTTCACAATGCACTGGTTTCACGCGGCCTTGCGCATCCACCAAGCGCCACTGTGCAGCAGGGGAGGCGCCAATGATGCCACCGGCTGATGTCCAAGTATGTTGCGCCGACAAGCCCGACTCCAAGTGCTGTGCATTGGTGACGAGCAAAGTCAACGAAGGTAGAGTCACTGAATTCATGGTTATTGCCTTACTTGAATGAGTACGTGTTTATTGGCAGCATCTTGACCAAGAAATGAGGTCCAACCGAGCGCAATATTCTGTGTGGAGTCCAGACAAAACACAGGAGCCTCCTGCTCATCCATGGTCAGTTCTAGGTCATACGCCATCTGTTCACGCAAAATAAATTCGACCAATTTGCACAATGGCTGATGCTCTTTGCCAGAGGGGAGAAAATCGGCGAAACGACTACGAGATAACTGTTTGATGCAGATGATGAATTTTCCGCTGCAATCGACCACCGACTCTCCAATCACAGTATCAACACCTAGCCGAGCATTTTGCTGCCCTAATGACAGTTGCTGACTACGCTCGATCGAAACACGACGGCGAACCCATTGCCGAATCGAAACATCAGGCAAATCAAAACAGTGCGCAATGATCCCAGCAACGACTTGTGGTGAACGACTGCGCCCAGCCAACGTACCAGCGTACGCCAACATCTTGCACCAGTTGATCGGTGTTTCACCGCGTAAATCCGGATCACCCAACCCAACCAGAGCAAACAATTGAGCGGAAAACACATCCTGTGCACCGGGCTGGAAGCGCACGTAGTAGCGGTATTTACGCCAAACGCGATATACCAGGTTAATCAATCGGTTATTGAAAAAATCCAGAAATGGTTGCTTATGACCACCGGGCTCTTCCGTGACTAGCTGCTCAATAATGAATCCAGGTAGAGGTGACTGAGCGCCTGATAGACCAAAAAAGTTAGTCAGCATCACCCAACGTTCATCATCACGAGCTTCTAACGCCATCACATCACTGGGTGAAAAACCTAAGCTGGGGTTAGCGCTGAAAACCAAACGGCACTCGCGTTCCCATTCTTCCGATTCTGGATTCAGATCGGCCAGCTTTTGCAACAGCTCAACCAGTTGGTAGAAGTTGTATTCCCTTACATTCGCCGGCAAGCTCAGCGGGGAGGCTTGCACTGGATCTGATTTCAGATCAACGGCTGCATTCCGTTCTGTGTTCCCCACGAGTACTTCTCTTGATTGGTGATGTTGACCACGACCAGCTCGTGGAATGAGTTGATGCTGGCGTAAAGGGCGAAGAAATGGCTCAGTACCGTACCAAACAAAAACAAATCGCCTTCTGAGCCAAATCCGGCTTGATCGATATACAAGGTGGATTGCAAGCCACGCACGGGTAGCCCACGCAGAATTTTATCTACTGGCTTGGATTCAATTTTGACTATGCCATCGAGGCGCATGCGTGCAACGCGCTCTGCCTGCCTATCCACCAAGGCACGAAAATCGTAAGCGCGTAAAACACAACTCAATGCATCTTTCGATAAAAGCGATAAATAATTGAGTGATAAGTTAGAAATCAGTGTCCACAGTAAGCTGCCATCCAACACTGGGCGTAACGACTGTGAAGGCACCGTAATATTTTTAAATGTGGCAAACGGTGGAGAGTTGTCGGTCGGTACACAAATGTCCCCCACCCCTAATTCCAATGGCAGCAAGCGATTGGTGCAGGTGAGCTTGATGGATACGGCTTCGTCCACCCCCATTGAAAGCGTTTCATCACCGCGCACAAAAGAGATAAATGAATCAAAACCATCCCCCCGGATGCTCTCTTTCACACGTGTGCGGTAGTAAAGCGCTTGGCGATGTCGAACTCGCTCCACTTCATGTTGAAAACTTTCGAAAGAGGAATAGACGCGCTTTTCACCGCGAATACGCTTCCCTTCCGATTGGTTATCTTGCCAGCCGACCACTTGATCGATACTGAAAATCTCGTAATGCGCTGGATAGCGGCTAGACGGAACAATACGATATTCTGAACGACGCCCAGTGAGGTCGATCGGATCCGCATCATGCTCAAACAAGTTGATCACTGGCGTACAGTAAAGTTGAAAATTATCCTCGCGTACTCGTGTATCCGCAGGCAACGTTTTCGAGAAATGGATATGCAACGTAAAGTCACCACTGACCGATGGAGGCAGTGCTTTCGCCAATCCTTTCACATCAAAAAAGTGGAACGCTTCAGGAAACGACAGGTACTCTTGCAAGATCCGGTAACCGTCATAGACGTTTTTGGGGTACGGCAGCAAGGCTTGGTTACTCTCAAAACCCACGGTAGAAAAAGCGTCCGTTGGCAGGGCGAACTCCACGCCTTGAACTTCAACCGTCATCTTTTGCAAGTAGTGATGCAACCAGAGATACAAGGTTTGCGAGCTGTATTTGTCGCCCCCAAGGTAAAAACGCAATGTATCGAGCTTGGCATCTCCGACTGTCATGTCACCCAACATGGACAGGGAAATTTTGATGGTCGTAGCTTCACGCGTGTGTTCTGCTTGCACTCCATGGCACTGCATTGGGTACAAAATCACATCGCGACAAGTATTGAAATGACATGCGGTGCCAAACACGGGCTTACTATCCAACTGAGTATTACGCGGGATCAGCTGTTTTTCACTGACACTTTTATCAGGCTCAAACGCTACCACACTCATACTTGGAATTGGGCGCAAGTAGTTTGACCACAGCATGTTAATGATCGAGTGCGTAAGTTCAGGGAACTCATCTTCTACCTTCTCGCGCAAGCGTGCAGTTAAAAAGGCAAAACCTTCTAAAAGACGTTCAACGTCAGGATCTGTCGTACGGCCATGAAGGAAACGCGATAGCTGAGGATGAATTTCGGTAAATTCTTTCCCCTGCTCTTTTAAAAAAGCGAGTTCTTCCCTGAAATACTTGTCTTGCGTCATAGAGGTTAAAACACTCGATATTTTCTGTTTTGATCCAACAGAAGACTGAACTGAACCTTATCGTGCAACGCTTCGCTATTAATAGTCGCAGTAATATGAAACCTTAGGGTGAGAGGATTAAAGCTATCTTGCTCTGCGCACACGAGGACACGTGTTAAACGTGGCTCATAACGCTCAAGGCAGTGCTGAATCGCCAATTTAATCCGCACGGAGAGATCTAAGGTTTCCAAAGTTGCATCGTTAAAATCCACCAACCCGAGATGGGGGGCGCTTTGTGCACCACCGATTCGAGTATTCAGAATGTTGGAGACATTCCGTTTGATCGATTCGAGTACATCCCATGCATCTGGCCCGTGGGTCAGCGACATGGGTTTGGCGTTGGCTTCCAAACGTTCGAAAAAGCCAACACCAAATGCACTCTCTTCAGGTGCGATGTACGTCATAATCAGGCTTGATCAAGACGTCCAACTAAGGACAACTCAAAGTTCGCGCCCATATACTTAAAGTGAGGACGAACAGAGAGTGACACCTGATACCAACCTGGGTTGCCTTCAACATCCATCACTTCAATGCGTGCAGCACGCAATGGGCGACGGCTACGTACGTCTGCAGGTGGGTTCTCCTGATCAGCAACGTATTGCTTGATCCATGAGTTCAATTCACGCTCAAGATCTTGACGCTCTTTCCAAGCACCAATCTGTTCGCGCTGCAGTACTTTTACGTAATGCGCTAAGCGGTTGATGATCATCATGTACGGCAATTGGGTACCTAACTTGTAGTTAGTTTCCGCTTCTTTGCCTTCTTTGGTATTGGGGAAAATTTTCGGCATTTGAATGGAGTTTGCCGAGAAAAACGCCGCATTATCACTGCCTTTACGCATAGTTAGGGCGATAAAGCCCTCTTCCGCCAATTCAAACTCTTTGCGGTCAGTGATCAATACTTCCGTTGGGATCTTGCTTTGCAATGCACCCATGGATTCAAAGACATGAACCGGGAGATCTTCTACCGCACCACCGCTTTGTGGGCCAATGATGTTTGGACACCAGCGGTATTTTGCAAAGCTGTCTGTAAGACGAGTGGCGAAAGCAAATGCCGTATTACCCCACAGATAGTGCTCATGCGATGCGCTAACATTTTCCGCATAGTTAAATGATTTAACTGGATTTTCGATAGGATCGTAAGGAACACGAAGCAAGAAGCGAGGGGCGGTTAAACCGATATAACGAGCATCTTCTGACTCACGTAGTGAACGCCATTTCGTGTATTTAGGGCTTTCAAAAGTGGATTTCAGGTCTTTAACATTGGGCAGTTCTTCAAAAGAATCAATGCCAAAGAATTCAGGTCCAACACTTGAAATGAATGGAGCATGTGCCATGGCACCAAGAGCACCCATGTACTGCAATAATTTCATATCCGGTGTTGACGGAGTAAATGCGTAGTTACCAATAATCGCGCCAACTGGCTCACCACCGAATTGGCCATAACCGGATGAGTAAACGTGTTTGTAGAGACCGGATTGTGCAGTTTCTGGTGCAAACTCGAAATCTTCCAGCAGTTCATCTTTGGTTACGTGAAGGATTTCGACTTTGTTATTTTCACGAAAGTCAGTGCGATCGATGAATAGTTTCAAGCCACGCCACGAGGATTCCATCGCTTGAAATTGTGAATGGTGAAGAATTTCATCCATTTGAGCACTGATTTTTTTGTCTAGCTCAACCAACATTTGGTCAACTAAAGACTTATTAACAGGCTCTGCGGAATGTTGAGAGCCAATCAGATTTTCAATAAGCGCAGCAACACCTTTCTTCGCGATGTCGTAACCCTCTTCGCTTGGTGCGATACGAGTTTGCGCCATAATTTCGTCAAGCAGCCCGCCTTGAGCAAGCTGTGGTCTTTCCAATACCTTTTCAGTAGTAGACATCATTAATTTCCTAATGAATAAATTGATTGAATGGTGACTTACGCTTGTGGTTCTTCTTGAGCACTAAGCAGATTCAATTCTGCTAGCAGTTTCTCGCGCGACTCTTCCGAGTTGAGCAGAGACTGCAAACGCTCACGAAATGCGGGGATATTGCCTAGTGGTCCTTTCAGAGCAACTAGAGCTTCACGCAGCTCAATCAATTTTTTCAATTCAGGAACTTGTGATGCGACGGCATCAGGTGCGAAATCTGCCAAAGATTTGAAGTTCAACTCAACCGGAAGCTCAGCATTTTCATCATCACTCAGTCTGCTTTTTACTGTTGTGGTGATTTTTAGCTCACTTTCACGCATCACTGCTTCAAAGTTGTTTTTATCTACCGAGACCGTTGCACGCTCTTCCAATGGGGTTTGCTCTGCATGCCCTTTGAAATCACCGACAACGAGAGTTTTGAGTGGGAGCTCAACCTCAGCCTGTGCATCTCCCGTTGCCGGAATATACTTGATATTAATCCGCTCTTTGGGAGCTACACTTCCTTCTTTAGACATATTACGTCTCCAATACCTATGCCAACGTGTCATTGAAACAGCTGTTTGAAGTAACCATCAAACAACCAAGATTCTTGATCTTTTATATTCTCTTTGTTTGCTCATTCCAAAAGCGAAAATGAGTCAATTACCTTAGTGAAATTATGGGATCAGAAATCCCACACTAAGCCATGTGTTCACTAGGCATTCTTAATATATTGGTTTAGAACAGGATTATTGTCCGCACAATTCAATAGCAATCTTACTATCGATCAGTAATCTGATCTTAATATTGTTTGCAGTTATTTAATTCCTGATAAATATGAAATGGCATTCTATTCACGATGTCAGAAAAGGTAATATAAAAAAACCCAAAGCGTGATCTCTTACCAAAAAATATATCCTACAACCATACTTATATAACATTTACATTGGAACTAATTATCCCAATATGCGTCATGGTTGAAAAATGGCTGATATTGTTCGAGTTGCATCTCTATTTCAGAGGCTATTTCTTTGTCATGCTCATTTAGTTGCATTGAAATATCAAGCAGTTGTCTTTGACTGTTTTGGTAAATATTACTAAGGCGATCGCTACCAGAGACTTCCAAATAAAGACCAAGATAAGCCTTAGCCTGCTTAAGATCGGGTTCTACAAAATGGTACACATCACTCTGCCCACTTAAGATGCTTCCCATTGCGGCTAAAGCGGTAAGATCTCCATGCTGCACAGCTTGCTGACGCCAATAATAAGCATCTTTATATTTTCCTTTATTTTCAAGCAATTGAATGTATTTCCGCACTGCGGGGATATAACCAGTTTTCGCCGCTTGAAGATAGGTTTTACGAGCTTCAGTCACTCGGCTTCCTGGCATCGGATAGCTACCCTGCCCTTGCTCAATCTGCTGAGCCATTAACATAAGTGCGGCTGGGTATTCAAACTCTACAGCGATACCTAAGTAATGTTGGGCCAGTTTTGGATCATTCTCTTGGAAGTATAAGGCCAACTCATAAGCCGTCTGACTAGGGTTTCGAGCACCCAGTTCAATGACAGCATCATAGTAATGCTGTTGCCATAACACACGTTCAGCCGATCTCAGCCATTCACCATTACGGTACAGCTCTCGCATAGCTTGGCGATTCCCTCCTTTTGCGGCCATCAGCAAATAGTGTTGGCTCTCAGGCGGTGTTCGAATAGTCGTACGGTAGTTGGCAACTTCCATCGCGTAGAGATACGCCGCATTAGGCTCCCCTAGATCTGCCGCATATTTCAAATACTGTCGAGCGGTTAAATTCTTAAATTGAGCACGCAGCAAACGGCCATTTTCATAAGCTTGCTGAGCGGTTAACTGCTGCATATCGTAAGGTTTTTCTTCACTAAAACCACTAAACGCAGGAAATAAACCAACTATACAAATCAACGATTTAGCCAATATTGACACTGCTTGCTCCTTGCAAAACGCCACCACAATCTACCGCATCACCCGCTCTTGCTGCCGGCTTACCATCAATCATGACCGTGCCAGAACCCGCTGCAATTGAGCGGCCATGTGGAGGATGCTTCGGCTTATCGTGTGGTGCTAACGGGTCACCTAAGCGAGCAGCGGGAATACCATCATACCGGACCGTAGAGGATCCCGCTGTCACTGGTGTTGGGGGAAAACCATCATGATCTGAGCCTAAATGTCCCACTACAATTCCATTACCCATATTCTATCTCCGCATTCAGCTGTCTCTTTTAAAGCAATTAATGTTCCAATATTTAACTCTTAAAAACCCTTTTCTCGTCATTATCTGGGCAGTTTTTTGCCCACTGCTAAACAATACATACCTGCCGGGCAATTTATTACCCTGGTTATCATTTGTCATAGAAATGTCAGCAAATGATAAACTAACAACAATATGAGACATTCATTCCCTTTAATTACTTTTTAATATTTAAAAATCAAAATAAAAAATTCAAAACCGGATTTAATACGAAAGCACTAATAAACCAAGCACTAATATTAGAATGTTCGTTGGATAAATATTTTCTTTGTCGTATCACCTTTAAGACAAATTCTCCAATTTAAGAATCTCAAATTCCAGATATTAACCTTAATAAAAAATGGAAAGCACAGAGCTTAATCAAGTAAAAAATAAAGCTCATTGACTAAAGTAAGTGCCGATATATCACCCAAAGACACATCTAATATAGCGGCTATCGTAAAATGCCGTAGCCGCACGGTGCACAGCGGACAAAACTCACCTGACAAGTATTGGCCAAACAGGTAAGATGCGAGTTGGCTTTACCCACTCTACAGCTTGCTATGTCTGCCTTACCAAACTGCTTTACTCACTTTGTTGCTCCAATTACGGATATTTCTCTACCCGAGCGTTTTACCTACCCATTCTGCTATCAACCACATCCATTGTGTGAAATGGCTGCAGATGAGTTACAGCAACACTTACTGACCCAGAAAACATGGTTTCATCCATTTGGCTTAACAGACAATGATCCACAAGCCCATGGAAAAATGTTTGGTGTTTTGGTTGTGCAACACAGCTCGGGGCAACTGGGCTATTTAGCCGCTTTTTCTGGACAACTTGCCGAACAAAATGAATTACCTGGATTTGTTCCACCAGTGTTCGACCGTTTTGCTGATGAACGTTTTTTCCGTGTGGATGGCAATGAAATAGCCTCCATCAACCAGCAAGTACGAGAGCAAGAGGCCGACCCTGAACTTCCTCAGCTCACCCATACTATTGCCATGTATCAAGCGCAGGCAGAACAAGCGTTAGAACAACATCGTCTACTCATGGTTGAGCAGCGACAAGCTCGCAAGCACCAACGAGAGCTGGCCGAGCAACGTCCGGAATCAGAAAGAAATGCCATTTTTGCAGCACTAGCCGATGCCAGCGTACTGCAAAAGCGGCAATTACAGCAGCTTAAACAAGAGTGGGAACAACGTATTGCTAGCACTCAAGGCATACTCAATAGCAAACTTGAAAAAATTGCCCAACTGAAGCTGCGCCGTAAACAGCTTTCCGCCACTTTGCAACAGAAATTATTTAGCGCTTATCGCTTTAGCAATATTCAAGGGGTTGAGAAAAATCTGGTTGATCTGTTTGCGGTGACCAAAAACCCACTACCACCTGCGGGTTCTGGGGAGTGTGCAGCGCCAAAGCTGCTCCAATACGCATTTCAACATCAACTCAAACCGATTGCGCTAGCGGAGTTCTGGTGGGGCTGTTCACCCAAATCCGAAATTCGCCAGCATAAAAAATTCTACCCTGCTTGCCAAAGTAAGTGCCAACCTATCTTGGCGCACATGCTGCAGGGAATAGAGCTAGATGAAAACCCATTGTTGAGCAATCCTGCGGAAGGCCAAGAGATCGAGATTGTGTATCAAGATGATGCGATCCTTGTCGTCAATAAGCCGGCCGAGTTTCTCTCGGTACCCGGTGTGCATGTCCACGACTCCGTTTTGTCTCGTTTGCAAACCCAATTTAGTGACGCAGAGGGTGTGTTCGCCCTGCATCGATTGGATATGTCGACTTCTGGACTATTAGTTTTTGCGCTGACTCGCCGAGCTAACAAACATCTTCAAAAACAATTCATTACGCGTGCAGTGCAAAAACGGTACCTCGCATTGTTAGAAGGCGTGCTTGAGGAAGAGCAAGGGGACATTGAATTACCACTGTGTGGAGACCTTGATGATCGGCCACGCCAAAAAGTATGTTGGCAACAAGGTAAACCTGCACTTACGCATTGGGAAAGGCTCAGTGTTGAACAAGGTCGCACTCGAATTTACCTCTACCCACATACAGGGCGAACCCATCAATTACGAGTGCACTGTGCACACCCTCTTGGGTTAAATTGCCCGATCGTGGGCGATGATTTGTATGGACAACAAGCTCAACGCTTGCACCTCCATGCCGAGCAGCTTAGCTTCACCCATCCTTACACTAAACAGCCGCTGACATTTCAAGTTAAAGCGGATTTTTAACCGGAAAAGAACAGGGGCTCAGCAGAGCCCCTTAAAAATGTTAAGCCACTTCTGTCGTGGTCGGCTTTAACAACACACTGATATCCGGCTCTTTTTGTACAACAGGGACATGCCCCTCTTCCATCGCACTTAAATAGCAGCCGCTGAGTTTTATCGCCAAGTACATATCGGCACGCAACACAACTCCCCCTTCTGCAGTGTTGATCCCTGTAAGATCACACCAGTGCCGTAAGCTACGCTTTCGCCCAGCAAGAATTAAGCGTATACCGCGTTTTTTGAGAATGCCATGTAAGTCAGCCAACATCGCCATCACACTGAGGTCTAAGTGGGTAAAGCTCGCAACCGCATCGATAATCACGCACCCCACTTGTGTTCCCTCCCGTTCGGTCTGATCTAAGATACGGCGTTTAAAATAGGGAGCATTAAAATAAGTTAGCGGTGAGTTGAAACGGAAAATCACCATGCCTGGGATCGGTTTCGCTTTTTCAGATCCATCTAGAGTGCGCAAAGTCCCTTCTTCATCAAGTCCCATCATTTGATCCGTTGGGCGCATAATCAATTTAAGAAACTGGAATAGACCGAGTAAAACAGCCAATGTGATACCTGGGATCACCCCAATAACCAACACCGCAACGAAAGTAATCAATGCGAGATAAAACGCATCTTTGTCACGCTTTCTTAGGTTCCAAATCCCTTTGATATCCAGCAGCGATAGTGAGGCGATCACCAACACCACCCCCAAGGCCGCAACCGGAATAAACTGTAACGGCTGATAGGCGAAGATGGCAATCAGCGCGATCACTAACGCCGCGATCACCGAAACCAATTGCGACTTTCCGCCATTTGCATCATTCACTGCGGTACGTGAATCCGCACCACTGATAGCAAAACCTTGTGAAAATGCCGCCGCCACGTTGGCCACACCTAGCGCACGAAACTCTTTGTCCGCATCAATGTCATAGCCGTTCTTCGCCGCAAAGCTGCGAGCAGTCAACATCATACTCACAAAGCTAACCATGGCTAAGTTCAATGCCGGCATGACCAGTTCACGGCTGATCCCTAAATCAAAAGCGGGAGCTTGAAAATCTGGTAACCCGCCTTGAATGGCGCCAACGACTTGCACGCCGACACTTTCCAGATTCAGTCCCCACACTAACAAGGCAGAGGCCATGATAGCGAACATGGCCGCGGGCCATCTTGGTTGCCAACGTTTAATCACCAGGTACGTGGTTAGGGTCAACACACTTAGCCCCAACGTTTGCCAGTGCAAAGAGTAAAGGAGATCGGGAGCCTCAAGAATGCGCTCAAGTAAATAGCGTTTTTCGTATTTTAAACCCAATACTTTCGCAAACTGCCCCACAATAATGGTCAAAGCGACACCATTCAAAAGCCCAAGCAAAATTGGGCGGGAGAGAAAATCGGCAAAAATACCCAATTTCAGTCGGCTAGCCAGTAAACACCAAAAACCCGTCATTGCGGTCATGGTCATCACCAGTTGCCAATGTTTGGTCGGATCACCGGCTGCTAATGGAGTGACCACCGCCGCGATAACGGCACAGGTTGCAGCATCTGGGCCTACGATCAATTGCCGTGATGTCCCCATCAAGGCGTAAACCAGCATAGGTAAAACACAAGAATAGAGCCCGACAATCGCGGGAACCCCTGTCAGCTGCGCATAAGCAATCGCGACTGGGAGCGCCACAGCCACCACCGAAAATGCAGCACGTACATCATCAGAAAACCATCCCCGTTCATAATCTTTAAATTGGTAGAGTCCGGGGAACCACTGCCTTATCCACGCTGATTTCACTTCATTCACCTGCTGACACGGAATTGTCATTGTTTTGCAACACAGTTTAGCGGAATTTGCAGCAACTCTCTCGCTAATTTACTGATTTAAAATGCTTCCATTTTGGGGTTCTCAGCCATTCATAAAGTGTGGGACAATGACTGCTCACTTTTTTGAGGTAGGTGGGAACGATGGAATTTCAAGCTGCCATTTTCGATATGGATGGCCTGCTGCTCGATACCGAGCGAGTCTGCATGCGCGTGTTTCAAGAAGCATGCTCCGCTTGTGATCTGCCTTTTTATGAAGAGGCGTACTTGTCAATCATTGGCTGTAATGCAAAAACTATCAATGACATCTTAAGCCAAGCCTATGGTGATGACTTGCCCAGACTGCATAACGAATGGCGACTACGCTATAACGCTGTGGTCATGCATGAAGCCATTCCCCATAAAGCGGGGGTAGTTAGTTTGTTGGAATGGCTTAAAGCGCGTTCAATTCCCCTCGCTGTGGCAACCTCAACCCAAAAAGAAGTCGCTCTGGTCAAGTTACAACTGGCAGGATTAGAAGCTTACTTCGATATCATCACCACAGGTTGTGAAGTCATCCAAGGTAAACCTCATCCAGAAATTTATCTACTCGCGGCTCAACGTTTGGGCGTTGCTCCTGAAACCTGTTTAGCTTTTGAAGATTCTAATAATGGCATTAAAGCGGCCCTTGCCGCCAAGATGATCGCCTTCCAAATCCCTGATTTGGTCAGCCCAAGCCCAGAAGTAATGGCATTCGGGCACCCCATTTGTCACAGCTTAAACGAGGTCATTGAGCTCTTATAGTCCTTATCACGCCGCAGCAATGCGGCATTTTCATGTTCGTTGTTGGGTATTCATAAATACCTGATCAGGGAATGAACAAAACACAAGGATGCATTGATTTGCATTTCATTGTGTTACATAGTTCGGACTTACCAGCCACAAAAATGCTTTATTGGCTAAGGAAGACGTCTGTGATCTCAACCATTCCAACCAGAATCGCGCTGGCCATTCTTTTATCGCCCCTTGCAATCTTCTTACTCACTCAGCAAATTTGGGTTCCTCAGGCTGCGCAATACTTACTTGAGCAGAAATTTGCACAAATCAATCAATATCTTGAGCAACGAAATCTCGCTTTAGACAACATGATTCAGCAGCAAGTACACTCACTCACCTTCACCTGTAATGTTGACGATATACGCCTAATCCGTGATCCACAGTTTTATAATCGGTTTGTACGCTTAATCGGTATTGAGAGCACACAAGGAACGGGGTGCTCAACCATAGGTTACCCAATTCAGTTTTCCCCGCCGCTATTGAATAAAAAGAACAACATGATGCCTGAGGGGTATCAGCTTTCAGCAACCCCGAAAAGCCAAATGGGAACCAGAGAATTGTTGGTTCAGTATGCCGAACCTCGAGGACGTGTCTTTTGGGTTATTGATGGTAGTTGGGCGCAAGAGTTGTTACGTGAACCATGTGCGGAGTGTTTTTATCTTCAATTTCGGTTTTTAGATCCCCAACTCAGTGAACTCGCTTTGCAACGAGGCAGCCCTGAGTTACTGAAACAGACCGATACCCTATCCGTCCATCAAATCACTGGTTCAGAACCTTTCCATAGTGAGCAGACACTCTCCGCTGGCGATGCTTTACATGACTATGCAAAACAACAGGTTTTGGCTTGGGGTATTCCTATCTCTTTAGTATTGGGAATGTTTCTGGCTTGTGGCTATCTGATCTTGCGTAACTACCGAAATTCGATTGAAGGATTAATTGAAAAAGGTCTGCGTGATCAAGAATTTATCCCTTATTACCAACCTGTTGTTGATTCAAGAACTCAAGACATTGTGGGTTATGAAGTATTGCTACGTTGGAAAAAGGGCCATCAACTCGTTCCCCCCAGTCTGTTTATTTCCGCCGCAGAGCGTTCTGGCTTGATCGTCAAAATCACCCATCAACTGATGCAGCAAGTTTATCTCGACCTCAAACAGATCCCGTCATCTCGCTGGGTAAGCATCAACATTGTTGCCGAACACTTAGAACAACAACACCTCTCTCGCTTACTTGAAAAATTGCAGTGGCCATACAGTGAGCGGCTCAAATTTGAGCTGACGGAGCGCGTACCGATTAAGGCGATGAGCGAAGCGCAAGAAGAAGTGTTCTACCTTTTAAAAAAGGGTTATCAGTTTAAAATCGATGATTTTGGCACCGGCTATGGCGGCTTTGCTTACCTGCAAAACTTACAAATCGCCAGCATCAAAATCGACAAAATGTTTGTGGATACTATCGACACCTGTGACATAAAAATCAGTGTGTTAGATTCCATCATCGCTTCAGCCAAACAAGGGCGGATTGAGGTCATCGCCGAAGGCGTAGAAGGGCAACATCAGGTAGATTACTTAGCGGAGCGTGGAGTGTATTGGATTCAAGGCTATTTTTACGCTAAGCCTATGCCATTGACCGATGCCTTAACTTTTGAACTACCACCTAGACATTGTTCAAATTTACCACCCAAAAATGACAAATCACTTGCTTGAAGAAAATGCCTCATAGCAAATTATGGACACGAAATAGAGAAGGAGTTTCTAAAATGCGCAAGAACTGGCTTAAGGCCATTTTGACACTGTTGACCGCGTGGTTTAGCACGGGAGCAGCGGCTTCTGAACGCGCGGAAGTCGCTTGGCAGATGGTCAATAAAGGAGCGCTACTGGTGGATGTAAGAACGATCGAAGAGTATGCCCAAGGCCACCTAGACAAAGCGTTGAATTGGCCATTAAGTGAAGTAGAAAGCGCCTTTCAAACCATTGCCAAAGAGACCCCGATAGTCCTCTATTGCCGCAGTGGAAACCGTTCCGGTATTGCACAGAAATATTTACTTGAGAATGGTTTTACCCAAGTGCACAACGGGGGTGGCTATGAAGAAATGTTAGGTGCTTATGAATCGATTCAGACGAAATCAGGCAACCAGTAAATCACTCAGCCATCGTCAAATCCTAACCGTCAAACACGAGCTAAAGAGTTTGATTGAGTAAAGCTCTACCACCAATGGTTAAGAGGTACGAGTCTTGATTTACCACTATTCTTGGAAAGTACGGGGCTAGGCTCAACGAAAATAATAAAAAATTATTGGCCATTAGGTCATCGGAATCACGCTTTTAGGGGACAAAATGCTATTCAATAAAGCACTCGTGCATGAGCGAGACACACTTAAGCAGCAGCTCGAACAACCCAACCAAGCTCACCAACAAGAACTGGCTAACTTGCAAGCCACTATTAAGGAAAAAGACCAAGAAATTCAAAAAATTAATCAAGAAATCTTGCTCATGAGTGCGTTAACCTCCAACCAATTAACTGGCGGTAGGCTCCTAGAAGCAATACGTAATGGCTTGGTTGAAAACACGCGCAACTTAGCGGATGAAAAAGAAACACTCAATGAATTCAACCAACTTTTTGCACAAACGCACACCGCTTTAGAACAGCTCTCAGAAAGAACACTCGCTATTGACCATCAAGCGAAGCAAAACATGTTGGTCGCCAATCAACTCGACCAAACCGCAACCGGTATCAGCCATCTCGTTCACTCCGTTCAAGAGATTTCATCTCAAACTAATTTGTTGGCACTTAACGCAGCGATTGAAGCAGCACGGGCAGGTGAAAGTGGCCGAGGTTTTGCCGTGGTCGCCGATGAAGTGCGTAATCTCGCGGCAAAAGCCCAAAATGCCAGCGAGAAAATTCATCAACTCGTTAGTCAAGTGGTCGTTCAAACCGACGAAATCAAAAATTCGATCGCCGAAAACCAAACCATTACCCAAGACATGGACGTTGCAGCTGGGCAGATCAAAGCGGTGGTATCAGAGGTGCTATCACGTTCTAAACACATGCAATATGTTATCGAAGTGACGACCGCCACCATGTTTCTCAATACCGTTAAGTTGGATCATGCCGTATGGAAACACCAGATCTACAAACAGCTTGATGAGGGCAACTCATCTTGCAATGTCACGGGGCATCACGAATGTCGCTTAGGTCGTTGGTACTTTGAAGGTGACGGCGTTCGCTTATACCGCCACCTACCCAGTTTTGCGAGTTTAGATAAACCTCATCAAGAGGTACACAATTCGGGCAAACAAGCTTTAGAAGCTTATGCGAATGGGCAAACACCTGCCATCATCAACCATTTGTCGACAATGGAGAATGCCAGTCTTGATGTGACCAGTGTGATTGATCATTTACTTGACGATATTATTCATCAACTCGCGCAATAGTGATTCGCTGCCCTTTCACGCTGCTTTCCAATGCCAACTCAATCAGTTGGATGGATTGCAGCGCCGATTCAGCTGTAACTGGGTTTGGCGCACCACTTTGAATCGATTCAACCACTTTTTGGAAGTAGTGCTGATAACCTCCCAGCTCAGTTTCTATGCGCTGCTTGCTCTCTTGTTGATACAAAAATCCATGCAATTCAGGATCTTCTTTTGACCACTCTGGCTTATCCGGCAACCCTCCTGTTTTCAAGCGCTCTTCCTGCGGATCTAAGCCGTATTTCACGTATTTACCCAGACTGCCGAGCACTTGGTAGCGCACATTAGGCTCAGGGCTATACAAATTCGCGTGCAGTCGTACTACATGCTGTGGGTAATACAGCTGAAGATCAAAATAATCTATCGTGGTGGCTTCTGGTCGCATCATCCGGCAATCCGCTGATAACGACTGCGGAAGACCAAACAAAGCCAAGGCTTGATCCAGTAGGTGCGGCGCTAAATCAAACAAAATGCCGCCCCCTTCCTGCGCCTGTTCACGCCAACGCTGGCGAACCACGGGGCGATAACGATCAAAATGCGATTCGAACACCTTCACCTCACCGAGTTGCCCTTGCTCAATGAGTTTTTTTACAGTCAGAAAATCACCATCCCAGCGGCGATTATGAAACACGCTCAGCACCAACCCTTTCTGATTCGCTAGCTCAATAAGCGTTTTGCCTTGTTCGATGCGAGTCACAAATGGCTTTTCAACAATCACATGTTTGCCCTGTTCCAAGGCCTGTTTCGCCAGAGAAAAGTGCACATCATTGGGCGCGGTAATGATCACCAAATCCACATCACTTTCACAGATCAGCTGCGACGCTGTTTCAAAATACGCCACCTGCGGATAATCATCTTGCACTGTTTGCTGCTGACTCGAGCTGATGGCGCCAAGCGTGAGCGAATCTAACGCCTCAATAAACGGTAAGTGAAAGGTTTTGGCGGAATATCCGTAACCAATAACGCCAACTTTGAGCGGTGTATTCTGCATAGCAAACAACCTCAGGTGGATCAGCGGCGATTAGGCCGCTGAAATGTAATGGCGTGGCGAACGCTTCTGCTGAGCAAGCTCTTGGATCAACGCATCCACATCAAGCTCAATATTAAAACGGCGTTTGAGATTCGCGAGAAAGATCGGATCTTCACACATCGCCTTCTCTGGCTGGTCACTGATCTTCGCTACAGGCCGGCCTTGGCATTCCGCCAATTTAATCACAATCGAAAGCGGGCGATACTCAACACCCGCTGAATTACGCCACTCTCCTAGATCATTGGTTAAAAACGTACCGATACCAAAAGAGATCTTCACTCGTCCGGCAAAATATTCGCACAAATCCAGCGCCTGTTCGAAATTTAGACCATCAGAGAAAATAAACAGTTTGCTGGTTGGGTCGATGCCAAGCTGTTGATAGTGAGCGATCATCTTGTCACCCCAACGGAACGGGCAACCCGAATCGTGCCGCACACCATCATAAGCGTTCGCCAAATGGCGGTTGAAATCACTTAAAAAGGCATCAATGGTTAAGGTATCTGTCGGGGCAATGGCGAGCATGCCATCAAAAGCCGCAAGCCAACGCTCCAGAGCAACTTGTTGTGAATCACGTTCATTCACCAGAGCTTGGTGCCCCATAAACCATTCATGAGCAATGGTGCCGATCGGCTTTAAATCGAATTCACGGGCGAAATGGTAATTACTGGTACCCAACATCCATTCGGGGATTTCTTGTTTTAAACACGCCAACACATCACGCTGCACTTGGCTAGAAAAACGGCGGCGTGTTCCCATTTCGGTCAGTGAAAAGTTGTTGATCCCGCGACGAGCAATCTCCGTTTTTAGCTTGCTTAGTTTGGTTTTCAGCATTTTGAGTGGCAATTCTTCCGGTACATCAGCCCAACGCTGACGGCTACGAACCTCAGAAACTATTGCCATTACTAATGTTTCGTACAAAATCGTGTCGCGCCAACTGCCACGAATACCAATACGCAGTTGCTGTTTGCCCGCTTGTTTAATAATGCCCATCTCCACTTGCTCTTGAGGCACAAAATGGAAATAGCGCAGCGACTGCAAGAACGTGGCTTTTAAATGCGGTGCATGTTGGATTAGGTAGTGAATGTCGGCATCCGAAAAACGCAAAGAGCCAAGCTGAGCAATCTCTTGGCGAATCTCATCCAACAATGTACTGACATCTTCATCACTGCGCACAATCAACTCATAGCGTACCGAGACATCCGGATAGAAATGGTGTATTGCCTGCATCATATTGATTTTATAGGCGTCGAGGTCAAGCAGACTACGAATAATGTGGGGAGAGAACAGGCGTGAGTTCATAAATGCCTTCCTTCGGTTCACTTCGGATGTTAGTAACATTTTGTTTCTAACTTTTGCAGGCACGATAATCGAGCCACTTATGTTTGTCAACTTTGGTGACAAACTAGCAATAAAGCGTAAAGATCATCGGTGAATTTCTCGAATTAGCTTCTGCTCACTCTCTAATTTCTTCATTATGAGGTGTCCAATACCTCCATCTTAAGTTAATCACAATTTGTTATTTACATTTGACCCTTACCATTCAGTTACCTAGAATAGCCGCATCCCACTTTAGGAACCTTGTATGATTGTCACCATTGATATGATCTGTTTGCGCCTTGCCCCCAAGGGCATTGAGATCTTGTTGGTCAAACGCAGCAATCCGAACCGCCCTGATTGCGGTCTTTGGGCGATTCCCGGAGGCTGGGTGTTCGATGAGGATCTCAGTACACAAGGTGGCGAACCGGCAGATAAGGATTTTGACTCTGCACGTCGACGTATTTGCCGTCAAAAAATTCATACTTACCCGAACTTCATCAGTGATCCTTTGGTGGACGGCAATCCTAAGCGCGATCCGAGCGGTTGGAGTATCAGCATTTCCCATTACGCACTCCTCAATCATTCCAATGTAAAACAGATTGAAGATGCAGGGATGGATAAAAGTCGCGTTGATTGGTTTGCGCTGGAAACCATACTACTAGGACAGCAGCCGCTAGCCTTTGATCATGTGGCGCAAATTCAACACGCTTGGAAAAAGCTACGCGCTGCGGTGGAGTACACTTCCGTAGTGCTGTTCTCACTTGAGCAGGAATTTTTGGTTGCTGACATTATTGAGGCTTACACCAAATTTGGAGTGGAAGTGAATCGGATGACGGTGAAACGCCGGCTGATCGATACAGGGGTAATTGTCAGTACCCATAAAATTGCCGCCTCTAGCAAAGGTAAAGGCGGCAAACCTGCGACGGTTTATCGCTTAGCCAGTAACGAAGTCATCTATTTTCAGACTTGCTTGCGTGGCTAGAAGAAACAAACTCTTACCGAAAGGAGATTTGGAACTGGTTCAAGGTACCCAAATTGTCACCGAAGTGATCTTGGATCTCAAGACGCCATTCTCCTTCAGAAGCAGACGGATCGACGTCATTTAATATGAACTGCACATTATAACTTTGGCCACGATCATAACGGTTTGCTTGCTTCAATACCCAATAACGCCCGTCAGGAGCATACAGCCTAACACTCAGATCACCACGATATTCATGGGTAAGATCGATGGCAACTTCAGCGGTTGTTGCTGTTTGAGCACTGACTTTAATCGGTAGGCTTAGAGTTTGCTTATCCGGTAAGGCCACAGGTCCTTTAACCACAAACACCTTATCGGTATTGGTTGTCGGCTCGGTATCCTCTGGGGTTCCACCCTCTACTGGCGTAGAAGCGCTTGCATAAGCGTTTGCAATGAGTGGAGCCGTGAGACCTATCGCACGTACTGAGTTAGCATAATCTTTCACACCACAAGGAGCACCTTCACACTGTAAATTAGGGCTAGAGAACTTATAACTGCGCCCCACGCCAAAAAAGGACGCGTATGCCATGATGGTGGCAAATTGCCCTTGAATCCCATAGCCATAAGCATCGACTTCCGTGCCATATTTAAGATGTGGAAGATAGAGTGAACCATCATTATTTTGATACTGCTCATGAGCATGCAGAAGACCAAAGTTATGCCCTAATTCATGGATAAAGGCTACATCACTACATTCATTCAAATAGGAATGGCTGTACAATTTCCTCTTCGCACTTTGTGGGAATTTCCAATCCGAAGCAGGCACAATCCAAGCAAGACCACAACTTAGGCTGGTATACGTTGTTTTCGTACCATCATTATTTACTTTAATCTGAGTCGTATAGTCGGGAGAATTTTTGGTATCAAGATAACGAAAAATCGCGACGACATCTGCCCCAACTTGTTGGCGATAAGCTTCAACATCCGCAAAAGCTGGGTCGACCCGATTAATTGGAGTTGCAGCATCGAGTACTTCATCCTGAGATTTCTTCAATCCCGGTTGTGTGTCGTATTGCACTTCTTTGGTTGCGGCTAAATTAACCTTGATATCCAAGCCACTGTCTTTCAGGACTTTGTTCGCTACGTTCACGCTGTGCTGAATTTTAGCGAGATGCTCTTGCTTAAATCCTTTCGCGGTATCTGGGGTGTATAAACCTAAAACATCAATTTGTGTCGTTGCAGCCCAAATTGCAGGTGAGCAAACCCCGACACTGATGGCTAGTGCCAATGACGCCTTTTTCATAGTAACTCCTAGTTTTTGTGTAAATGCGCGATAGGCGCGTGGTTAATGAGCGCGATCGTGCAATTGCGGATCATGCTCGAATCCATGACTATCTGGGACTTGATACACCCAAGCTTGGTGTCCACTTCCTTCTATTTTTATTGAACCTTGAGGGTGGCCGATAAAACCCATGATGGCGTTTTGGCCAAAAGTAAAGGTGACAGGAAATGAGCTTCCCTGTGATTCAAAATTTCCAGCCCATGTCTGAACACCTTGATTCTGTGTTTGCGATTCATCAATCACCACTTGAATACTTTCGCCATTTGGAAGCAGTAAGGTAGCGGTGTCGCCTTCCATTAAAGCGCGAAACTGTTCAATGTTGTCGAACTCAATCGCTTGGATCTCCGTAATGGCTTGGCTCTTCGGCTTCAACTCTGCCAGTTCTGGGGAAGGGTTTATAGGCAACCAGACTTGCTCTACGTTTTGTGGACCTGTAACTCTAGAGTCTTCCTCTAGAGGCTCTTCCACCTCATTCAGATCAACAATTTCTGTCTCAACAGGGGTAGCTTCAACGATTGCCCCTTCATTAATCGACAGTTCGACAGTAGGCGCAGGTTTAGATGCGGTAATAGGCACCTGTACTTCATCGGGTAACTCATACTTGGATGTTGTTGAGTACGCAGAGTAGATCAAATACAGACCACAAAAAAATAGAACAACAAACGATAAAAAAAACCACTTTGATGATTTCATTTAATACACCAGACCAATGAATAAGATATTAGTGTTATAAATAAAAGTGGCAGTGCATCACAAGCCATAGGATGTGATCCTATACCAAGAATAAAAATGAGGATAAGCACAATTAATAAATGATTGAATGGCGATCAAATTTCAATCATCAATTAAAACCTCATAAATTTAGAAATAAAAAAACCATGACGTGATTTTAATAATTCCATGACATGATTTTAATCAACATATTTAGATAAATAAAAAAGCCCGTCATTTTAATTACGGGCTTAATTTACTCACTTAAAGTTAATATCTTTCATTTTCTACTATTTTGCATATCAAACAATATAAAGCTTTCGCGGCCACCTTACCTGGTGGGGTTAACCCATAGTAAACTGTCACGGGTATGGTAGGCTTCTGCTCACGCCAAACCCAGCCAATCTCTTCTAGCATCTTAAGCCGTTGGCTTAACATTTTTCCCGAAATGCCGGTAAGTGCAGATTGCAACTCACCAAAGCGCGCATGTTCAAATGGTTCTAGATGCCACAGTATATGTGAAACCCATTTAGTTGATATTCTTTCCAACTGTTGTAAAGCTATCAAGTCATTTATGGGGATTTTTTGATCTTTTATATTTAAATCCACGATTCGTTCTCTATTTGTTGTGTTTGTGGGTCAATCATAACATTTGAATAATTTCATTCAACTTATTAACACCCAAATAATTAACTTACTATTTGTAAGTAGCTTTACTATTTTTCTTTCTGATTTCATCTACTAGAAAATAGTTCAGTATAAAAACAGAGCTAATTAAATCTATTTAAACACCGAGGCCAAGCACAACACTTTAGCAACAAAACCCGTATTGACGAGCAGTTTACCGCGCTTGTCTTGTTCTATTTTTTTGAACAACTAAAACAAACCGACCCCATCGTTTCCTTTGCAACAGCCAATTATGCTAAGTGGCGAATGTGAATTCACACATCAACAATCATTATGAGGACTTTATTCATGCAAAAACTAACCCCTGTTTTGTTACTCGCTACTGCGGTTTTACTGCCACTTCACGCCAATGCTTCTGAGTTAAAAATGAGCGTATCGACTAGCCAAAATACCGCGCTATTAAGACTCACACAGGATGGTGCACCCGTTGCTAACTATCCTGTAAAAGTCGAAGGTGCGGACAGCGAAGCCTATCAAACCTCAGAAAATGGCACCTTGATCATCAAAAACTACGAGCCTCACTCGCAAGTGGTGAAATTTACCGTGACCGATTCCGCAGGCAATAGCCAGACTGAGCAAAGCTTTTTAGCACGCGATTGGTAAGTACACTCTAAAGGAATCATCATCATGGATTTGATGCCCTAACGAGAATGATGGCCTTCCATCATTCTCTTTCTTTTCTGCCGTTAATCCGATCCCTCGGCTTTTATTCCTATTCAAGCATGGCGAGATAACTGGCAACTTCCACTGCGGCTAGTCAGTATTGTCGGCACGCACTTTCTTGGGCTTCGTTTGCTTGAACTGAGTGGCATAAGGTTGTGTGACCGCATGCTCACCGTTACGGAAACCGAAATCACAGACATGACCGCTCATCTTCTACTTCGTCAAAGTCATACGAATCTCATATACAACCATCAAATCACCCGTCTGATTGACCATTTGATTCGCCACGATAAGTTTCGACATAAAAAAATCCCCGAATGAGATGATAAGCCTCGATTCGGGGTGAGCCAGGTGAATAAGGGTTTGGCAAAAGAACCACTTTCAATAATTGATAGAAGGAGAAAGTGGTTGGTCACAGCGGTTCTGTGACACACAATTTACCACTCACACAGCGCTGGTGCAGGTTGCTTATCCCGATTGGTTTAATAGCTTAATCCGATGAGGTGTTATCGATAGACTGAATATGCAGTGCTTTTTGATTGAGTAAGCAGTCCACCACTTTAAAGCGTGCAGCTTTAACCAAATTGGCGAGCGTTTGCCGCGAGACTTGCATTTGCAGTGCTGCTTGTTGCTGCTGCAAACCCAACAGATCAACTAACCTCAATGCTTCAAGTTCATCTGGAGCTAACTCGATACTCTCGAGTTGATTCATAGAAACACCATTGGGTTTAAAACAAGATGCAGGAGGCTGACAGCCAATTCGGCGCGGAATTTTAGGACGAGCCACGAGAAAGATTCCTTATGCAATTCATCGTGGTATTGAAAATTAAATTCCCGTGGAATTCAACCGTGAAAATGCATTCCAACAAAGAGGCCGCATAACGCGGCCTGAGGTGGATTTCATGGGCAAACTTAGCGAGATTCTAGTGGATAAGAGCGGTAGCTCCACATACCGTAAGTGCGTAGCGCATCGCGGTAAATCCCTAACAATTCACCGCTCGAGGCTTTTTCCAGCTCATTCAATGGTTTGTCAGGATAGGAAACGGTATCGAAAGTAATGCCTTTCGGGCCCGTTTGCCAACTCGCAATTTCAAACAAGGTTTGGCCACGGCGAACATGGCTTGCCGAACTGATGATGGTCGCATGCTTAATGCCATGACGAGCCAAAGCGTAACTGCTAAACAGTGCGTTATCTACCGTACTGGTGGCGTAGTTTTCTTCAATAATTCGTGTTGTACTAACTCCGCGCTCAATCAACCAATCCGCCATCAATTTCCCTTCGGTTTTATGATTTTGCGGTACACCGCCAGTCAAAATAATCACAGCGTCTGGGTTGGCTTTCGCCATTGCGAGGGTGGTTTCTAAACGTTTGATTAAAATTTCATGCATTGAACCATCGGGATTGAGTGCATAACCTAATGTCACAATTGCTCCATCTTCACCCAGCTTTTGAGTGGCTTCGGCTTTCAAAGGTGTAGCAATAATGCGATCAACGGTGTCCAGAATATGCTGTAGATCTACCGCGCGGCCTGCGTTTAAAGATTGCACCGCTTTCATATGCTTCTGATATGCCGCATCATTCCCTTTGAATTTTTGCCAAACCGCAAGATAGGTATGCAGATCAACATCATCAGGCGCAACACTGAGTGCTTGGTTAAACAGCTCAATCGCTTGGTCGACATTCTTGTTGTAGATCTGTGCATTCGCAGCTGAAATTAATAAATCGGTGCGATAAGGTTCCAATTGATAAGCTTCGAGCAGACGCTGTGTCACAATTTCCATGTTACTCGGCATTTTGGCCGTAAACCCAGCGTGAGAGACTCGGACTGGAGATTTAAACGCGGTTAATGCCTCCTCTAGAAGTTGATCCACCACTTGGCGTTGCGTAACAAATTGGCTGTATTCAACGCTTGGCTTGGCCACATTTTCTTTCGCCACTACCGAGTAAGGTAGGGTAAAAGCCATGGCACTAGTGATCACCAGCGTGAGAAGTTTTTTATTCATTATGGATTTCCTTATTTAGAGCAGCAAAAAAATGAATTTATGAATTCAGCGCCAAACAAACCGTGACTTATTTCGCATAGTAAAAATTCACTACTGATAAACAAGCTCAATAGTGGCACATCTCTCATTTTCTTGTTGAATTAACGCCACAGTGCCCCAGCTTTGAAGCACACACGGAGAAATTCACTGCATCAATGATCAGAAAACCAGCCAAATCCGGCACTTTAATCCATTTATTGATTGCATAATGTCTCTTTGTGATTGAGATTAAACGCTCGACAAAGAAAGAAGGACTATTTATGTCGCTAATGAACTTGCTGCAACTGCTCTGTTTGGCGGCAATTTGGGGAGGCTCTTTCCTATTTATGCGCGTTGCTGCACACAGTTTTGGCCCCGCATTTTTGATTGAAGCGCGTGTAGCGTTTGCCGCTATCAGCCTTTTTCTTGTTGCTCAATTACTGAAAAAGTCTCTTTCTATTCGTCAATATTGGCGCCATTTCTTGATCTTGGGGTTAATCAACACCGCGATACCTTTCTTGCTTTTCGCCTATGCAGCTTTAACGCTCAATGTCTCAACACTTTCAATATTGAACTCAACAGCTCCTATTTGGGGAGCCGTGATTGGCTTCTTTTGGCATGGCACGCCTCTCACGCGCAAAGCACTCGCAGGGCTTTTATTAGGAGTGACCGGCGTTGCGGTGATTGTGGGTTGGGATGTCGCCGCCATTGGCTCGGGGGCAACGCTCCCTATTATTTGTGCCGCACTCGCAGCCGGCAGTTATGGCTTAGCCACCAACTACACTAAGCAAGCACCACAAATTAGCGCCTTTGAAAACGCTCACGGCAGTATGTGGGCGGCGTGCATATGGGTTGCTCCACTGATGCTATACATCCCATTACGCCAAATCCCTTCAAACCTTGAATGGACTGCCGTTATTGCACTTGGCGTGATCTGTACAGGACTGGCTTATTTAATCTATTTCCGTTTAGTCAAAGAAATCGGCGCCGCATCCACACTTTCTGTCACATTCTTGATCCCTGTGTTTGGCATTCTTTGGGGATATTGGATTTTAGATGAACCCGTAGGACTAAATACCCTCATCGGTACTGTGTTGGTTTTAGCAGGCACTATGCTAGTCACCGGATTTTCTTTGCGCCGAGTCTTACCATCGACTTTTTCACAAAACCAGTGAAACCGATCTTATATCGCATTTTCATGTCGTAAGAATGGCCATTTTTGTTGCATATTCAAACTTATGTGTTGCAATTGAAATGAAAAACAAAATTTAAAGCTAAAAAAATGTTACCAATCGCAGTGTTTTTAAGTCATTAAAGTGATGATGATCACAAGGAAGCCGTGAGTTTTGCATTTTATTTTCTGATTTCAGAATACGCCTGATAACCTCCTGCTCGCTTTGCCATGATGTCAAAGTGAATAACTATAAGGAGTGTTCTGGATGAATACCAAAAAACCGTTATCACTTACCGCCAAGGTGATCCTTGGTATGGTAGCCGGTATTTTGACTGGATTTGCGATTCGCGCCCTGTTTGCAGGAAATGGATTTGTCGACGCATACATCGTTAATGGACTGTTTGACGTTGGCGGCAAGATTTTTATCGCCAGCTTGAAAATGTTGGTCGTACCACTGGTGTTTGTTTCACTGGTATGTGGTACGAGCTCACTCAAAGATCTCTCTACGCTAGGCAGAATGGGCAGTAAAACCTTAGGTTTTTATCTCGCCACCACCGCGATTGCCATTACTCTTGCTCTTACTATGGGTAGCCTGTTTAAACCAGGTGCAGGCGCTGATTTAACTGCGGCCAGCAATTTTGCCTCCGCTGAAGCGCCTTCACTGGGCAAAGTCATTGTGGATATGTTCCCAACCAACCCAATCAGTGCGATGGCGCAAGGCAATACCTTGCAGATCATTATCTTCGCCGTTCTGTTTGGTGTGGCCATCAGTGCCGCCGGCAAACCGGGAGAGCGTATTGCTCAGGTATTTAGCGATCTTAACGAAGTGATCATGAAACTGGTCGCGATGCTGATGCACCTTGCTCCTTACGGCGTGTTTTTCTTGATGGCAAAACTGTTCACAGGGCTTGGCCTTAGCGCAATTTTGAATTTGGCAGAATACTTTGTTGTGCTGGCGGGTACTTTATTACTGCATGCCTTCGTCACTTACGGTTTGATGCTGAAAACCTTCGCCGGTTTAAACCCAATGGTATTTTTCCGCAAAATGGAAGATGCCATTATGTTTGCGTTTTCGACCGCGTCATCCAACGCCACCATTCCTGTGACTATGGAAACGGTGAAAAACCGCTTGGGTGTGGATAACAAAGTGGCGTCATTCACGGTACCGCTCGGTGCAACCGTGAACATGGATGGCACTGCCATCATGCAAGGTGTCGCGACCGCATTTATTGCGCAGGCCTTTAACATCGACCTCACCATGACCGATTACCTGATGGTGATCCTGACCGCGACACTGGCTTCTGTCGGTACTGCGGGGGTTCCTGGCGTTGGCTTAGTTATGCTCGCCATGGTACTTAACCAAGTGGGTCTGCCACTGGAAGGGATTGCGCTGATCATGGGTGTCGACCGCCTACTGGATATGATCCGTACTGCGGTGAATATCACCGGCGATGCGTGCGTCTCTTGTATTGTCGCAAAATCTGAAAACGCGTTTGATGAAGCCCGCTTTGCCGATCCTAAGGCTGGCGAAAAAGAGGAAGCGGTACGCTTATCGCAAACTCAGTAAGCTCAATAACCTCGTTGAACGTTACGCAGAAAAAAGGCCTCGCACAGTGCGAGGCCTTTTCTATTTTATCGAGAAGATTGACCGATTATAAAAACAGGTTCATCACCCACATCGCGCCGAAGGCGTTCAATACTGAAATACCAATCATCACTGGGATGTAGCGGCCTTCGGTACCAATTGGACCAAGAATACGGCCAATATATTGCACTTGTGAGCCCATCAAATAGATAGCGGGCGCCAGAATGGCAATATGCGTTCCGTTTAAAATACCTTGGTCAAACAGTGTGATCACCACACCCACAGCACCACCCATCGACATCCACGCACCAATCAGCACCGCAGCAGCTTCACCCGGCAATCCAAAAACCGCCATCACAGGGGAGAATACGGTGCCCATCAGTTCCAACGCACCCGTAATTTGCAGCGCTTTGATGATCACAAACGCCATCAAAACATTAGGCACTGTTGAAGTCGTGGCAATCACCCAGCCTTTCTTTGCACCTTCAACGAAGATATCGGTCACCATTGGCTTTTTCGCTTTCACTTCACTCATTTTGCCGCTTCCTCTTGTTGTGCTGCAGGGGTAGATGATTCTTTACCTTCGGTCAGGTTTAGGTAGATGCGGAAAAGGTTGGCACCCACAATTTTGAAGATAAACATCACTGCAACAGCAAGACCAATAGAAGAAGTGACTGCCGCCGAGCCATCGGCCAATGTCAGAGTAAACAGCACCGCGCCAGATGAGAAAAAGTTAACAATGGTCGCACCTGCAGAGAATTGGAACATGGTGAAAACATCCGCTTCACGCTTGGTCATGTGCCCTTCATCTTTGAGCTGACGAGTCATTGCTGCCCCTGCATCGGTACTTTGTAAAGAGGCAATCAATGCTAAACCTGTATTACCCGGAATACCCATGATTGGACGCAGTAGCGGAGTTAACAGCTTACGGGCTGCATCAAGTGCACCGTAATGCTCCAGTACATTGATCATGCCTAGAGCAAACATGACGGTTGGGATCAGAGTCAGTGCAAATAAGAAACCATCACGCGCACCGCTGCCACCGTGACCACGCAAAGAAGTGGTGGCCACTTGCAGACCTTCCGCCGTTTCGCTCACATTGTAAGCGACCTTACCAAAAGCACCGTTTAGGGTGGTGAAATCAAATACGCCATACCATTGGTTGGACTGCAGTAAACCAGAGAAAAAGACCACGGCGAACGCTAACGCAACGTAGCACCCCCATGTCACTTTTCGCTCCAGCGTTGTCGGTTGACTCATAATTACCTCTATAAAATTGGAAACAGGTTGGCGCGATGGTGCACTTATTTCGTGCTAGAGGAGATGATCAAAGTCAATACGAAGATGAAACTAATCTCACAATGAAAAATAAAATATTATTTTGTGAAATAGCGCATAGAAAGCATAGATAATTAATTCGTAGCACAAAGAAATTCATCAAAAATGCTTCACCGCACCTATCAAACACAACAAGTTTGTAGCGTGAGTTCGGAGACCACCCTGAAAATATGATTAATAAACAACCATTTCTAAGCTAGGTCACAACTTCAAATTCCGCATAGGGCTACTCTTTCACAGAACTTTCCCCCATCACCACCCTGAAAACTTGAAGCATGACTTCAAGAAAAGTGGATATCAAAAGGAGCTTTGTTATGACGGGTCGGATAGCGCTACTTTCTCTTACTCTTTTTTCGCCACTCGGTGTCGCTTCAACCACCACTGAGCAAGCTTTAGATTTAACCCGTTCCAATATTGGCTATGCCGCACTGATCATTTTCGCTATTGCCTATACCTTGGTGATGCTTGAAGAATATATTCAACTTCGTAAATCCAAACCCGTATTGCTCGCAGCAGGGCTGATTTGGGCGTTAATTGGTTATGTATATCAGCAAACAGGCTCGACAGAAGTCGCGCGGCAGGCCTTAGAGTATAACTTGCTCGAATATGCGGAATTGCTGCTGTTTTTATTGGTCGCGATGACTTACATCAGCGCGATGGAAGAGCGGCGGTTATTTGATGCACTCAAAGCTTGGATGATCAATAAGGGCTTCAATTTCCACACTCTGTTTTGGATCACAGGCTGGCTCGCCTTCTTTATCTCACCAATTGCCGACAACCTAACCACGGCTTTATTAATGTGTGCGGTGGTATTAAAAGTCGGTGGCGATAACCAACGTTTTGTCAGTTTAGCTTGTATCAATATTGTCATTGCTGCCAATGCAGGCGGTGCATACAGCCCATTTGGAGATATTACGACCTTAATGGTTTGGCAAGCAGGGCATGTTAGCTTCCTTGAATTTATGGATTTGTTTATCCCTTCTTTGGCGAACTATCTGGTTCCTGCGTTTGTCATGTCACTGTTTGTTCCCAACCAAACCCCTAGCAGCTTACAAGAAGAGGTCGAGCTCAAACGCGGTGCGAAACGCATAGTATTGCTGTTTGTTTTTACCATTATTTCAGCGGTCAGTTTCCACGCCCTTTTCCACTTCCCTCCAGTGATGGGCATGATGATGGGGCTCGCCTATTTACAATTATTTGGCTTCTATCTCACCAAAACACTAGCGCGTTCATTAGCGAAGAAAACCGCGATTGCAATGGCCAAAAAAGATGAAGCCGCACTGAAGCGAATTGGTTCTGTGGTGCCATTTGATGTATTTAAAAGTATTTCTCACGCGGAATGGGACACTCTGCTCTTTTTTTACGGTGTAGTGATGTGTGTGGGAGGGTTAAGTTTGCTTGGTTATTTGGGATTGGTATCGGAGGTGATCTACACCGAGTGGAACCCTATCTGGGCTAACGTGTTAGTGGGATTGCTTTCCTCGGTAGTGGATAACATTCCCGTGATGTTCGCCGTGCTATCCATGCAGCCGGATATGTCGGTCGGTAACTGGTTGCTGGTCACACTCACCGCTGGGGTCGGCGGCAGCTTACTGTCGATTGGCTCGGCTGCGGGGGTGGCGTTAATGGGGGCGGCACACGGCAAATACACCTTCTTAAGCCATTTAAAATGGACGCCCGTGATCTTGCTTGGCTATGTGGTCAGCATTGTGTTACACCTGCTAATCAACAACGCACTATTCACTTAACGAGCCATTTCATCCAAACGGGGACGTCGATAGACGCGAGTCGGCCTCCCCACTTTGCCATGCTCAAGATAAGCAACAATCTCTCCCGCTTCGACAGCACTGTCTAAATAACGCCGCGCGGTACTTTTGCTGATCCCAAGCCGTAACGCGATAGAATCTGCGGTATGCTCCACATTAGCATGGGCAAAATGATCCAACATTTGTTCAAGGGTAAAGTCATCAATCGCTGTGTTGGTTTTACCTCGCTGTGGATGAAACAATTCATCCAGATCTTGCTGACGTACGGCCTTAGGCGAGGATTCCGGATGCCGTAACCGGTAAAAGCGTTGCAGGCTCTCACTCAAACGGCGGTAATCTACAGGTTTGACCAAATAATCAAAGGCACCAAAGCGGTATGCCTGCTGTGCTGTTTCCAGATCACAAGCGGCCGTGACCAAAATGCATTCTGGTCTGGGCTGACTGTCAATCAAAGCTCTCACTAAATCGATACCTAGCCCATCCGGCAGATAGTTATCGACGATAACCAGATCGGGTTTTGCCCATTCCACCATGTTCTGGGCATCTGCCAAAGTCGGTACGATCGCGAGCACTTTAAATCGCCCGTCTTGCTGCACAAATTGCGCATGCAATCCGCCAATCTGCGGATCATCTTCCACGATAATCACACTGAGCATTATCACTCCTTAGGAAAGTAGAGACTGAACGTGGTTTCTTGTTCGTCACTATCCAACTCCAAATGTCCCCGAGCACGGCTCACTAAAGATTGCACCAAATACAACCCAAGCCCATGCTCGCCTTCCCCTTTTTTACTGGTTACACCGGGGCGACAAATCTCAGTTAACGATTGAGTGATCACTGGGCCATTATTGCTCACTCGCAAGCAGAGCTCGTGTTCATTTTGATGTAGTGATACTCGTACCCACGGTGTTGGCATGCCTCGTACCGCATCTAAGCTGTTATCGATCAAATTGCCGATCACGGTACAAAATGCCTCCTCACTCAGGCTCAACGTAGCGATATTTTCTATCGCTTGGTAATCCATTGGAATATGCCATTCCTGCGCTTTACTCCATTTCCCCATCAAAATGGCCGTAAGCTGTGGCCAAGCATGCAGATGGTGCAAGGCATCCAACTGAACTTGGTTCAAGTTGCTTTGCTGCAATACATAACGCAAGGCTTGGTCATACTGTTGTAATTGCAGTAATCCCGCTAAGGTGGAGAGTTTATTACGATACTCATGGCGTGCAATTCTAACGCTTTCCACGTATTGATCGACTTGCTGTAATCTGTCTGCCAGCGCTTGTAACTCGCTGTGCGCACGCAAACTGTACACCGCACCCGCAGAGCCCTGTTTTCCGAGCAAAGGCACACGACTCACCACCAAAGATCGCCCATTCAAACACGCTAGCCGATCAATGAACTTCTCACTCTGAGCCTGAATCGTAATGTCTTGTAACCACTCGGCAATCAAACTCTGCTGTTTCGGCTCTGCACAGATCAACTGCTTGGCGGAATCGTTGATAAGGTAAATCTCACCTTGCTGATTGAGCGCGACCAACCCCTCGTGAGTGGCTTGAATGACGCCTTCATAAGTCATCAGAGATTGGGCTAATTGCCAAGGTTCTCGATCTTGCATTTGCCGACGGACTAACCTTGCAAAAGCGGTAGAAATCAGTGTTGCAAGCAGCAAAGTAATGCCAGCCACCAGCAGTAACGGCTGCAGTTTTTCATTTTGCCAAACCGCTACTGTATCTAACAGATAACCAACTTTGATCATTCCAATCACATCACCATTGGCGGCACGAATCGGCGAGATATAACGCAATGAAGGCCCCATCGAACCGACACTGTAGGAAAGATACGATTTTCCCTCCTCCAAGGCTGGGCGAATATCATCCCCCATCACAGGTAAGCCAATGCGTGAAGCAATCGGGTGAGCAAGTCGAATCCCAACTCTGTCGCTCACAGTAATAAAATCAGCATCGGTCGCACTTTGTAAGGAAGCGACCAATTGACTGACTTGTTTTGCATCCCCCACGCCTACCGCTTGGATTAAATCCGGAAATTTAGCCAATTGAACCGCTTGTACTTGAGCTCTCAGCGCAATTTGGTTGGTCATTAACCGCTGAATTTTATCGGCGCTGAATCCCCACCACATGGCGGCCCCTGCAACAAAGGCTGTGCAGAGTAATACGGTGAGCTGTTGGGTAAACGTTCGGGGAATCATTCGACTTGGCATTTTTGTAGTCCTCAGCACAATTAGCCAAAGCATACGGTAAGGCGCCGTAATACTGAGGTGCGAAAGCGCAGAAACATGATCGAGATCGTATGGGTGAATTTTATGAATTTAATGTTTTTAACCGCTTTAATCTCACCGAGATTGCAGCACGGCTTTGCACTCTCCCCCAATGCTTGAAGCGAACTTCAGCCGCGATGACAAAACTTGATTTGACTCAGCATTTCTTACACCGCCATGGCTAAGTTAGTAAAAAACATTGGAGGTGTATATGTTCTCATCAAGCAACCTAAAGCTACTCACTTTGATCTTATTTGGTGGAGTGCTGTGGTTCATGCCTGTTCCGGAAGGGCTTGAACCCAAAGCATGGCAAATGATGATCGTGTTTATTACCACGGTTCTCAGTTTAATTCTCGCTCCGTTACCCCTTGGAGCAATGGCATTAATGGGGCTGTGTGCCACTGTGCTGTTGGGCATTTTGCCCATCAAAGCCGCATTGGCCGGTTTCTCAGACCCAACCATTTGGATGATCGCCGCAGCATTCTTTATTTCGCGGGGCTTTATCAGCACCGGTTTTGGTCGCCGTGTCGGTTATTGGTTTATTTCCAAACTCGGTCATAACTCGTTAGGATTAGCTTACGGTTTAGTCTTAACGGACCTGCTATTCGCACCGGCTACGCCGAGCACCACAGCACGTTGTGGCGGCATCATTGCACCACTCTTTCGCTCTGTAGCGGCAGCTTATGATTCCGATCCGGAGAAAGGTACACAAAACCGTATCGGGGCTTTCTTGGTACAGTGTATTTTCCAGTGTAACGCGATCACTTGCGCTATGTTCCTTACCTCAATGGCGGGGAACCCTCTAGCCGCAAAATTTGCTGCCGAACAAGGTGTGACCATCACTTGGGGTGGTTGGGCCCTCGCTGCAATTGTCCCTGGATTGGTATGCTTGTTTGTGATCCCACTAGCCATGTACACCTTCTTCCCTCCAGAGCTCAAAAAGACACCAGAAATGCGCGCCATTGCGAGCAAAAATCTGGCGGAGATGGGCAAAATGAGCCGCGATGAATGGATGGTATGCATCACTTTCCTTGGCATGGTGACTCTTTGGGTTTTAGGCCCAACACTAGGCATTCATGCCACCGTCACCGCGCTAATGGGTATGCTGTTTTTACTATTAACCAAAGCCATTTCTTGGGATGCCGTATTAGGTGAGAAAGAAGCATGGCACACCATCACTTGGTTTGCGGTATTGGTGATGATGGCAAGTGAACTGAATAAACTCGGTTTCATCAAATGGTTTGGCGATATGATCGGCGCGTCACTGGCTGGCTACGGCTGGATTGCCACCTTAGGCATCTTGCTACTGGTCTATTTCTACAGCCACTATCTTATGGCAAGCGCTATGGCACATATCAGTGCAATGTACTCAGCCTTCCTCGCTATAGCCATTGCGGCAGGAGCACCCGCCATGTTAGCGGCGATTGTGCTTGGTATCTTCAGTAACTTATATATGTCGACCACTCATTATTCTTCAGGCCCGGCTCCGATTTTGTTTGGCGCCGGTTTCCACAGCCTAAAACAGTGGTGGAAGATAGGGTTTGTGTTCACCCTGATTGTCATTCCGATTTTCTTCTTGATCGGCGGCATGTGGTGGAAGCTGATCGGTTTGTGGTAACAGATTACAGATAGGTGAATGTAGGGATTTATCTATCAAGCCCAAGCCCGCATTTAGCGGGCTTATTTTGTTCCTGTCGCTTGCGAATTTTTCGGTTCCGCAACGAGATTGACCCAAATGTTGCTCAGATGATACTTAGCGCACGCGCTGCAAGTCAGCACTTCCCCACCCCCATGAATAGTCATCACCAAGTCCTCTCGTTTTTCTTTTGAGCTGTTACGGATCTGAATCCGCACCGTACTCCCTTCTACACTAAAAGGACGCTCTGATTTTTGCTGGCCAGACTGGATATATACCACGCCCTGACGAAACTCCAAGGTATCCTTGTTGTATTGATTGTCATAGATACCGTTGAAGGCAAGAGTTTCACGGTTGGCAAAATTTTCTAAATCCTCTTGGAAGCACCCGTTTAACACCAACACACTCAAAACAAGAATAATTCGTTTCCATTTCACTCGATTCATGGTTTTTTCCTTACTTTTGCTGCTCCAAATTCAGCAAAAAGGCTTTGCGCTCTAAACCACCTGCATATCCGGTGAGCTTGCCATTTTTACCCACCACCCGATGGCAAGGAACAATGATCGAAATCGGGTTTTTGCCATTTGCCAGCCCAACTGCTCTCACTGCCTTGGGGTTACCAATCGCTTCAGCCAGTTGCTGATAACTCCAGATTTCTCCGTATGGAATCTTGCATAGTGCGTGCCAAACCGACTGCTGAAAAGCTGTGCCTTTGGCGGTTATGGGCAACTCAAACTGGCTACGCAGACCTGAAAAATACTCATCTAACTGCTGTATTGCATTGTTTAGTATAGGACAATTTTCAGAATAATCGCCCAAGTGCATAGGCTGGGTAGTTTGGGTGGCAAACCATACCCCAAGCAAACCATGTGGATCCGCTTGTAAAGTCATTCTGCCTAATGGTGATTCATAGTACGTAAAATAGGTCATAACTGACTCCAACAGTGAAAAGTGGCATAACTGCCCCATGGAGCAGCAGATTCAGCCGTTAAATGGGGGAACCGATGCAGTGCTTTTTTAACCACTAAGTCACTACTTAAAAAACAATGACTTTGTGACTCACCTCTCAGCTGAGCATACTCAACCGTCCAAGGACCAATACCACTCAACGCTAACCATTCGGACGGCGGATCGGTTGGGTGTAAAAGGACATAATCAGCCAGACGTTTTAACGTCTCTTTTCGCCTTTCGGGCATCCGTAAAAAGCTCAAGTCATGAGTTTTCACCTGCTCTGGTGTGGGAAAATAGCGCGTCACCTGCTCGCCAGAAAGCTGCGACACCAAGACATTAAGCTGCCCTATCGCGGCTTTCACAGAAACTTGTTGTCCGAGCACTGCTCGCACCCCTGCCTCCCATGCATTCCAAACCCCAGGAATACGAATCCCAGAGCGCACGACTAACCCTGGAGCAACCTGCTCTAGCTGAGCTTCAATGCTCAGCAGGTCTGCATCGAGATCAAACATTCGGCGCAGCTTCACGACTAAATGACGCAAATCGCTCAAACGCTCCATTTCAAACTCAATCTGCAAATGGGATTCTGCCATACTAGCCTTAAACCACCCTTTACCTTCACCCAAAACAAAATGGCGCTGATAGCTCTGTTCATCGACCAACTCCATGCCCTCAATCGTCCGAAGGCGATAGAAATCCAACATATGAGCCCAGTCAAAGGGGCCACGAAAAGCCAAACTTAATTGATTACGTGATGGCAGAACAGTCCGGTCACGCCGCACTTGTGTAGGCGTTAAACGGAAAAACTTTTGGAATGCATCATTAAATCGGCGAGCACTTTGAAACCCGCTCGCATAAGCCACTTCGGTAATCGAAATTTGGCTCGAATGCAGCAATTGCTTAGCAAACATAAGCTGCTGAATCTGAGCATACTGTTTTGGAGGTAAACCTAAATGACGTTGGAATAGCTGACGTAAATAGCGCTCACTAATGCCTAAGCGAGAAGCTAACGCTTCCAAATTACCATGCAGTTCACCTTGCTCAATGAGCTTAATTGCCCGTAAAAAGGTAGTTTCGGCGCCTTTCCAAGCCCATGAATTGGGTGCACTTTCCGGCCGGCAACGCAAACAAGGGCGATAACCTGCCGCCACAGCTTGGGCTTGAGTGGTGAAATATTCCACATTGTCTTCTTTGGGTAAATTGGCAGGACAAATCGGGCGGCAAAAGATGCCTGTGGTTTTCACCGCCACAAAAAAGCGCCCATCAAAACGCGGATCTCGGCTCATCCGTGCACGTTGGCACTCTTCAGTTCTGAGTTGATTGGGCAACATAATGCGCTTTCTCCCTGTATTTTCTTCCGTCAGTCTACGGACTTCTGATCCCTACGCTAGCCATTTTCGGAAGTGAATCGTGACAATATCAATAAAAGTTCATTCAATTATTTCGAACGAGAATGTCAGATTAAACCGATTATATTGCCAACAGCCTTCACCTAAACTCAGCTCCATAAATACTTCATCTGTTATTCAAATATTTCAACCCATATACCAGAGCACTGTTATATGGAAATCACAACAGGATCGAATCATGCGTACATTATTGAAAACTACTTTTACTTCACCGAGTTCATGGGCTCCACTGGCACTAAGACTCCCTCTGTCCATCATTTTTATGGCTCACGGTGCACAAAAATTGTTTGGTTGGTTTGGCGGCTATGGTCTTGAGGGCACTGGGCAATGGATGGCATCAATCGGCTTAGAGCCTGGTGTTGCCATGGCATTTTTAGCAGGTAGCGGAGAGTTTTTCGGTGGGTTGGCGATTTTACTCGGTGTATTCACTCGCCCTGCGGCTTTCGTTTTGTCGATCACCATGCTGGTTGCCATCTTCAGCGTTCATTTCAGCAGCGGTCTATTTTTAGCAAATGGCGGTTACGAGTTTGGTTTAGCTCTGCTCGCAGGCACTTTATCGCTCCTCATCTCTGGTTCAGGTCGCCTGAGTGCCGATAATCTGCTCGCGAAACGTTACTCATAATCCACAACAGAGCATTCGCAAAAGCAAAAGAGGATCGCCAAAAGCGATCCTCTTTCAATATCGGTCCCTCACTCCTGGTGTTTCAGGTCAACGACAAGGAGAAATAGGGGTAAACGTGGCTAGCTTTCAACTCAATACTCAGTTATCAGCTAATCTGGCCTCGGTTTTCCCTAAGCTACGCGCAAAGCTGAGTGGATCGAGCGTTTTCATCAATTTTTCAACTTGTACAATCGCCTCAATCGATGAGCTATTTTTACGATAGCTCAGATAAAGTGGTCGCTGCCATTCATTGACCTCAGACACTCGATACAATTGCCCTGCATCCAACAAAGGTTGCACCATGGTGTAAGGTAAGTACGCGCTTCCGCCTTTCTCAAGAATAAAGTCGAGAGCGATTCGCGCCGTTGACGTTCTCAAAAAAGGTGCAGGTGCTTTCGGGTGACGATCCGTGTGTTCGGATGCAAAACGTGATCCCCAGTCCACATAGACATAACGATTTTCAAAAACGCTTTCGGCATCATCTGGTCGGGTGGAAACCAAAACCAAAATGAGATCTGCGACTTTCTTACACTGCAACTCTTCCGCTTTGATCGGATCCAGTGCAAATGCCATATCTAAAGTGCGTTCAAGCAACCCACGATTAAGCTGCTCACGCCCCATCACTTCGGCCAAAAAACCGTAGCCTTCAAAAGTATCGGTTATCCGACTTAAACAATGCTGTAAATACGCATCCCAAATGTTTGGCGTACCGCCTAAAGTAAGCTGCAACGCCTTACCGCTTTCCAACGACAACTCAAATTTCGCCTGTTGTAGCGTTGCCACCATCACTTCGGCATACCCCACCAAACGCTCGCCGGCTGAGGTCAATTTGATGTTATTACGGTCGCGGGTAAACAGCTGAGCATCGAAATGATTTTCGAGTTGTTTGATGCGCGCACTCACTGCCGCTTGAGTTAAATACAGATTTTCAGCAGCTCGACCAAAGTGACGAACTTTGGCCAGTTCAAGAAAGGTGCGAAAGACTTTTACGTCCATATAGTTTCCTCTGATGTTACCCGTGAAGATTAACAAGTAAGAAGTATTATGACGATAAAAAATTTTTGTTTTTCTTTTCCGAAGATTACGCCTAACTTTCGCCGTAACCCACGGTTACACGGTGGTTGAACATATTCACACGAGGTTGACATGTCTGAGACAGCATTTCGTCAAGGAAAAAAACGTTTTTTCGATACTAAGAAGTTCCCAAGAGGCTTTGCTAAATCTGGCGACTTTACTCTGGCAGAAGAGAATATCCTAACTCAGTATGGTGACACTATGCTCGGTTTGGAGAGTGGTGAGCTACACCCCGAAAATGCTGAAGAAGAGCATTTCTTGAAAGCGCTAGAAAAACCAGAGTTGGCAGAAAGCAAATTAGAAAAAGCCTGGTTGAAGTACACCCGTTTGGCTCGTGGTCGCAAGCGTTTCCATACCTTGAATGGCCGCAACAAGCCTGATGGCGTTGAAGATTACACCGATGACGAACCAAGCTTGACTGAGGAAGATTAATTCCTCCCTCGGGCTACATCAGCTGTTTGTAGCCCGTCTAGCATGGATGGACGTGAGTTTGCGTCCCTTTTGGGGGAAAAATGCCCAACCCAGTTTCCAATAGCTATTCTCTTGAAGAGATGCTATCGCTGATCCAGCGAGAGCAGCCTTTCGCAGGAGAACTCGAATCCGCTGGCTGCTTTATCAAGATAGAAGACTATCTGCCCGTGGTGTGTACCGCCATCCATGCTGGAAGCCGTTTGCGCGATGATCTGCTCAAGCAGTGTCAACTCAGCAAAACTGAGCGTAATCTTGAAGAGGCCCCCTACACAGATCAATTCATCGCTTCACAGCCCATCACTTTGTGTGGCCTAGATTCCCGTTTCGAATACGATCTGAACCGCGCCAAAACCCTCAGTACCCGCTATAAATCGGCGTGGAATCGCCCTTTAAGTGATAAGCAGCGTACCGAAAGCCATCGCAAGCACAGCGAGTTTTATCAGCTTTATGAAGCCTTAATTCGCAAGCTCGAAGCCATGCACGGCATGGTCATTGTGTTCGATATGTATGCCTACAACTACAAGCAACTTGGCAACAAACCAGCGCCAGTATTTAACGTAGGTACCGCACAAATCGACATGCAGCGTTGGGGCTCGGTTGTAAAGCGCTTTTGCGCCGAGCTAAGCAAGATCCAGTTGCCGCATATTGAAAACAAAACCGAAATCAACGCCGTGTTTGAAGGCCGTGGTTATCTAATCGCTCATACCAACGCCCATTTTGACCGTACTTTAGTGCTCCCCACTGAAGTTAAAAAGGTGTTTATGGAGGAAGATACCGGCACTGTTTATCCCTTGGTATTGAACGCGCTGTGCAGTGGTCTCAAAGGTGCTCTCAGCCATACAAGTGCTTATTTTCAGCGTCGCCATAATCGCCGCCGGATCAGCAAAGCAAAAATGCTTGGCTCATCAATCGAACCTGCGATTCTGAGTATTGATGATGCGCTGTCCAAACTGACCCGCAAAGTGGAAACGCTCAAATACGTCAACCCAACCAATATTAATATTGAACAGAAGCGTTTTGAGTCAGCACCGAGCCGCTATAAGCCCGAATTTCGCTACAAACAGTTGCCGATCAACGCCAATGAATTTAAGCAGCATCTTTACCAATTGCCGATCGATACGATTTCCGATCCCGACTTAAAACAGCTGTATGGATCTATGGTCGATAAGCTGAGTGAAAAGATCGACTTGCTTACGAGCATTGGTCAGGAATCGTTTCTGTATAACTCGCTACGCTTTTATGGCCGCCCTAACCGCACTGCCATTGAAAACGCTAAGTTTCTGCTTTATGCCAAAACCTTGCCTGAAGAGAAAGGGCAGCTATATAACGCAGATCAAGCCGCAGAGATCATGCTGAAAAAAGCTCAGGAGTGGGGAATGCACTGCCATATTACCCCAACAGCATCATTAGCCGCGCGTGCAATGGTGAGCGGCAAGAAGCCACCAACCTTGTATCTCAACAGCAAAGTGATGTATTCACATGCCGAAATACAGCGCCTTATCCAACATGAGATTGGCGTACATTTAGCCACGACCTTTAATGGCCGAATGCAACCTTTGCGCGTGTTCTCGATTGGGCTACCTGGTGCGACCGAATCACAAGAAGGCTTAGCTATTTTGGCGGAATACAAAGCAGGTTATATGTCTCATGAGCGACTCAAGACCTTAGCTACACGGGTGTTGGCGGTCGATTCTATGCTCAAAGAGCACAATTTTTACCAAACGTTCAGCTATCTCACTGAAGAGTATGGGGTAGATCGTGATACGGCTTTTGTGACCACCACTCGGGTGTATCGCGGCGGTGGCTTCACTAAAGATCACCTCTATCTTGAAGGATTTATCAACACCTTGCAGCAAGCACAAAAACGTAGCTTAGATAATCTGCTGGTCGGAAAATGCAGCTATCAGTACCTCGATTTGATTGATGAGCTGGTCGAACGGGGTTGGCTCATCAAACCGCAGTTTAGATTTGATGATTTAGGCAGTGAGCCGGAGCCAACGCTCAAATATTTAATTGAATCGCTACGCCATTAATAGCCTGCTCACTTTATGTTTCAAATACAGAAATTTTTCCTCAAGCCCTGATGCCAACAACCTTCAGGGCTTGTTTTTTCACTCGTCCCCACTTACTTGGCGAGCATATTCAGTTTCTTCAAGAAACTATCGCGCAGGTGCTCCTGCTCATAGTCCAAATGATAAGTATTGTGGAAGCCAACTTTCAACTCGACTCCGTTACCACGCATGAACACGTTGTAGCCATCATAATCGGCATACGCCTCAATGCCTTCATAGATCTTACCAAACTCAGTGGGTGAACCGTTTTCCATCACCGCTTCATAGGCTAACAAGACTTTGCTCGGATCCAGTTCATTTTTCATGATCTTATCCCTCTAGATTTATCCGTCTTAAGTATTGGCAATCTGGAGAATATCCGCCAGTCTGTAATCTGAGCTACCTCAAAGAACCACTTAATTTTGTCTATAAATTTTTTATTGCTTTGCTTTATGAAGCTAGAGCGAATATGGTGTCGAGTTAGTTAAGAGTGCTGAATGAACGTGCAGCTAAGGGCGATTTACTACGATGTTTTAGTCAAACTATAATTTTTTGACCTAAAACAATAGCAGTCAGAGACGACTTATTTTATAATGAAAATTAACATATACCCACACTACTTGGTGCAGCAATCACGACTGCAGCTTTAAGTAGGAAGGGGATTGTAAAGCATCATAAATCTAATCTAGGGGCAATACATGAGACTTATCCCACTGAAAGCCGCGGCACAAGTTGGTAAATGGGCAGCAGCACACATTGTTAAGCGTATCAACGAGTTTAAACCTACCGCTGAGCGTCCTTTCGTTTTGGGTCTGCCAACAGGTGGTACACCACTAGCGACCTACAAAGCATTGATCGAGTTGCATAAAGCGGGTGAAGTAAGCTTCAAACACGTTGTGACCTTCAACATGGATGAGTATGTTGGCCTAGCGGCAGATCACCCAGAATCTTATCGTTCATTCATGTACAACAACTTCTTCAATCACATTGATATTCAAGAAGAGAACATCAATCTGTTGAACGGTAATACCGAAGACCACGAAGCTGAGTGCAAACGTTACGAAGATAAAATCAAATCTTACGGCAAAATCAACCTGTTTATGGGTGGCGTAGGTAACGATGGTCACATCGCATTTAACGAACCGGCCTCTTCTCTTTCTTCACGTACTCGTATCAAGACGCTGACCGAAGATACTCGTATCGCTAACTCACGTTTCTTCGATGGTGATATCAACCAAGTACCTAAGTACGCGCTGACTATCGGTGTAGGTACTCTGCTTGATGCACAAGAGATCATGATCCTTGTCACTGGCCATAATAAAGCTCTGGCACTGCAAGCCGCGGTTGAAGGCAGCGTAAACCATCTGTGGACAGTATCCGCACTGCAACTGCACCCTAAAGCAGTAATCGTGTGTGATGAGCCATCAACTCAAGAGCTGAAAGTAAAAACTGTAAAATACTTCACTGAGCTTGAAGCAAAGAACATCATCGGTTTCTAATCAGAAGCTGATTTAAAACCTACAAAAACGCCCCAAAAATCGGGGCGTTTTTTATTACTCAATGTCCAAAAAGATCGTGGTTCTTACTCTATTATCTTTTATCCATTGAGCCTTGAGAAAAGTCTAAGCGTTCACTCTTCCCCTCTTGTGGTAGATCAGTGAGTCCATTATGCCCCTCTAACTCAACAAGTAAGGAGTCTGCTTCTTGTTCAGCCAACGGATCCACATCGTCCTTTGTTGGAATAGGGATTTGGCGTTTATACAGCTTATTAAGCGCACGGATAATTGAATGCTTGGTCACAGAACCGGAGGCCAATTTACGTTGCAGTGGCTTAGCTAAAGATTGCAAGCCAACAATCGACTCAACCCCCATTCGGCCACCAATCATATCACGCAAATTTTTCGCCTTTTCATAACCCATTGAGGAGGAGAGAAAGAGCCAAATATAAGCAATCGGATTGCCATGTGCACCTCGGTCAATCCAAGCCTCACCAGCGTGGTACATCGCTTCTGGGTGACCTTTTTCTGATGCACGTTCTAACCAATAGCACGCTTTAGGAAAATCGCTGGCTCCACCAACGCCATGAAGTAAGTTTTGCCCTAATCTCATCATCCCTTCAGCGCTGCCCATATTGGCCGCTTTGCTATACCAGAATGTGGAATCTGCCGGTGTTGGGGCAATATTGTCTTTTGAAACACACCAACTGCCCATAAACAAAATTGCATCAATAAAGTTGGCTTCTGCCGCTTCTTGGATGAAACCAATGCCTTTCGCCACATTGACTTCAATCCCACGACCATAAAGCCATGCCATACCGGTTTCGAATTTAGCCGCCAATTCCCCTTCCATACCACGCACGCAGGTGTGCCAGAACTTAGCTTTCTCTTTGGCAATCACATCCTCACGGATACGCTGACAAACTCGAACGATGCCATACATCGCGGAGATATTGTCGAGATGTGCGGCCTTTTCGTACCAAAATAGTGCTTCTTTTAAACTGCTGCGCTCCGCTTCTTTGGCTAAAAACAGAATGGTCGGAATATGGCCAGCTTCTGCTTTGAATAGACGCTCTTTGCGCTCTTGCTCGCGATTTCGTTCTAAAGCTTTGCGATAGGCCTCTTCTCTGGCTTTACGCTCGGCTTCCAGTCGCTTACGTCTTACGGATAACGCTATCATCCAGACAAAAATCAGGATCAAGGTTAACCCTGTAGCGCCAATCGCAATTCCAATAATATTCATAGTTTCTCTAATTGGGTAACCACATTTGCCACTGCGAATTTTGGCAGTGCAAGAAAAGATGAGCTGAATTGTACTTTACATCCAACTCAGAAACTATGTTCGAAAAAAATGGGTGAAGATCCTTCACCCATTTTTATCGATTCAGCACATTATTTGCGAGCGTTAACCGCTTTCACAAATACCTCTTGCGCCCCTTCAACCCCAAGTGCTTTCGCTTCATCTAACAAGCTTAGGGCTTTAGGCAAATCATTGACTTCCACGGCACGTTCAATCGCGGTGAAATAATAGGTTTGCGTATCGGGTTGAACCTTGAGTGAGGTTTTAGCCGCATCAGAAGAGGTCGCAGCTTGGCGATCTTCACTGCTCACAAAAGAAAGGAAGGAAGGCCCCGACACATCCAGCTCAATGGTGCCAGTTAAGGCATGCGAAACCGGAATATCTTTCACTTCAGGCAGATAGTTCCCCCGAGCCTCTGCATCAATTCGAGCAGGATGCGCAACATAAGTCACAGCTTGTAAGTCTTGCTCTTGAGTGTAAACCAATACGAAAAGTGATTTGTAACCTTGCGGTGGATAGAACGCCAACTCAGCCACTAAGCGGTTGCCCAAATTCAAGCGCGGCTTACGGTATTCAAACACCGTATCCTCATACGATTCCACCACTTGACCTTTGGCATCGACAATCATTACATGCGGGTAGAATACCGAATCACCGATCTCACTGGTGATGGTCAAGGTCATTTGCCCACGGTCGGCGGGGATCTCAAACAGTGCAACTGGGCTGCTGATTTCTGAATTACGCAGATATTGAGTCTGTGCCGTCAGCGCAACTTTCGTGGTGCTGGGTAATTTCACCTTCGTGGCTTGCAGTTGATCAATTTGCTGAACCGCTTGCCCTGCATTGGGTTTAGCTTGCTCAATCACCGCCGTTCCCTGACAACCAGCTAAGGCAATGCATCCCCCCAGTAATAAAGCTCTAAGCACCATAACAACTCCTATTTATCATTTTTTTAAAGACTCTCACCAAACCGATCTGCGAGAAACCACCACACCACAATTTTGTGCGATATACCCAAACTACAATGTGAAAACCCGTCAACGTGTGAACCTTGAAAAAAATAGCCGATCAATATCGGCTATTTGGATTAAGGACAATAAATATTAAGAGCAAGTAGGTTGATTACCACCAAGCTTCAACTTGGATACCCACTACAAAATCAGAATCACCTTTGCTACCGAAGTTAGTACCTTCGTGGTCAGTCAGGTATGAACCGTAAACACGCAGCTCAGGGCGAGACCAGAAGCTGTTGCCCATCGCCCAAGCTTGAGCCACGGTGAACTTGCTGTATTCGAAATCCGCACCTGATGTATCTTCACCGCTGTTGTAACCCGCTTCAAACACAGTACGCATTGTGTCATTCCACTTGTACATTGGGCGAACCACTACTGAGTATTGATCAATATCTGCTTTAGAAGCACCGATGTCAGAACCAGACAGGTAAGCAAGTTGGTGCCCCATTTCCCACGCTTCACCAAGGTTAATCACACCCCAGTTCAATAGGCGGAAACCATTCGCATCGTTGTTGTCAGCAGAACCACGACCATAGTAAGCGCCCGCACCCCAGAAGTTGGCCACTTGAGCACCGTAACCCGCTGTACCGTATTGGAATACTGTTTGGTTAAAGCCATTGCTCAGACCTTGATGCAAAATTGCAGTACCCATCACGCCATCGTCAGCCGCTTCGGTTTTATTGTCTTTTTCCGTTGCAAAGTTGTAAGCCACGGCTAGCTCAAGTGTGGCATCAGACCACAGGCCAATATTCGCTAGACGAGCATCAAAAATGTAGCCAGAAGAATCTGTGTTATCGCCGTCTTGGATCAGAGCTACCGAAAGTTTTTGATCACCGATAGAAAGGTTTTCAATACCACCACCAGTGCCAGATGTGTTCAAGAAGTAGAAGTCTGTAATGTGAATGTCTTTACGTTGGTAGTAACGCTTACCTGCCCACAGAACGGCTTCTTTATCCGATGTTAGCAAGCCTTTAGCTTGTACGTTGAATTGAGCCACGTTGATTGCATTGTCTGATTCCCAACCAACTTTGCCGTCATCACCTTTAGCCAACATAGAGTCGATCTTCCACGTTTGGTCGCCTGTTTTCAGCTCTTCTGAAAAACCAAACTCATAGTAGTTGTCGTTTTCGTTACCAAGACGACCGATACCATTTTTTTGGAAAGCGACATCCGCAGTACCATTACCACTAATCCCTGTACCAGCACGGAAGTAGCCATTGAAATCGACAGCGAAAGCAGAACCAGCTGCGAGCGTTGCAGCCACTGCGGCAGCAATTACACTTATTTTTTTCATCGTTAACTCCATTTAGGGTTTTTATTTTAGATTCTTCGCTCTCTTTTCTGTCGAGCCCCCAAAGGCAGAAAGTTGGCAGCATAAAAGAGAGATAAGATGGGAACGAATCCCCAGTTGTTTCAACTGTCGAGAGCTTACGTGAGGAGGAATAAAGGTACTTCCTCCACCCTACTTTTATTTAAGGGGGAGGAGAAAGGATGAGAAAAATTACAGCATGCCGTTTTTAAAACTTGGATCACGTTATTTGGGGGGAGGAGGTTACTCACTTTCGAAATAGCCTAATACAAAGTGTATTCATGATCACTTTTCCACCCTAATGGGTTCATAAAAAAGAAATAAAATTACAAAGAAATATTTGTGAGCCTGCGCTTGACCTGAAGCGGTCAAAGCCTTTTACTTAAAACAATGGTGTGCTAAAACAACGACTAAAAATGAAAATGAACCCATCAACACCTTTTCCATTAGGGGCAACGCTCGATACTGGGGGTTGTAACTTCGCGGTCTATTCGCCCGCCAATAAACATATTTTATTGGCGCTGTTTCATTCCGATGGCAGTTATGAAACTCATCAACTTGAACAAGAATATGCAGGCATTAAACACACTTATCTAGCAGGCATTCGTGCGGGCCAAAAATACGGTTTTTTAATTCAACTTAATGACGAGCTTCATTATATTGCTGACCCTTATGCTCGTGCGCTTGATTGCCCGTTACACTATGAGCCACCGTTTGATAGCCACAAAAGTTTCGACTTACCCAAATGCGTGGTTACGGATACCCAATTCGATTGGCAAGGAGTCACGAAACCAAACATTGCGCGCGATGAAATGGTATTGTTTGAAACGCATGTCAAAGGCTTAACTCAGTTAAATCCACAGGTAGAAAGCGCGCTGCGTGGCAAGTATTTAGGCTTGGTGAGTGAGCCAATGCTCCATTTTTATCGCCAACAAAATATCAATACCTTGCAGCTGCTGCCGATTGCCGCTTGCATGCATGAGCCACACTTACTGGAAAGCGGCAAAGTAAATTATTGGGGATACAACCCCTATGTGTTTATGGCACCGGATCCTCGTTACGCCAACCAAGATGCAGTGAAAGAGCTGAAAACCACCATTCGTGAACTACACCGCAACGGCATTCAAGTGATTTTGGATGTGGTGTACAACCACACTGCAGAAGGCGGAGCCAGTGGCCCGGTGTTTAACCTAAAAGCCCTCGATCCAAATTACTATCTGCACCACGGTGAGCACTATGCCAATTACACTGGGTGCGGCAACACAGTGGATCTCTCAAATCAAGCGGCACTAAATTTAGTGATGGATACCTTGCGCTGCTGGGTAACGGAATATCACATTGACGGTTTCCGCTTCGATTTAGCCGCAACGCTCGGTCGCCGTGGCGATGAATTCAGTAGAGAAGCCGCATTTTTCAAAGCCGTGGCGCAAGATCCCGTATTACGTCAAGTGAAGTTGATTGCAGAGCCTTGGGACATCGGCCCAAATGGTTACCAAGTGGGCAACTTCCCTTTCGGTTGGAACGAAACTAACGACAAATTGCGCGACATCACCCGCAGCTTCTGGCGAGGAGATCTCGGCTTTTTGAAAGAGTTCGCCACTCGCCTAATGGGCTCGCGTGATTTGTACAGTGCCGCCAACTGGCCATACAAGCTCACCGTTAACTACATCACTTATCATGATGGCTTTACTCTACAAGATCTGGTGTCGTACAAACACAAGCATAATGAAGCCAATGGCGAGCAGAACCGTGATGGGCACGGCGACAACCGCTCAGATAACTACGGCTGCGAAGGGGATTCCGACAGTATTGTGATCCGCGCTACCCGCGAGCGACAAAAACGTAACTTCATGGCCAGCTTACTGTTTGCGTTTGGCATTCCCCATATTCTCACGGCCGATGTGCTGTCTCATACCCAGCAAGGTAACAACAACGCGTATTGCCAAGATAATGAGATCAGTTGGCTAAACTGGGAAAGCAATGAAACGAAACAAGATTTTCGTGAATGGCTCGCTGGCATGGTGGCGGCTCGGCAAACCTACATGGTGCCTTTCATCCGTGCTTTCAGTGGAGAAAAACGCAACGATAACCGTATCGCATGGCGGCGAGTGGATGGCAAACCGATGGAAATGGATGACTGGAATCGTCTTTCCTCGGTGGCATTGCATATCGGCATTGGCAGCGATGGGCCAGAAATGCTCTATTTAATCAACCAGACCAATGCTCCAGCACGTTTCCTACTGCCAAAGGATCAACAACAGGAATGGTGTTTGATCTGCGATACCAATATGCGCCATGCCCAACCAGGGCACGCACAAGGGGAAATTTTACAACTCCCCGTTTCGATGTCGATTTTGTACTATCAACCGAAGAAGAAACACGCTTAAGTCATTAGCAATGCAAGGACAGGCAAAAAATATCGCCTCGCGAGCAAGGCCACTGAGTAACAACCACATTAAATTTATTGATTTTAGTGATTGACATCTCTGGCCTTACTCTCTAACATTCGCGCCCAACAAAAACGGAGCCGCAATGGCCCGACATTTCAAGAGCTTAACTGCTCTATGCCAGCTGATCTCGGTCAGTTGTCTTTCCTTTTTTATAAATAGAGAGACAACAAAAAAATCGAGATTCGGCATGACCACCAAAGCACACACTCATCTCAAGACTGACTGGCAATCCAAGGCGATTCTCAGCGTTGCATTCCTGATGGCGACCACCTCTGTTGGCCCTGGATTTCTCACCCAAACTGCGGTTTTTACCAATATCTATAAAGTCGATATGGCATTCCCCGTGTTTGCTTCGATGTTCATCACCTTTGGTATCGTCATGAACTTGTGGCGCATTGTGGGTGTATCAGGTCTGCGCATTCAAGACATCGCCAACAAAATTGCCCCAGGTGCAGGTTACTTTATCGGTATTTTACTGGCGCTTGGCGCTGTCGCCTTTAACTTCGGTAACGTAAGCGGTGCAGCACTGGGGATTAATGTACTGACGGGCGTGGATACCACTTGGGGAGCCTTGTTTACCGGTGTGGTCGGTTGCCTACTCTTTGTGGTGCACAACGCCTCAAAACGCATGGATCAGATGGCGCGTTACTTAGGCTTCTTCATGATCATCTTGATTGCGTATGTCGCAATGACCAGCCTGCCTCCAATGGGAGAAACCTTAACCGCAGCAGTAATGCCAACCGACATGGGCAGCCTGCTACTCCCAACCCTAACCATTGTGGGTGGCGCTGTCGGTGGTTACTACACTGGCGCACAACGTCTGGTTGATGTGGGCCTACAAGGTGATCACAACGTTGAGCACATTAAAAAAGCGGCTTGGGCAGGCATTTCGATTGCAGTGGTGATCCGCATTCTGCTGTTTATGGCCATTTTCGGTGTGATCGCCACCGGTGCAGTGCTAGATAAAACCAATCCTGCTGCCGATGCGTTTCGTCAGGGCGCAGGGGACATCGGTTATTTCATCTTTGGTCTGGTACTGTTTGTGGCTTCTATCACTTCCGTTGTCGGTAACTCTTACATGGCTATTTCACTAATCAAAACCCTATTCCCTGTCGTAGCTCGCAATGAAAAAGCTTGGTGTGTCGGATTTATTATTCTGACCAGTGTCGGCACTGTGATGATGAATATGCCCATTCTTCTGCTGATGTTGGCAGGTTTGATTAACAGTATTATCCTACCTGTGGTGCTTGGCTTCGTTCTTGCGGCAACTCGCCGTAAAGATATTGTCGGTGATTATCAGCACCCAATTTACCTGACTGCGATTGGCGCACTGATTGTGGTTGTGATGGCCGTATCCAGTTTCAGCAACATCCAAAACTTTATCGGAAAATTCATCGGTTAATTTTCCATAGGGAGGTAATGTCGCGTTGTATCGATTTTGCCGCCCAAAACCAAGATGAATAGAGGAAATCAAATGAACCCAATTCTCGCCATGTTGAAAGAAAACAATATCAGCAATGAGCAGATCAACGCGCTATTTCAAACCCTAACCCAAAACCCTTTCGCCGCGATGGCAACATTAACGCAATTGGGGCTTCCACAAGACCAATTGCAACAGTTGGTCGCGCAAGTGATGCAAAACCCTACACTCATCAAACAAGCGGTTGAAGAACTGGGGCTAGACTTCGCCAAAGTGGAAGAAGCCAAGGCCAAATTACAGCAGTAGCTCTGTCGCATACACAGGCAAAATCACTACGCTTATTCTTTGAACCTACCAGCTGTTGGTCTGCACTCTAACGGCTGGTATCGCGTTCATCACCACCCCCGCGGTTCACCACCAATTCCATGTCCAGAAAAATGGACACTTCACGCCATGAAAGTTGTCATAAGAACGACAAAAAAATGTGATAAAAAACACGTAAAATCATCCCATTAATGCAATTAGTGTTATACTCCGAGCCGATTTTCAGCCAGAGCCTCTACGCATCTTGGCTAAGTGCAACTTGGATAGCACCTTTAACATATGGAAGTGGCCACCCCGTTTATCACTAGGTCACGTACTCTATGTCCTTCTTCAAAAACTTAGCGATCGGTAAAAAAATTGCCATCGCACTTGCTGTGATTGCTCTGATCAACTTAGCGTTTGGTAGCTACCTGTACCGCTCACTCGACACTATTAACAGTGATGTGCTTAACCTCACTGACGACACCCTGCCTTCCATGATGTTGGTTAACAGTATTAAATACGACATGTCTTCTGTGCGTCGAGCGCAAATCGGCTTACTGTCTTCAACGGATGCAGCAGAAATCGCTGACGATATCCGCTGGATGAACGACCACTACAAGCAAATCGAAAAAGATTTGAATCAATATGAGCGTAGTATTTGGACTGACAGTGAACGCCGTGTATTTATGCCAGTGAAAAACCTGTGGCAAGACTACTTACACCAGCTCGATTCCTACAATAACGATATTCTGAACAAAGATTTCGATACAGCACAACTAGACATTCAACGTTCCCGACCAACCTATGAAAAATTGGAAGTCGCGATTGATGAATTGCTGAAACTCAACCTTTCTTATGTTGATGGTAACCGCACCGAACTCACTTCGCTGATCGATACCATTACTCACTTTTCCATCACCAGCATCGTCGCTCTTCTGGGTTTTATGTGCCTTATCACTTGGTTACTGACCAACCTGATCTGCCGCCCACTGCAACAAGTCGTTGCTCAAGCAAACGCGATTGCTGAAGGCAACTTAGGGCACCGTTTAGACAGAGAAACAATCGGTAAAGATGAGCTCGGCGAGCTAGCAGATGCCTGCAGCAAAATGCAAAACAACCTGCGCTTAATGGTTGAAGAAATCATTACTAGCGCGACCCAATTGGCTCATGCCGTTGATGAAGTGAGTGCGGTGTCTGAGCAGACTTCACAGGGAATGCAGATCCAACAAGGTGAAGTGATGCAAATTGCCACAGCAATGACGGAGATGAAATCCACCGTTGAAGAAGTGGCACGTAACACCGAAATCGCATCCGACTCTTCTCGTGAAAGTAGCCAACACGCAGACTTAGGTTCACAACAAATGCGTGCGGTGAACGACTCGATTGAGCAAGTTAATCAAGAGATCGGCCGTACTGAGCAGCGTGTTCTGGAGCTAGAAACTCAGGCGCAGCAAATCAATATGGTAGTAGATGTGATCAGCAGTATTGCCGAGCAGACCAACCTGTTAGCATTGAACGCTGCGATTGAGGCGGCACGCGCTGGTGAACAAGGTCGTGGTTTTGCGGTGGTGGCGGATGAAGTTCGCTCTCTAGCCGGCAAAACTCAACAGTCAACGGGTGACATCGTTGAGATCATCCGAAACTTGCAGGTTTGTGCACAAAAAGCACGCGAAACAACCAACAACAGCCGTGAATTGATCAACCACTGTGTGCAGCAAAGCCAAGAGACCCAGCAGGCGATTGAGCAAATTCGCTACCAAAGTAGCCAAATTGCCGATATGACGATTCAAATCGCTAGCGCCTGTGGTGAGCAAGATTCGGTAAGTGAAGAACTTAGCCGTAATATCGAACGCATCAACGATTCCGCTAAAGAAGTGGCGCAAGGCTCCTCTAGCGCAGCGCAATCTTGTGCTGAACTTAGCCAGCTTGCAAGCCAATTACAGCACACGGTACAACGCTTCCGCCTGTAATCAAGGTATGCGTTTGAGGAACACCATGAGTCATCCCCAACGCAGCCATTAAAAGCAGAAGGGCGAATGATAAGTTCGCCCTTATTTACATCACTTGAACCGTGCGCAGGCTCTGTCTACAATGGCGCACTTTTATCGAGTCAGGTCACATACAATGAACGACACTACAACAAAACCCGCTTTACCGGATCGCCTATCAGGCAATTCTCGCAGCCCATTCTTCGTTAAAGAGTGCTTTGAACACCAAATCGGCATTCGTTTTAACGGTAAAGAGCGTACCGATGTAGAAGAATACTGCATCAGTGAAGGCTGGATTAAAATCCCATCACCAAAGGCGAAAGATCGCTACGGCAACCCGATGCTGATCCAATTGAAAGGCACAGTAGAAGCTTATTACGTGTAAGCGTTCACTTTCACGTTCAAACCCATTTTTATTACTTTGAGTCGTGAAATCGCCTGTAAAAATCCGCCACTTGAGGCGGATTTTTTTATGAGCCAATCGGATTGATAAGTCGCATTACTCATCACGCAGCAGCGCTTTGGCAAGCAGTGATAGCGCCGCAGAAAGTAGCACAAGGTCTTTTAGCAAGAATTGCCCCGGTACCACCGAAATCGCAGGAAAACCACCTAAACTAGGCTCCGTAATCGGAGCACTCAATAAAAAGCTACTGGTGACCGCAAACGTGAGTGTGGCACTGGCTGCACCCAATACGGCAATGATGCGATGTACCGGAGCGAATAGCAGAGCAAGCGCTGTCGCTACTTCAACCAAACCAATCAGGTTTGATGCACCTTGTAAACTAAACACACTGTACAACCAGCTGGTTAGAGGACTTGAGGCGACTAGCCCCTCAATCGCACCGGCTTCATAGCTGGTAAATTTCATCGCACCGATCCAAGCTAGCACAATTACAATGGAGAAACGTACGGCGTTATCGGCCACTTTATCTAACGATGACACCCAAACTGGGTGATGTTGAGTCTTCATTTTTTATTCCTTCTTAAAACAGGTTTATCGATGCATGCTTGCGTTAGTGGCTCGTTTGGCTCATCAGCACTTGCGTAAACTGGCCGCTTTTTATGGCCGCCATGAGATCGTCATGACCACCAATATGGAGATCACCGACAAAAATTTGCGGTACGGTTTTGCGTTGGCTGCGGTTAACCATTTCGTTAAACAAAGCCTGATTAGTGCTCACTTCGATTTCGCGATAGCTCAACCCCATGCTGGTCAACGTTTGTTTGGCCGCTTTGCAATAGGGGCAGTAGCTTTTGGTGTAAATTTCAATCTTCGCCATGGTCATTACCTCGTTGCGTTGTGTATGGGCTACTTTAAGGCTTGCCACTCGTACTATCTATGCACAATAATCTTGAATTAATACATCGATCGTACATCCTAAGAGAGGATTCAAATGGAAGTGATGAGCGACATTCTCCGCGCGATACGGGTGTCTGGCAGCGTCTATTTTTGCAGTCAGGTCGAAGCACCTTGGACAAAAAACTTTCATGATGCCGAACAAGCCAGCTTTCACATGATTCGGCGTGGTACTTGTTGGGCCAGTGTGGATGGCTATGTTGAGCGTTTGGAAGCGGGTGATTTGATTTTTCTTGGTCCAGGCCAAGAACATGTACTTTCCAGTCAGTCTCCGGTTAAAGAGCAACCCGATTTTGCAGAGTCAACTCTGCTGCTGTGTGGATCATTTAGCTTCACGCGCACGGCGACTACACCACTATTGAGTGTGTTTCCTCGCGTTACGATAGTGCGAGACAAGGACTTTGCTAAATACCCTTGGCTGCGTAGCACTTTTGATCAGTTAAGTGCGGAATATCTATCGCAAGGCCCCGGCTCTGAGCTGATTGTGAACAAGCTGACCGAGATCATTTTGGTTGAGCTGATCCGAATTAACTTTGGCCGTGAACAAAACAGCCCATTTTTAGAAGCATTGAACGACAAGCGTATTTCTCGCGCACTACAACTGTTGCATGATCACCCGCAGCAGAGTTGGACACTCGAATCACTCGCTAACCAAATTGGCATGTCACGCGCTGCTTTTGCGAACCGTTTTTCAGCTTTGGTTGGCCGCCCGATGTTTGAGTATTTAACTCACCTTCGGATGCAAAAAGCGCAGGAATTACTGCAAGAATCCCTGCTGCCTATTGATGACATCGCCGAACAAGTCGGCTATGAATCAGAGCGCGCTTTTACTTTGACCTTTAAAAAGCACACAGGCACAACGCCCAAGCGATTTCGCTCGCAAAGCTGACGGCATAGAAATGCACTCGGTAGGCATCAATCAATTAGCCTATTCACGCAATAGCATCAGGCTAGGTTGCGTGATATCTTTTTGATTCAAAGAGCAAAAACTAAAAAATGCTGTTGGTGACAGAAGGAAGCTAGGGATCACAATGAGTCAAATCACATTCAAAAACATAGAAACCGCGAAAAGTGTCACGCTTGATTCTCATCTCTGCACACTAAAATCGTCTGGACGAGAGGTTTTTATCCAAGATGCGGCGATCTCGGTTCTCCTTCACCACCTTTTCACTCTTCAAGCACCATTAATCAGCTACAACGATATAGGCAATATCGTCAGAGATCAGAAATCCACCTTCCATATGGAAGATAGCCCAGACAGTATTATCGCCAACAAATACGTATTCAAAGCTCGTGCAGTATTAAAGAGCGTCATGATCGAAGATTTTATCGTGACTGTGCGCGGACGAGGGTACAAAATTTCCAACAAATGGCTGCCTCTTATCGAAGTGCAAACCGATGATAAAAGTAAAAACGCTTTTCTGGCAGAAATCACCGCCATCATTGAAGACTGTATTGCCTACAGCGAATCCGCCGACATTACGCAAGACAAAAGTGGATTATCGTTTATCAAGCCAGATCAAGAGATTGTGATGGAGCATTTTCGAAGAATGAACGATTGCTATCATGCTTTCCTCCGCCGTTATTCTGCGCCAGGCAACAGTATTGAACTGTTCGAACTCCGAGAGAAAATCACCAAAGTGCTTCTTTACGCCATCTATTGGCGAGTCGGCGATAGCCTGACCGATGAAAAATTTCGGTCAGACTATAAAAATGAACTCAAACTTATCCTAAGGCAAATTAACCAAGCGGTAGCCCTACTCAGCTAACAGCATAATGCACAGGCTTAAATCGACTCATCTGTTCAAAAGTTTGATCGACAAGTGATTTATCGTTTCCACAACAGGTAACGTGAGCACAGTAATCGAGGTTGGAGAAACAACCTTGGTGTATATCTCCAACCGAGGCTTGATTTAAAAAACGCATACTCAGTTGATCATGCGTTGGAGGGGGATTAAGCAATTCAACGCGCCCCGTACCTTTGGGATACACCAAATAGAACGCATGTTGTTGTCTAGAAAAGTGAAACGCAGCAGGTACTGAGTGTGTCTGAATCATAATATCCAGATTGAGCAAATTCACTCCCGTCGCTTTCTCATACATGGTCGTCACTAACATACCGGGTGGTCTTGCCCCTACTTCCAAAAAAACCAAGTCCTGAGCGTTATTTCGCCGCACAAATATTTCCATGTGATAAACGCCATCTTTCGCTTTCAGCACAGTTAAGGCGTTTTCTGCAAATGTGATTAACCGCTGCCGCAAAGGACTTTCAACATCCATAACTCTTCCGCCAAGTGGCGACCCGGATTGAAAATCTATCGTTGGGCAAAGATATTCCGTGCATTCCGAGAAAATGCTCTCTCCTCGCCAAATCGCGATATCGCAATGATACAAGTCACCCTCAATATACTCTTCCACTTCGTATTCGTTGAAAGCACATCCAACCTGCGCTTTCATCTCGATAAAATCCCCTTCATTGCGAACGATGTAGATGTTATTCGAACCTGCCGAACGTTTGGGTTTCACCACAAAAGGTAATCCAAGAACAGATTCTATCGCACGATAATCTTGTTCATCATCCAACGTTTCCAAAAAGCGTGGCGTGGTGATGTGCTGTGCAGACAACCATTTTTTCATGGTCACCTTATCTCGAAACCGTTCAAGTTCGCTGTCATTGAAAGAGTTATGGCGAAGTGAGTGTGCAAGCTCGACATTGCCCTCATCAAAACAGATAAAATCGATCTCGGGGTATGAGGCTTGGATCAAACCCACTACATGAGCAATTTCTTGAACATCGTATTCGATGATCACGCCATCATTTGCCGTAATGGCTACTGGAAATTGGTGAGGAAAAACCGCGGCAATATGCGCTGGCAATTTTTCTAGTTCTTGAGCTGAAGCGATGACAATGAGGACATAGTCATTAAAAAGAGGCATTGAAAAATCAACCTGAGTTAACTGCCTCGTTGAGAGAAATATCATAGCTTTGGTCATTTTATTTCATCCTTGAAATTATGCGGTTTTCAGAGTGGCCTGATAAAGCATTGTCAACGCGATCAGGAGAGTTAAGCTAATTTCTAAAACAGAGAAACGCTGGTTTTCTACCAAGGTCATAAACAGCAGACAAAGGATTGGCGTCAACGGCGTAAATTGCGCAGTAACCTTGGCACCGAGTTTCTTAATCGATTTTTGCATCAAGAACAAAGGTACAATGCTGCCTGTCACGGCAATTAAACACAGTAGCGCCAAGTCGTTGAAGGCAATACCTTGCTGGCCAATGACAAACAAGCTATAGATGCCGCACAAAATGATCACAAAAAAGAATCGTACGGAGAGGATTTGCGAAGCAGAGATACCGGTTTCTTTGTGTAAATTCGCACTTTCTCTCATATAAAAAGCACCAAAAAGCGTTGAAATGAGTGTTAACCCCAATCCAATCACGGTGTCTTTAGGATCCGCGTCTGAAATTAAAAAGGACACAGCAATAGCAAGCACCATGGCCACGATATTGACGGAGATTTCAAGGCGGCTTATCTCTTTTCGGTTATGAAGCATATTGAAAAACGAAAGCCCCGAGAAAAACACCATGATGTAAGCGATTGGGCTAATGTAAATCACTACATAAAACGCCAGTACCGTATTAATTAATGTCGATAAATTGATTTTGATAACCAGCTTCTTTTGGCTAACTAGAACCTCCCACATCACCTGACGGCTTTTCAAATTGATCGTAAAAAAGAACGCAGCAGCTAACCCATAGGTAATAAAAGTAGACACAATCGGGTCAACACTTTTCACTACCTTTGACATAAAGACAAAAGACAGTGAAAAGAAAATGCAGAACGCAATGATTTCTTTATATTTAAGCATAATGACTCAACAACCCTATCTTCGTTTGGCGATCTAACATCGCGATATGAGAAACAATTTTTTTCGCTTGAATAACCGAAGAACGTACGTAATTGGTGATAGGAACTTCTCCTGTCGCGGGGCCACCAATCACGTATAGCGGAACCGCATTATTGTCGGAGTTGACTTTCATGGTGCTCGCGTCAAGGCTAAGCCCGCCCGATTTATTTCGACGTACTGAAAATACAGAAAGCGATCCAATAAGTTCATCATTCAATGGCTTGTGGGAGATACCTGACGCATTTATCACCAAGTCGAAGGAATCGATAACACCCGCGTTATTCCCACACACTTTGTTGTCTTGAATACAAAGATATTCAGACAAATTCTTCTGGATAATGTGAAGCCTGCCCGATGCTATGGCGTTTAGTACAATTTCGGCATTTTTAAGTGGGAAGGAAGATACATAGTGTTTGATGAAATAGTGAAATTGTGTAGAAAGTTCGAGCTGGCGTGCGGTAGGCATAAAGGGAATTTGCTCATTAAATTCCTCAATAAACTGACCGACAATGTCTTCCCAATCATTCTGATTTGATTTGCAGTTCGCAATATCTCGCCCAAGCTTTTCGGCAACGTTTGCTTCTCGATAACAAGAAGGTGCACTCAAACGGCTTAGAATAGTTAAATCTAAATGGCTAGGTTTTTTAATCAGTAATGAGTCCCGCACCGACGGCAATTCACCGGAGCGCGATACCATCGTCATTCTCGCAGCGGGGTAGTGATTGTAGATAGCGACAGCAACATCAATGGCAGACAACTTTGAACCAAGGATCAATACGTTACTGTGATTATTCACGCGTGATAGAAAATGGCGCTCTGGGTAAGGTGTTGCAACGAAGTTTTCACACCCTTTTTCAATCTCATTTGGGATAGCGGTGCGAATCCCTGTCGCGAGAATAACGGCATCAAACACAAAGTCGATGTCGTCTTGATTCGTAACGATCATCCTTTCATTTTTATACGCTAGCGCTTTCACTTCCGAGCGTTCAACCAGAGTAGAGCACCCAAATGACGCCGCATAGTCTTTCGATTGTTGAAAGCGATCTAGGCAATATTCACTGAAATAAAATCGGCTGATGAAGTCTGAACAAGTGACGTTAAGTTCTGGCTTCTTATCTCGAAGCCATTTGAAATAATCCAATTTGTCATCAGCGTACAAGGAAGTAACGCCAACACTGGTGTTTGTTAAGGATGAGGCCAAATCCGTGTGAAAACTGAAACTTTTTCCAACCCCTTGAGGGTCGAAAAGTGTAATGGATGAAAGTTCCGTGTGTTGCTCTTTTACCAGCTGCAGATACGCAGAGAGCCCACTAGGCCCAGCACCGATAATGGCGATATTTTTAATCTTCGTCATGGTTTTCCATTCCGTGGATAGGGTGAATGTTACGCTCAACGTGTAACGCTGTTTCTTTGGTGCTTAAACATCTGCGACTAACCGATGGAATAAGTGGCAATCATATACAGCCCCATCATGAGCATGAATGCCCCTAAAATGCGGTCGATAAGATAGACCTTACTATCAAATTTCACCCGGACGCTCGGAAGCGTAACAATGAAGATAAAGGTCAAATACCACGCCATTTGCACTGCAACAATCGAGACCATCACTAATAGCAATTTCTCGGTGCTCATTGATGGCGAAATGATGATGGAAAAAAGAGAGATGAAATAAATTGCTGCTTTGGGATTGAAAATATTCACGATCAATCCACTCCAAAATGCAGATTTTGCAGCGGTATCACTTCCTTGTTCACCTGATGGCGCTATTTCGCTAGAGAATGATCCTTTGATGGATTGGTATCCCAGAAAAACCAGATAACTCCCCCCAAAAATACCGATACCTTGGGTCAACCACGCCGAACGTTCAAGTACAGCCGTTAACCCCGCGACGGAGTAACCCATATGGAATAACAGGCCAACACAAACTCCCATCCCACAAATGATGCCGGCTTTTCGGCCTTGAAGTAGGGTTTTCTGAGACACCACAACAAAATCTGGACCTGGTGAAATAGAAGCCATCAGGTGAATAGTCAAAATAGAAAACAGAGCAGTGGTGAAATCCATCATTAACCTCCGTGGATTGAATAACTAACTTTAATGCGGTCTTTCTTACGTTTTATGCGAGTCACATGGAGACCATTGAGTTCAGAGGTACTCACAACGTGCGTCCCCCCACAAGGAACGGGGGTAAACCCATCTATAGCGATCATGCGAATGTGGGTGCTTTGTGGAATAAATTTACACAGCAAAGGACGCAGCGATTGCACTTCGGTCAAATCCAGATCTATGGATTGAATGGCTCTGGGTGCTCGGTTAACCAGTAAATTAATTTGCTCGTTAATCAGTTCCACCGAGAAATTATCGTTAGTTCGTTCACTCTCAATTAGCTCAATATAGGAATCATCGGGGTAATGGTGACCTTTTGCAGGTGATAGGTTGTTATCCATCTCCTCAATGATGTGAGAAATTAAATGCCCTGCAGTGTGTGATTTGGCATTGATCAGGCGACGCTTCATGTCGATACGCTGCACACACTGCATCCCATGACTCACGAGCAGTGAAGGATGGGATTCCAACACATGGGCAATACCCTCTTCTGTCATTTCCGTATGATGAACTCGGTAAGCGACACCGTTAATTTCAAGGCTGCCAAGATCACACGGCTGTCCACCACCTTGAGGGTAAAAAATAGAGCTGTCGCAGTACACAGCAACCGTGTCATCCATTTCCACCACCTGAGTGATCGTTGCGGTACTTTCCGCTTGATAGGTATCCAAAAGGTACTTAGGTATCGTCATAGTATTAACTCCAAACTTGCAGTGCTTTTTTGTGATCTTCCAAACCAATGAAGCATGACCACGTCAATCTGGAGCCTTGTTGAATTTTCTCAACGGAATGAATACGAGTTGGGTTAAATAGAATAAGCTCACCCACTTCTGGAGTGATTTCTAAATAGCCGCCGTTCAACTGTTCTGCTTTAACACCATAGCTACCTTCAATACGTATCGCGTTGTAGGCTTCTTTAGACTCTGGCCATTCGTGCCATAAGCGTAATTCGCCACCTTGCTCCGAAGTTTCCAAATACACATTGGCGGCAAGCTGGTTGGTAATACCGGAATGCATTCCGCTCACCAAATCCCAGCTCAGCACATCATTGTGTGGCTCAGCATAAGAACCCGCTTTGAACTCTCTAATTAATCCAGCAAAAAGCTTATGGCCACCAATTTCGGCAAGGTTGCAGTGTGAAGGCCACACTTCACTGAGTTCTAACCGCAAACGGTCAATTGGAGAAAGAAATGGACTCACTTCCTTGCGCATTTCTTTAATCCAGATGTTTGCGAATTCACGATAACGGCTCAAAGAAACCTCATCATTCTGACATTCGAAAAACGCCTGACCTATGCGACCAATTTTCGGCGCGTTAACGTAATTACCAAAGAATGCGCTGCGCTTAATTTTGTTAGCGATGTCGTGCGCGGCCTGTTGCGAGAAATATCCGGGCACGCGAACCGCATCAATGGTTCGATCGAATAAACCATCCAAGTGCCATTTTTCGAGCTCACTGGTGATGATGATATTTTCTGACTGCCGGTACTTGAGTACAGAGGCAAGATTAGATGGGGACATTGAATTACCTAGCGTTGTGTCGTTGTTTTAGTGATTGACATGCTAAGTAATCGTTAGAAGTGAATAAAATACAGATAAATTCAGAATAAAAAGATAAAACTGGAATAGTTCCAGTGATGCCGAACAGGCCGTGATGGAAACATCACGCGCTGCCCCTCATCCACGTACCCAAGTTTGCGTGATTGAAGGACAGCCCGTATCAATGATTACAGTTCGGTCGAAGCTCAAGGTTAATGGTGTAGTTGCCCCAAATGTCATCTTATGGCTCCAGCCACAAATAGCTTACTTAGCTCGAGGCCCGGATGGTTTCGATTTACCTTGAAACTGTTTAACGCTCTTTTTATTTTGCGTGCGGCGATTGGCTTGTTTATCGCGCGGAGCACGTTTGCTTTCACCCGTTGATGGTTGATCGGTAACTGGGAAATCTTCCAGATTCTGCACGGGCAAATCACGTTGCGTCAGGGTACGAATGGCATTCAGTGCATCCATTTCTCCGTGACACACTAACGAGAGTGCAATGCCTTGCTGCCCCGCCCTAGCGGTGCGGCCAACACGGTGCACGTACGTTTCCGCATGCATCGGCAACTCAAAGTTAATCACAACGGGAAGCTGTTCAATATGAATGCCGCGCGCGAGCAGATCGGTGGCAATCAACACTTGGGTTGTGCCGTTTTTAAACTCTGCCAGTGCAGCTTCACGCTGCGCTTGGCTTTTATCACCATGCAGCGCAGTGGCTACCACTCCAGCTTTGTTGAGTTTTTTGGTCAAACTATCTGCATTCTCTTTTGCGCCGATAAATACCAGCACTTGCGACCATTGGTGCTGCTTTAAAAGAGCCACCAAGGCTTGAGTTTTACTACCCTTGTTCACCAAATACAGCGTTTCTTGCACTGCTTGGTTGATGCTGTTTTCAGGATTGGCGGAAACTTGGGTTGGCGCATGCATCAATTGCTGCGCTTTGAGTTTTAAATCATCAGAGAATGTCGCAGAACACATCACGGTTTGGCGCACACTGGCGGTTTGGCTTGCGAGCGCTTGCACTTGCGGCCAAAAACCCATGTCGAGCAGACGATCGGCTTCGTCTAACACCAGCGTCGTTACGCGGTTCAAGCTCAATCCACTTTGGGTTAAATCGAACAAACGTCCCGTCGTTGCCACCAGAATATTCGGGTTCTCAGCCAGCGCATTTTGCTGCTCAGTCTTATCTACCCCACCGCACAAGCAGAGCGTGTTCAGCCCTAACGGCCTACCAACATGAGTGAGCACTTCGCTCACCTGCATTGCTAATTCACGCGTGGGTACCAACACTAAGGCTTGCTGCTCAGGGCTAGTTTTTAAACGCTCAAGCAGAGGCAGACCGTAAGCCAACGTTTTACCACTTCCCGTATTCGCCAACGCCAACACATCTTTGCCCGTTAAGATTGCAGGGATCACCAAAGTTTGAATAGCTGTGGGTTGGGTGATCTCTTTAGGCAGAGCTTGAATTACATCAGCGCTTAACGCGAGAGAGGAAAATGACATGGGTTGGGTACCTGAATATTCAAAAAACAATTTGGGGCGAATTATCGCAGGCGTGGACTTTACCACAAGCGTATTTGAGAAGTGACACTCTTTTCCGCTCAAGCGTATGGCCCAGCGTTAAAACGAAAAACGCAGAGCCGAAGCTCCGCGTTGATGGGGTTGCGCTTTATGTTACTCGCGCCAGATTAAATTTTAGTAAAAAAAGCGCGCTTGAGGGCCATTTCAAGGCCACGCACTTCGGCTAGCCCTTTCAAGCGGCCGATCGCCGAGTAACCCGGATTGGTCTTTTTCTTCAGGTCATCCAGCATTTGATGGCCGTGATCAGGACGCATCGGGATCAAACGATGATCGCCTACTTCGGCGCGGCGATGTTCTTCATCCAGAATCGCCATCACTACGTTGTACATATCCACATCGCCATCAAGGTGAGCCGCCTCATGGAATGTCATCGGATTGCTCTCTTCACGTTTGGTTGAACGTAAATGCGTGAAGTAGATACGCTCGCCGTGCTTTTTGATCATCTTGACCAGATCGTTATCACCGCGCACACCGTACGAGCCGGTACACATGGTTAAGCCGTTCATTTTGCTTGGCACATTTTCGGTCAGCCAATCAATGTCTTCAATCGTTGAGACAATACGTGGCAGGCCAAGGATCGGGCGCGGTGGATCATCAGGATGTACCGCCAGTTTCAAGCCATACGATTCACAAATCGGCATCAGTTGTGAGAGGAAATACGCCATGTGCTCACGCAACTTATCCTTGTTAATGCCAGCATAACGATCAAGCTGGGCTTGGAACTCTTCTAAGGTGTAGCCTTCTTCCGCTCCCGGTAAACCCGCAATAATGTTATTAGTGAGCTGCTGAATCTGCGCGTCACTCATGTTGTTGAAGTATTCCAAGGCTTGCGCTTGTTCTGCTTCGGTATAATCCGCTGCTGCACCTGGGCGTTTGAGAATATGCAGCTCAAACGCAGCAAACGCGATTTGGTCAAAACGCAGCGCTTTTGAACCATCTGGCATTTCAAATTCCAGATCGGTACGCGTCCAATCCAGCACGGGCATAAAGTTGTAGCAAACTGTATCAATACCACATTCTGCTAAATTACGCAGAGTTTGTTTGTAGTTTTCGATCCACTGTTGGTAGTTGCCAGTTTGAGTTTTAATTTCTTCATGGACAGGCACACTTTCCACGACAGACCAAGTCAGTCCTTTCGCTTCAATGATCGCTTTACGTTTTAAAATCTCTTCTTTTGACCACACTTCCCCGTTCGGGATGTGATGCAAAGCATTCACGATGCCCGTTGCGCCCGCCTGACGAATATCGTCTAAAGAAACGGGATCATTCGGGCCATACCAACGCCAAGTTTGTTCCATGACACTCACCTTTTTTAAAACGCACTTATCTCGCTCGAAAATTTCAAGCTCAGTGCTTAACGACTTCTTATTATGCGGTTGCAAAAACAACCGCGCTGATCAGTGCCAGCTTGCGCTGGCAAGGTGGTTATCTTTTTTCAGCACCCAGTAGAACCACTGGGTTTGAGCTGAATAAGTAACCATCAAAGTTAGGATCGTCGACGTCGGACAACGCCAGCAGGCGCTGCTTTACGTTTTCAAGGTGTTGCCACATGGCACTTTTGGCCGCGATAGGATCTTTACGCTGCAAAGCGGCAAGAATTTTGGCGTGATCGTCAAGCCACTCTTCACGGTAGTCTTGACTGCTGATGTGAGAATGCAGTTTTTTCCACATCGGGCTTTTTTCGCGTCGTTCCCATGAATGTCTCAACATGTCCACCAGCACAGAGTTTTGGGTTGCCTCTGCAATGCACATATGAAACCTTTCATCACCGTGACACTCTTGCGCGCCACTCACCAGTTCATCACGTTCTAGTTTGAGTGCGGCACGCATCTTCACGATGTCTCCCGGCGTGACTTGCGTTGCGGCAAATTCAGCAATATTGCTTTCGAGCAACTGTCGCGCTTGGAGCATTTCGAACGGGCCAGCATCATCGCTGATCACATTCTCACGAGCGTTATTTTTCGATGGAATATTAATGACATAGACACCAGAGCCTTTTTTCACTTCGACTAAGTTTTCCAGTTCCAACATGATGATGGCTTCACGCACTACGGTACGGCTGATGTCTAAACGTTCAGCAATATCGCGCTCAGGCGGAAGTCTATCCCCCACTTTATAGTGGCCGTTGATCAACTCTTTTCTTAGTACTAAACCAATCTCTTGATACGGTCTTTTCGGTTCAAAAGGCATCATGATGATATTGTCACTGTATTTCATCTAACTACTCACGCCATCATAATGACCAATAATAATTGGTCAACCTATATGTACCAGTATGTGGTAACACCTTGTTTTAATTTTACAATTACGACGATTTTAATGAATTACTGCACGGCTTTTATGCGCTCAACCAATTGATTTAGTTCAGGATTGCTCTTTTCAATCTCTTGATACATTGGTTGAACGGCTTCCACGAAGGCCGCTTTGTTTGGTTCAACAAACGTTACGCCCATTTTTTCTGCTTTGGTGCGCTCTTTCGCTTCCGATTCTGCCCACAGCTTCTTCATATATTCCGAAGAATCCGCGGCGGCTTTCATTAATGCTTTTTGCTGCTCTGGCGTTAACTTGTCGTAGGTCTTAGTCGAAATCACCAGTACATCTGGAACCATGGTGTGTTCGTCTAAGCTGAAGAATTTGGAAACTTCACTGTGACGGCTCAAGCTAAACGATGGAATGTTGTTTTCCGCGGCATCCACTACGCCTTGTTGCAGCGCGGTGTAAAGCTCACCGTAAGCCAGTGGCGTTGGGTTACCACCCAGCGCCTTCACCATAGCGATAGCCGATGGGCTTGGCTGAACACGGACTTTCAACCCTTTCAGATCCGCTGGGGTATTGATAGGTTTGCTGGTGTAGAAGCTACGCGCGCCTGCATCGTAATAGGTCACGCCAATAAAGCCGCTGCTTGCCGATGAATCCAGGATTTCACGACCAACTTCGCCATCCGTCACTTTGTAGTAATGCTCTTTATCACGGAACAAGTAAGGCAAGTTGAAAGCAGAGTAAGCCGGTGAGAAAGCCTCTAACTCAGCCGCATTGCTTTTCACCATATCAAGCGCACCGTTTTGCATCAGCTCCATCGACTCACGCTGTGTGCCTAGCTGCGCATCAGGATAGATACGAATACGCACTTCCCCGCCGGTCAATTCATTCACTTCTTTTGCCATGTAATCCATCGCTTTATGCACCGCATGGTCACGAGGGTGGTTATGGCTCAGTTTTAATGTGGTCGCAGCATAAGCAGAAGCTGTGGCGCCGAAGGTCATTGCAGCACCCACAAGGGCACTTAATAGAGTCTTACGCGTCATCATGATTCTTGTCTCCGTGGATTGGTTGTCCAATGTGTAGGGTAATGGTTCTTCTCTAATGAATATTGTTGTTTCGAGGGGCATGTTGACCTTCAAAAAAGTCATCGTCAAAACAAAAGATCAAATTGATTGACCACAATCACACTAATAACCCTCAAATTGGTTAACCAATTCATTTGTGAACCCGCTCACGTGACAACCAAATCGACTAACTTATAATCCGCTCAAAAATACCCTACACATTTTGAGACCACACACAAGCACGCAACCCAAAGTGGTAAACCAATTGTTATGCAACACGCGTGTTTACTTTAAGGAAATGAAAATGAATAAATTGGTCACATACATAAACAGAGGATTGGCGGCATTCACCATTTCTCTTTCAAGCTTTCTTGTCTTTTGTGTTGTTTGGCAAGTGCTGTCTCGCTATGTGCTTGGTAAACCAAGTACCGTTACCGATGAACTCGCGCGTTATCTGTTTATGTGGGTCGCTTTGATTGGTGCAGCCTATACCACTGGGCTAAAACGCCATCTTGCGATTGATCTGTTGACCATGAAACTGACGGGAAAACGCAAACTGATTAATGAAATCCTCATTCAAATCGCCATCGCCCTTTTCTCTTATGTCGTTTTGGTTCACGGCGGCACCCAATTAGCCTTAAAAACCTTAGCCACTGGCCAGCTGACTCCCGCGTTAGGTTTAGAGATGGGGTACATCTATTTCTGCTTACCGATCAGCGGAGCACTGATGATTTTCTATTCCGCCATCTTCACTTATGAACGTATTAAACAGCTCATCCTTGGTGAAGCCCTAGTCACCAACTCACCACTTAACTCATAGAGGGTTCCATCATGGAATGGCAATTAATTCTTACCCTGTTTGGTAGCTTCGCCGTTTTGCTCGCAATTGGTGTACCGGTTTCATTTGCGATCGGTTTGTCATCGTTAGCCACTATTTTGATGGGCTTACCGCTTGAACCCGCGATTGCGGTGGTTGCACAGCGCATGGCGGCGGGTTTAGATAACTTCGCCCTGCTAGCCATCCCGTTCTTTATTCTGGCAGGCAACATCATGAACCAAGGCGGTATTGCTTTGCGCCTGATTAACTTCGCCAAAGTCTTAGGCGGCCGACTGCCAGGCTCACTCGCCCACGTTAACGTGATGGCAAACATGATGTTTGGTTCGATTTCAGGTTCAGCGGTTGCTTCTGCTGCCGCAGTGGGTGGCACTATGTCTCCGCTGCAAAAGAAAGATGGTTACGATGAAAACTTCTCTGCCGCGGTGAACATCACCTCTTGTCCATCCGGCTTGTTAATTCCACCCAGCAATACCTTGATTGTGTTCTCGCTGGTTTCTGGTGGTACTTCGATCGCGGCGCTGTTTTTAGCAGGCTACATCCCGGGTATTTTGATGGGTCTGAGCATCATGGTGGTGGCAGGCATTATCGCCAAACGCCGTGGCTACCCAGTGGCAGCGCGCCCAACGCTCGCGATGGTGTGGGATACCTTCCTCAAAGCAGCACCTTCACTCGCGCTAATCATAGTGATCATGGGCGGCATTATCGGTGGAATTTTTACCGCAACGGAAGCCTCTGCGATTGCGGTGGTGTACACCTTTGTGCTCGCGGTATTGGTTTACCGCGAAGTGAAGTGGCGCGATCTACCGAAGATCATCCTTGAATCGGCGGTAACAACGTCCATCGTGCTGCTGTTGGTTGGCGCGTCTATGGGTATGTCTTGGGCGATGGCCAATGCGGATATTCCTTACATGATCGCTTATGCCCTGCTCGCGATTTCCGATAACCCAATGATGATTCTGCTTATCATCAACATCATCCTGTTGATTGTCGGCATCTTCATGGATATGACGCCAGCGGTGCTGATCTTCACGCCAATCTTCCTGCCGATCGCACTCGATATGGGCATCGACCCTGTGCACTTTGGCATCATGATGACCTTTAACTTGGCGATTGGTATCTGTACTCCGCCGGTCGGCAGTGCACTGTTCATTGGCTGTTCGGTGGCTAATGTGGCGATCGATAAAGTGATTAAGCCTTTGCTGCCTTTCTACGCGGCGCTGATCTTGGCGCTGATGGCGGTGACCTTTATTCCTGAACTCAGCCTGTTCTTACCCAAACTGGTACTTGGCTACTAACTCTTTCAATGAATCATCCCGCAGAGCACTCTGCGGGAGAAGGGAAATAAAATGAAAACCATTGCAAACTCCACACTAAATGCTGCTGTTTCACTGCCAGATTACGACCGTTCAGCCCTAAAAAGCCGCATTGTTCACCTTGGTTTTGGCGCTTTCCACCGCGCTCACCAAGCCCTATTCACCCATGAAATGCTCAGCAAAACAGGCGCGGATTGGGGCATTTGTGAGATCAACCTGTTTGGTGGTGAAGATTTAATTCAATCACTGCGCGCGCAAGATCACCTCTACACCGTCGCGGAAAAAGGCGCGCAATCCACAGAAGTCAAAGTGATCGGCTCGGTGACTGAGTCCCTTCATCCGAATCTGGATGGCATTCAAACGGTGCTGGAAAAAATGGCCGAGCCGCAAGTGGCGATCGTTTCGATGACGATTACCGAAAAAGGTTACTGCGCCGATCCGGCCACTGGCACGTTGGATAAAAACAATCCGCTGGTGATTGCCGATCTAGCGAATCCAAGCGAGCCCAAATCCGCCCTCGGCTACATTGTTCAAGCTCTGAAACTGCGCCGCGATCGTGGTTTGAAACCTTTTACTGTGATGTCTTGCGATAACGTGCAAGAGAACGGCCATGTCGCCAAAGCAGCGATTCTCGAATTCGCTCAATTGCTTGACCCACAATTGCGCGACTGGATTGAAACCAACGTCACCTTCCCTTGTACTATGGTTGACCGCATTGTGCCGGCAGCAACAGAAGAGACTTTGACAGAAATCGCACAGCTGCTTGGCTGTGCAGACCCATGTGGCATCGCTTGCGAACCTTTCCGCCAATGGGTAATTGAAGATCACTTTGTCGCAGGTCGCCCAGATTGGAATGTGGCTGGCGCAGAATTTGTCGCCGATGTTGTACCTTACGAAGAGATGAAACTACGCATGCTCAACGGTAGCCACTCATTCTTAGCTTACTTGGGCTACTTGGGCGGCTACGCGCACATCTCAGACACCATGACGGATGAAGGCTACTGCAAAGCCGCTTTCGATATGATGATGAAAGCACAAGCGCCCTCCCTCACCATGCCCGAAGGCTCGGATTTAGCTGGCTACGCCAAGCTACTGATCGACCGTTTCACCAACCCAAGCCTAAAACACAAAACGTGGCAGATTGCGATGGATGGCAGCCAGAAAATCCCACAACGTATGGGCGGCAGCTTACGCTTCCACCTCGCACAAGGCTCTGATTTTTCATGGTTGGCCACCGCGATTGCCGGTTGGATGCGTTACGTGGCCGGTGTTGATGAACAAGGCAACGAGATTGACGTTCGCGACCCAATGGCCGCAACTCTGCGCCAAATCTGCGATGAACATGGCTTAAGCGTTTCAGTGGTCCCAGCCTTACTCAGTGTCGAAGCGATTTTCCCTGCTGAATTAGGCCAAAACGCCAAAGTAATTGAAGCGGTCAGCCGCGCTTATCAAGCTCTACTGGCTCACGGTGCACGCGCCACTGTGGCTGCGTTGTAAGAGGAAGGAAACATGAAGAATTTTTTGTGTGAAGATTTTTTACTCTCCAATGAAACGGCGCGCCGCTTGTACCACGAGCATGCGTTTCACCAACCGATTTATGACTACCACTGCCACCTTAATCCGGCAGAGGTGGCGCAAGATCGTCAGTTCGAGAATTTAAGCCAAATTTGGTTGGCCGGCGATCACTACAAATGGCGCGGCATGCGTTCCGCAGGCATTGAAGAGCGCTTGATCACCGGCGATGCGAGCGATTACGACAAATACATGGCGTGGGCGAAAACCGTACCGCAAACCTTAGGCAATCCGCTGTATCACTGGACGCATCTCGAACTGCGCCGTCCATTTGGGATTACGGATACGTTGTTAAGTCCGAAAACGGCCGATCACATCTGGCATCACTGTAATGAACTGCTGGCCACACCAGAGTTCAGCGCTCGTGGCATCATGCAGCATATGAATGTGGTGATGGTTGGAACAACGGATGATCCGATTGATTCACTCGAACACCATAAAGCGATCGCCGAAGATGACACTTTCAATGTGCAAGTGCTGCCCAGTTGGCGTCCGGATAAAGCGTTTAAAATCGAGTTAGCGGGCTTTGCTGATTATCTCAACCAACTCGGTGCCGTGGCGGATATTGAAATTCGCCGTTTCGGCGATTTACTCAATGCCTTAGATAAACGCTTGGCGCACTTCAATGCGCACGGCTGTCGCGCGGCCGATCACGGGATTGAGACGGTTCGTTACGCCCCAATTCCAACCGAGCAGGATCTGGATGCGTTGTTAACTCGCCGTTTAAAGGGTGAAATGCTTTCCGAGCTCGAATGCGCACAATTCTCGACTGCCGTTCAAGTTTGGCTTGGCAAGCGTTATGCGCAATTGGGTTGGGTGATGCAGTTGCACATTGGCGCGCAGCGCAACAACAACACACGCATGTTCCAATTGCTGGGGGCCGATGCGGGTTTCGATTCGATTGGCGATCGTCCATTTGCCTTTGAGCTGGCGCACCTACTGGACGAAATGGATCAAACCAATGAGTTGCCTCGCACGATCTTGTACTGCTTGAATCCGCGTGATAACGAAATGATGGCGACCATGATCGGCAACTTCCAAGGTGGGGGTATTGCAGGTAAAGTGCAATTTGGCTCGGGTTGGTGGTTCAACGATCAGAAAGACGGTATGCAGCGCCAAATGGAGCAGCTCTCGCAGCTTGGTCTGCTCAGCCAATTTGTCGGCATGCTGACTGATTCGCGCAGTTTCCTATCGTACACACGCCACGAATATTTCCGCCGTATCCTGTGTGATATGGTCGGCCGTTGGGCAGAAAATGGCGAAGTACCGAATGATCTCTCCCTGCTTGGCCCAATGATTGAAAACATCTGCTTTGGTAACGCTAAACGCTATTTTGAAGAGAGGGCGTAACGAATGAAACATATCGCCATTGTGGGCGAATGTATGATTGAGCTGAACGGCAAGCCGTTCGGCGCAATGCATCAAACATTTGGTGGTGACACGTTAAACGCCGCGGTTTATCTGCGCCGCGGCTGTGAAGCCAATACTAAACCGGACGACATTAAAGTCTCTTACGTGACCGCACTCGGTACCGACCCAATCAGTTCAGGCATGCTGTCGCGCTTGCAAGAAGAAGGAGTTACAACGGAACTCGTGCTGCGCGATCCCACTCGCACGCCCGGTTTGTACCTGATCCAACTTGATGATCAAGGCGAACGCACTTTCTTGTATTGGCGAAACCAATCTGCGGCGCGTTACCTGCTGCAACACCCCGATTTTGGCCAGATTAAGCAAGCGTTAAATCAGGTCGATATGGTGTTTCTCAGCGGAATCACTCTGGCGATTTTGCCTAATGAAGATCGTATTGCCCTGCTCAACCTGTTGGTTGAACTCAAAGCCAAAGGGGTTGAAATCGCGTTTGACAGCAACTTCCGCCCTGCCCTGTGGCCGCAAGATGACAACCATACGGTGAAAGAAATCTACCAAGTCATGTACCAACTGACGGATGTGGCGCTCGTCACCTTTGATGACGAGCAGTGGATTTGGGGAGATAACACTCCAGAGCAGACCATTCAACGCCTCACCGCACTTGGCGTACAAAAATGCATCGTCAAATTGGGGGCTGAGGGCTGCTTGATTCAAGATTCCTCGGCTTCAACTTTCGCTCCACAAGCAGTGCCAACCCAACCGATAGCGCAAGTTGTGGATACCACTTCCGCGGGTGACGCCTTCAATGGTGGTTTCCTCTCAGCCTATTTGGTTGGCGCAGATTTAGCCACCGCATGCCAACGTGGCAACACACTGGCCGGCACTGTGATTCAGCATCGCGGAGCCATTATTCCCAAAGAATTCACACAATCGGCGCTTGGCGTCGCTTAAGGAACCAACATGTCTAGCATTAAACAACAACTGAAAGCTCTGAAAGTGATCCCAGTGATCGCCATCGACAACGCCGAAGACATCATCCCTCTGGGTAAAGTGCTGGTGGAAAATGGCTTGCCTGCTGCCGAAATCACTTTTCGCTCAGAAGCCGCAGTAGAAGCCATTCGTCTGCTGCGCCAAACCCAACCGGACATGCTGATCGGCGCAGGCACTGTGCTAAATCGCGAACAAGCGATTGCCGCCAAGGAAGCAGGCGCGACCTTTATTGTCTCCCCTGGCTTTAACCCTAATACCGTCAAAGCGTGTCAGGAGATCGGCATTGATATCGTTCCGGGGGTGAATAACCCGAGCACGGTTGAAGCGGCACTGGAAATGGGCTTAACCACGTTGAAGTTTTTCCCTGCCGAAGCCTCTGGCGGTATCAACATGGTGAAATCCCTGCTCGCGCCTTATACCGATATTGAGCTGATGCCCACTGGAGGTATTAGCCCTGCCAACATCAAAGATTACTTAGCGATCCCACGCGTGTTAGCGTGTGGCGGTACTTGGATGGTGGATAAAAAGCTGATTGAAGCAGGAAACTGGGAAGAACTGGCTCGGCTGACTCGTGAAGCCGTTGCGTTAGTCAGCTAACCCTCTGACTGAGCTTAACCATCTTGACGCCCCTCACTTTGAGGGGCGCTTTCACTAAAGAGGCACAACAATGGACAATACATTAGCGCAAGGCATCGGTGGTATTGCGTTTCTGGTCGGTGTGATGGCCTTTTGGCAAAAAGACGACATGCGCTTTCGTTATCAGATGGTCGCGTTTTGCTTCATCATGGGCATTCATTTTGCTTTGTTGGGTGCGACCGTTGCCGCCATCGGTGTGGTAATCAATGGCATGCGCAGTTTTGCTTCCATCAAAACGCAATCGCGCAGAGTCATGTGGTTTTTTATCGCGTTGATGTGGCTGATGACGCTGCCTAACATCACCCACTTTTTCGAGTTTATGACCGTGTTTGGATCGTCAGTGGCGACTTGGGCCCTGTTTTCTAAACGCGGAGTCGCCCTGCGTAGCCTGATTCTATTTAACTCGCTGTGTTGGGTTAGCCACAACATTTGGCTTGGCTCCATCGGCGGTACGCTCGTGGAAAGCACCTTTATTGTGACTAACTTGATCACCATCTACCGCTTACATCAGCACAACCAAGGTAAGCGGTAAACCCATGATCTAAATGGCTTAACTCATTCTCTGTCTGGATTACGTCATTTCGCAATGTGTCGCTTCACTATGTGCCGTTGAATAACGCCCATCGCAACCGTCACCTTGTTGATACTGCGCTTTAATCACATCGGCAATTTTCTCCGCAATCATTATGGTCGGGGCATTGGTATTGCCACCCACTAAAGTGGGCATAATTGACGCATCGACCACTCTAAGCCCCTCAATTCCATAGACATTCAGTTCATGATCCACAACCGCCATAGGATCATCCGCAGGCCCCATTTTACAAGTGCCAACAGGGTGATATTGCGTATCGGCACGTTGGCGAATGTCGTGCTCAATCGCTTTATCATCAGAGGCATCGACGGGGTAAAAGTTCTCACCACGAACTGCGTTGAACGCTTCACTCTCTAACATCTGATGCTGCTTCTTCCACCCTTTGATCATGATCTCCATATCTTCTGGATGGCTAAAAAATGCGGGATCAATACGAGGTGCATCATAAGGATTCGAGCTATTGAGCTTTACGGTGCCGATACTCTTGGGTCGTAATAAGGTGACGTGAGAGCTAAAGCCATGGCTGATATGGATTTTCCGCGCATGATCATCCACCACCGCGACCACAAAAACGAACTCCAGATCCGGAACATCAACCTGCTCATCAGAATACAGAAAGCCAATCCCTTCGGCGTAGTTACTGCTTAATTTCCCAGTACGCTGTTTTATCCACTGTGGAAACGCCTTGATCATCTCGGAGACCATTGGCAATGAGATACCAAAAGTTTCGCGCTTTGCGCTGCATCGGTAGGTATGCACTAAGTCGATATGGTCTTGCAGATTCTCACCAACACCTTTCAACTCATGGATGGCGGTAATTCCATGCTTTTCAAGATCGCTCTTGGCTCCTATGCCAGACAACATCAGGATTTGTGGTGAACCAAAAGCCCCAGCGGAAAGAATCACCTCTTTCCGACAACGGATCTGAAAAACCTGCCCCTGCATACCATACTCAACACCAACGGCGCGCTGGTCTTCAAACAGCACTCGATGGGTTGTTGCAGCCGTGAGCACCGTCAGATTCGGTCTGTGCAGACTGGGCGTCAGATAAGCCTTCGCAGCACTACACCGCTCCCCGTTAAGTTGCGTCACTTGCGTGGCCATTGCCCCAAACTGTTCAGCGCCGTTGAGATCAGGATTACGTGGAACGCCAATAGATTCACAAGCGGCCAGATAGCGCTCGACCATTTCACTCGGTGAGCGTAAGTTGGCGACATTCAGTGGGCCACCTTGCCCATGATATTCATCATGGTGGACTTCGTTGTTTTCTGCTTTTTTGAAATAGGGCAAACAGGCGGCATAACTCCAACCTTGGTTGCCCAATTCCCCCCACAGATCGTAATCAAACTTATGACCTCGTGAGTACATCATGGCATTAATCGAGCTTGAACCACCTAAGGTTTTTCCTCGTGGCTGATAACCTTTTCGGCCGTTCAGCCCCGGCTGAGGAACCGTTTCAAATCCCCAATTGTTTATTTTGGTAGGCATCATCGCCACCATACCCATCGGGGTATGAATCAGCGGGCTTGAGTCTTTGCCCCCAGCCTCCAGCAAACACACAGTCACATTGGCATCTTCCGTAAGGCGGGAGGCCAAAACACAGCCTGCCGAACCGCCGCCGACAACAATAAAATCATATTCCATCATGTCCTCTCCTCTCACTCGTTTTGATCTTTGTTCTTAGAATGTTTTTGCTTGGTCAACCGATATGGGAAGCACCATTACAGGGTAGGATCTGCTTTACCCACAAAGAGTCTAACCACTAACTTCTGCACCCAATTTCCATAAGGGGGCGCAAACAGCTGAATGGGAAACCAATCACGCATTTTCAGCACCGTGCGCGCATGGCTCAGCTCACGGAATCCTTCCTCACCATGGTAATTACCCATTCCAGAATTCCCCACACCACCGAATGGCACTGCGTGATTCAATGCATGCCATCCCCAGCCATTGAGTGTGACACCCCCACTGTGAGTCAGTGTTAGCAAGGCTTCACACTGAGCAGCATTCTGACTAAATAGGTAACAAGCCAGTGGCCTTGGTCTTTGAGTAATGTAACGAATCACCTCATCCATCGAACGGTAGGTGTACACCGGCAGCAGTGGACCAAAAATTTCTTCTTGGCAAATACGCATATCCGGCGTCAAATTCGTTGCAATATAGAGTGGCGTTTTTCGACCCTCACCCTCATCAAGACATTGAGTGATCGCGGCCCCTTTGGCGCGCGCATCAAGCAACAAATCATGGAATCTTTTGTGCTGCGCCTCATCCACCAAAGCGGTGTAGTCTGGGTTGGTTTTAAGATCACGGTACATTGCGCGGTGGGCACTTCTCAGCGCGTCAACAAAAGCTTCTTGCTTACCCTCCGGCACAAACGCATAGTCAGGTGCAATACAAATTTGCCCTGAATTAAAGCCTTTCCCATGCGCAATTCGCTGTGCCGCCTTGTTCACGTCATAGTCATCAAACAAGACCACGGGTGATTTTCCACCCAACTCTAAGGTCACCGGAGTTAAATTGGCAGCCGCATTCGCCATAATGATTTTGCCGCTCGCCGGAGATCCAGTGAACACCAGATGATCAAAGGGGAGATGGGAAATCTCCATTGCTTCAGGATGCTGACCATCAACGATACGCACCAAATTTTCGGGGAAGATTTCCAATAGCATGCGGCGCAATTGTTTTGTCGTCGCTGGGCTGTTTGGTGGCATTTTAATCATGCAGTGATTGCCTGCGGCCAGCGCCGTGATCATCGGCCCTAGCGAAAGATATAGGGGGAAATTCCAAGGACAAATAATGCCTACGACACCTTTGGGTTGGTAACGAACTTCAAGCTTATTGCCTTTAAACAGCCATTCTGTCGGTCTTCGGCTGGGTTTCATCCAGTGGTTTAAATGGCGCAGTACATGATTGATATCGAGAATAGGGGCAAGAATATCCGCCATGATTGACTCTGTATAGCAACGCCCACCAAAGTCTTGGCTCATCGCTTCAGCCAGTACATTTTGATAACGCGAGATCTGTTTTTTCAGCTCTAACAAACGCTGTTTTCTCACTGCATAATGGCTCAAAGGATCAGCCTGATAAGCCGTGCGTAATTCATAAAACCACGTTGCGAGTTCGCTTGTTTGAGCCGGATGACCACTCATCTCATCGAAAGCGCCCTGATCTTCCTGCTCTTGCTTTGCTAGCTTATTCATGTTTTTCTCCCACCGTATAATTTGTGTGATTACAACATTTCGATAACACTAAGCACAGGTTACAAAAAGACAAAAAACGGTGATATTCGGACAAATTCGAGCTAACTGATGTGGCTCGTAACCCCTTTTCGAACCATCATTATCGAGATAAATCAGGAGAGAAATGTGGAATACACTGCTGTTTATGAGCCAGATACACAGGCTTTCGGTGTACTGGATTTACAGCTTCTGGTTCGTTACCTTGAGCCGAAAGTCGATGTGGAAGCCTTACTCAAGGGCAGTGGCATCACGCTCAAACAGTTGCATTCACCGGAAACGCACGCCACGCTCGCGCAAAAGTTGGTGGTTTTTAGCAACGCGCTCGCGCTCTGCCATGAAGCGGGGCTTGGCCTTAAAGTCGGGCAACAAGCCCGTTTTAGTGACTTTGGGGTGCTGGGCTACGCCATTTTTAGCAGCAATACTTTGCTGGATGCATTGATGATGGGCTTTAAATATCTGCGTCTTGCGGGGCCAGTATTGAAGAAAAAAATGTGGGTTAACGAGCAATTCGGCCACTTCCAAGCCGAGCAACTTATTGATTTACAATCATTATTACCCTTTTGCTGTGAATATTGGTTTGCTGCCATTCAAAGCCTTTGTGAAGAAGTTATGCAACACCCTTTTCCTTCAACTCTGATTCGTTTTCCTTACCCAAGGCCCGAATACAGCGAGCGGTATCAGCAGATATTTCAATGCACCATTGAATTCGACAGCCCACGGTTGGAGTGGCAGTTTGATGCCTCAAGCTTATACGCACCACTTCCCGCCGCAAACCCAATGACCTTACAAATGTGCTTAAAGTCGTGTGATGAGATGTTGGCAAAAGTCTCGGGCAGTGCCTCTTTAAAAGAGAAAATCACCCAGATCTTGGTGGAAAATCCCGGCAATTACCCCTCCATTGAACAGTTGGCTGCTGAGCTGGGGATGTCTTCTCGCACATTGAGACGCCATTTAAAAAATGAGGCGACCAGCTATCAGCAGATCCTCGATCACGTTCGATATCACCTTGCTCGCCATTTTCTCGCCTCCACCCAACTGCATATTGAAGAGATCTCTGAACGCGTTGGTTTTTCAGATGCCGCAAACTTTCGCCATGCATTTCGTAAATGGAGTGGGTATTCACCGAAGCAGTATCGACAGCAAACCCTGTAAGTCGCCATCCAAACCCAGCGCTATTAGCTCAACGCTGGGTATTCTGGCAGTATGAGTTACCCTTTGGGCAAGAACAGCTCGGCCAACATACAGCGCACACTGCCACCGCCGATGGTTTCTATGGTCGGTACGGCGAAAGGCAGCAACTTACCGTGAGTGGCAAGCTGGTTGAGTTGAGCGGGTGTAAAAGCCTCATAAGCCGATTGCGACATTGCAATCACTTTCTGACCATCACGCGTTTCTAGTTGCAGGATATTGCCGCAGAAGTGGTTCATCTGCTCTAGCGAGATCGATATCACCTGTTTATCTTTGGCGAGTGATTTCACGACAAATCGGCGCTCATATTCTGGGATCGCTTCATCGCAAATTACGCAGAAATGCTCACCCATCGCCATCATCACATTGGTGTGATAAATCGGCGAGCCAGACGGCAATCGAGTTTGGAACGACACCACGCGCGAATAGCCAATTTGCTCGGCATACACTTCCAGCACTTCACGATCGCAGCGCTGTGAAAGCCCCGCATAAATGGTGCGATTGGGGTGATCCATCACCATCACGCCGGTGCTTTCCAAAAACGCTTGCTGCTCAGTAAACGCTAGCAAAGAGTGCTGCGCTTTCACAACAAAACCCTGTTGTTGCAAGGTCTTAATCAAGGCTTCGGGGCGCACTTCCAAACGGCGGTTTGCGCACGCCATTGGGAACAAAAATAGCTCACCTGCTTCAGTGGTACTAAACCAGTTATTGGGGAATACCGCATCCGGCGTTTCGCTATTCGCCAATGGATAATCAAATACCACAACATCAACGCCCGCTTGGCGAAGACCGTTTACCATGGCGTTAAACTCCGCCATAGCACGCTGCAAAATAGTTTCAGCGCTCAGTGCCAGCGGGTTTTGAAAGGCATTATCTTGCGCAGTTTGCGCATTAAAGCCGAACTCTTTCGGCGGCACCATGACGACAGCGCGAGCCGTTTGTGCAGCAGAGCGCGGAATCAACATATTGGGTTGTAGATGAACATTCATAATAGGCACTCATCACCGATTTTACACCAAGAGTGTAAACAGAATGTTAACCAAAGATTTGCTGATTTTGATTTATTTCCACAGATAAACTTTCATCATTTACTGTATAAGTCAATTATTTCAGTAAATATTACTCATGCTGTGAAAAATACCCGTTAGATTCACTTCAGAATGGGGCACAAAACTTAACCATTCACTCGGCATACCCTCAAACAACTTGGCATTGCGGCGCAAGTAGCAAGGGGATAACTTCAAGTCACCGATGGATAACGTTATACTGCTTCCGTTTTAACAGAAAATGACTTTTTGGCGGACGCTCGAACGCGTGCTTTTCCTACTCTTCCGCCGTATTCACAGCAAGGATCTTCTCATGTTTAAGCTATTCGAAAGCTTTACCGACCCTTTCCCCAAAGGTGACCCACAACGTCCACCCGATACCTTGTGGGCATTCTGTCGCCACTATACTCGCGGGTTTGAAAAACCATTGATCGTGATGGCGTTACTCAGCACGGCGATCGCGATTATCGAGGTCTCTCTGTTTGGCTTTATGGGCCAACTGGTGGACTGGCTTTCCACCAGCTCGCCAGACACCTTTTTAGTCGAGAATCAGAGCACACTGATTGGGCTAGGTTTACTGGTACTGATTGGTATGCCGATGTTGATCGCACTCTATTCATTGCTGATCCATCAAACACTCCTCGGCAATTACCCGATGTCAATCCGTTGGTTGGCGCACCGTTATCTACTCAAGCAAAGCGTATCGTTTTATCAAGATGAGTTCGCAGGGCGCATCTCAACCAAAGTGATGCAAACAGCGCTCGCGGTACGTGAAACCGTGATGAAAAGCCTCGATGTGTTTGTCTACGTGATGGTCTATTTCACCGCGATTGTAGTGATTTTGGCGCAGGCCGATTGGCGCTTAATGATCCCGATGCTGATTTGGCTAGCCATCTATGTCACGGTGCAGATGCATTACGTGCCTAAGCTGAAAAAAGTGGCTTCCGAGCAAGCCGATGCCCGCTCATTGATGACCGGACGCATTGTGGATAGCTACACCAACATCATGACGGTAAAGCTGTTTTCACACAGTCAACGTGAAACGCAATATGCCGAAGAAGGCATGCAAGATTTTCTGGGCACCGTCCATCGCCAAATGCGTTTGGTGACTGGCTTTAATATTTGGGTAGAAATGGCCAACTACTTATTGGTGTTTACCATTGCTGCCCTATCGATTTATCTCTGGACCACCAGCGCCATCAGCGTCGGTGCCATTGCGGTTGCGGTCAGTTTATCCTTGCGTATCAACGGCATGTCTAAATGGATTATGTGGGAAGTCAGCGCCCTGTTTGAAAATATCGGTACGGTAGTGGACGGCATGACCATGCTCGGCAAACCGATCACAGTGAAAGATAAGCAGGATGCTAAACCTTTAGTGGTTAAGCACGGCGGCATTACGTTTGATGATGTGAGCTTCCACTACGGTGAAAACAAAGGCGTGATCAACCATCTCAACCTCAGCATCAAACCGGGCGAAAAAGTCGGTTTAGTGGGGCGCTCTGGAGCCGGTAAATCGACCTTGGTGAACCTATTACTGCGTTTTCATGATGTAGAGAGCGGCCGGATTTTAATTGATGGTCAACCCATTTCAGAGGTGACTCAAGAATCGCTGCGCAGCAAAATCGGCATGGTGACACAAGATACGTCACTGCTGCACCGCTCCATTCGCGACAACATTTTGTATGGAAATCCGAACGCCACCGAGGAGCAGCTTTTGAAAGCAACGGCGCAGGCCCACGCTCATGAGTTTATCCTCGGTTTGACCGATCCTCATGGCAACAGCGGTTACGATGCACAGGTCGGTGAACGTGGCGTCAAACTCTCCGGCGGGCAACGTCAGCGGGTTGCGATCTCTCGCGTACTGCTCAAAGATGCGCCACTGTTGGTGTTGGATGAAGCAACTTCCGCGCTCGATTCTGAAGTGGAAGCCGCGATTCAAGAGAGCCTCAATGAACTGATGCAGGGCAAAACTGTGATTGCAATTGCCCACCGTCTGTCGACCATCGCAGCGATGGATCGCCTGATCGTGCTCGATAAAGGCCAAATTGTTGAGCAAGGTACTCACCAAGAGTTGATTGCGCAAAACGGCATTTATGCTCACCTGTGGGCGCATCAAACCGGTGGCTTTATCGGCTGCGATGAAGACGAAGTAGAAGAAGCCATACTGGCATAATTCCAATCAACACTGAATAAGCCCGCGACCATTCGCGGGCTTTCCTCTTTCTGGGCTTTTGACTTAGAATTTCGCTACTTTTTCCATGCATTAACCGAGAAGCACTTGGCCGTTATGCCAAGGTAAGACTTTGAGTAACCAAGAGAACACCATGAACAAAAGCCTTATTACCAATGTAGTGGCGCTGGCACTGATGGGTGTCGGCTATTTTCTGCCAAACCACTATGCCTTTTACGCGGGGCTGTTTGCCTTTTCTGGCGCGGTCACCAACTGGCTCGCCATCCATATGCTGTTTGAAAAAGTGCCTGGACTGTATGGCTCCGGCGTGATTCCCGCACGTTTTGAAGATTTCAAAGCCGCCATCAAAAATCTGATGATGGAGCAGTTTTTTACCGATGCCAATATCGACCGCTTCCTCAATAAAGAGATGAATGGCGCGTTGAACCTTGATTTGCAACCGGTGATCGCCAAAGTCGATTTCAACCCGACCTTTGATTCGCTCGTCGAAGTGATAAGCCAATCCTCCTTCGGTGGCATGCTGGCGATGTTTGGCGGCGCGACCGCGCTTGAGCCACTGAAACAGCCCTTTGTGGAGAAGATGCAAACAGCGCTTGTCGAGATGAGTCAAAGCGAGTCGGTACGTGAAGCCCTAAAGGGGCAATTGGAATCCCCCGCGATGCTGGATGAAATCAAAGCCAATATCGAAGGCATCATAGATCAGCGCTTAAATGAGCTGACTCCGCAACTGGTCAAAGAGATCGTGCAGAAGATGATCAAAGAGCATCTGGGCTGGCTGGTGATTTGGGGCGGCGTGTTTGGTGGCGTGATTGGCCTTATTTCCGCGGCTTTGGTTTAAACATCCGCATTGTAAACCTAAAAAATCAGCCCCAATAATGGGGCTGATTTTATCAATAAAGGTAAAACACGCGTTAGTAAAGCTCCGTTAACATCGAATCTTGGTACGCTTTTAGCTCTTCACCCTTTTGAACGCGGACGATGTAATCTGGGTTAGCGATAAATGGACGACCAATCGCGAGCAGATCAAACTCATTATTTTCAATCGCAGTCGCACCCGTTTCTGCGCTAAAACCACCCACACCCATCAGCGTTTTTGAGTAGTGCTGACGCAAGTAAGTCGACACTCGACCACCTAAGAAATCAAAGGTCACGCTGTCATCAAACATCCCTTCATGCAGATAGGCCAAATTGCGTTTTTCCAACTCAGGCAGTAAATAATCAAACACTTCACGATCACGCGGGTCCGCTTTGATGTTGAAATACGCTCCCGGAGACACACGCAGCGCGGTGCGCTCTGCGCCAATACGTGCGATCACCGCATCCACTACTTCCAAAGCAAAACGCGCCATATTGGCCGGCGTTTCACCGTACTCATCGCTGCGTTGGTTCGAATCAAAATGCAGGAACTGGTCGATGAGATAGCCGTTCGCGCCATGAATCTCGACGCCATCAAAACCCGCCAAGCGTGCATTTTCCGCCGCTTGCGCGTAATCGGCCACCAGTTGCTTGATCTCCGCTTGGCTCGCTGCTTTCGGTACTGTGTACTGCAATTCACGGCGGCGTGGCACACTGCCTTCGACACCGAGAGCTGAAGGCGCTAGAACGTATTCACCCGCAAAAAAGGCAGGGTGAGCCACGCGTCCGGTATGCCATAACTGAGCGAAAATCTTACCGCCGTTGGCATGCACGGCGTCCGTTACTTTTTTCCAACCGGCAATTTGCGCCTGCGTAAACAGCCCCGGAGTGTTCGGGTAGCCTTGAGCATCGGGGCGAATAATGGTGGCTTCGGAAATGATCAGTCCGGCATCGGCACGGCGTGCGTAATACGCCACCATGGCATCGGTCGGCACCAAATCATCATCAGCCATGCAGCGCGTCAGTGGCGCCATCGCAATTCGGTTGTTTAAAGTAATCACATCATTGAGCGCGTATGGCTGAAAAAGAATATCGGTCATTTGAGTTGTCCTGTGGTTGTCTGTTGCGCTTATGCTAGATCATTCTTGAACAATCGTTCAAGAACTTTTTTGAATGAACGTTCAAGATACTTTGTCATCGACTCGGTTTAGCGCTAGAATCGCGCCATGTTCGATGAAGAGAGTGTGTTGTGCGAGTAGCTGAATTTGACCGTGAACAGGTGTTGCGATCCGCGATGGATGAATTTATGTCCAAAGGATTCAACAAAACCAGCATGCAAGATTTAAAACGCGTGACCGGTTTACACCCCGGCTCGATTTACTGCGCGTTTGAAAATAAGCGCGGTTTGCTGATTGCCGCCCTTGAGCAATACACCAAACAACGCGTCTCGGAATTTAATGCGATTTTCGCCGCACATCCCACCATCTTAGCGGGATTAGAGCAGTACATGGCGATGGTCGTTGATGAGTGCGAACGCGATGAGATCAAAGATTGCTTGCTGCAAAAAGCGCTCAATGAACTCTCTTGTCAGGATGAAGAAGTCGAAACGCTGATCCGCGCCACAGTGGGTACTTGGAAGCAAGGCATGCTTGCGCAATTACAAGAAGCACAGCAGCGCGGCGAGATAAACCCAGACAGTGACTGCGTGCTGCTCACCGAATATTTGGTGATGGGCATTTATGGTTTGCGCTCGTTTGCCCACACTCGGCCGGAAAAAGGCTTACTCAGAAAGCTCGCCGATAAACTGTTGGACGCGATTCGCTGATCCGTCAATGTTGGTAATTCCTATAAAAAAGCCACAGATGCGGTCTGTGGCTTTTCACTTTTTTGGCGATATCACACAAAATCGCTGAGCATCCAGAGCGCTAGCAGCAAAAACACCGCGCCCATCACTTTGTGCTGGTAAGTGCGAAAACGCTGATTGTCGACCAGCGAGCGACCAAACACACCAATCAAAGCCACTAGCAGCAGATTAAACAGCAAGCCGCACACATTCAGCACCATACCCAGCGCGAACATCTGTTCGGCGGAGCTGGCTGCGATATTGGTTGAAACAAACTGCGGCAAAAACAGCACAAAGAACACCAAGGCTTTGGGGTTCAGCAAATTGCTCACTAAAGCGCGTTGGTAAAAGGTTTTTGCTACCGCTTGTGCCTCATCCAAGGTGGGCGCTTGCGCTGCATCGGCGCGCAGGCAATCCCACGCCATTTTGAGTAGGTATGCTCCCCCCAACAAATGCAGCACATTGAGCGCCAACGGGTTCATCGCAATCAGTGCGGAAACCCCGAGCGCCGCGAGTAAGGTTAAAATCATCCCTGATGTGGCATTGCCCAAGCTGGCAAACAAACCGACTCGGCGTCCGTAGCTCATACTAGAGCTCGCAATCAGCAGCATATCTGGCCCAGGGATCAGCAACAGCGCCAATACCGCGGTGAGATAAACCGGTAATACCGAAACATCAATCATGTTGAAAATCTTGTTAAAGCTGGAAAGCGGCGGATTTTATAGGAGACATACCGCCATTTCCATATGAAAGATAATACAAATAAACTCATTTCTAGCCAGAGATAAAATAGTGTGGATTTCGATTAGTACAGAAGCGCAATTTTGTACAAAAACTTTCCAGTACTTTGCAGTAGACTCATTAGGGAAAAGCACAAGGAAGCGTGATGAGCGACTCAGCAGGCAAAATTAAAGAACAAGCAAAATTTCAGATTGCCGAAGAATTTGGCGGCCTTGAGCTGCTTGATGCGCAATACGAAACACAGAATTTTTCTCGCCACAGCCATGAAGGCTATACCGTGGGAGTGATTGAGCGCGGTGCACAATCTTTCTACCGCACCGGCGGCAACCATATTGCGCCGCAAGACAGCATTATTTTGGTCAACGCCGATGAAGTGCATACCGGACACTCCGCCGTCGAAGGTGGTTGGGCGTACAAAGCCATGTACCCACTGCCCGAGCAGTTTGCCACAGTTGCCAAAGAGATTGGTGCCAATACCGGAGCGCCTTATTTTCCACAAGCGGTGGTGTATGACCCAGAACTCGCGAGCCAACTGCGCTTAGTGTTTGAAACCCTTGAGAAATCGACTAACCGCTTGCTACGTGAAACCCTGATTTACGCCAGCTTAGTCAAGCTGATGACACGCCATGGCCGCACTGCGCCAAAAACCGATCAACCGCTATCTGCACTGCGGCCATTGTTGCTGGTTAAAGAGTTTCTGGATGACTTTCCGCAGGCCGATGTTTCACTCGAAGAGCTGGCACAACTGGCGGGATTAAGTCCTTTTCATCTGGTGCGGACCTTTCAAAAACAGTTTGGTTTGCCACCCCACGCTTATCAAATCCAAGCCCGCTTGCGCCTCGCGAAAACCCTGTTAAAGCAAGGCGTGAGTATCTCGGAAACCGCACAAGAGTGTGGCTTTCACGATCAAAGCCATCTGCATCGCCACTTTAAAAAAGCGCTCGGCATCACCCCAAAACAGTACGCAAGACCTTAGATAATTAGAACTCGTCACCTGCACGCTACCGCGCAAGATTATCCAAGCTTATCGGCTTATCCCTGTGTTCTGATAACCCAGACGATACCCAAACCACTTGGAGTTTCAGGTAAGAAGGGTATAAGGTTTTCTTCTATAAATTGGAAAGAGTATGAATAGCCAAGTGTTAACCATTGATGATTCACCTACCCCCACCCGGCTGTTTTGGCAGGGCACAGTCGCTATGCTGCCGTTGAGCATTGCGGTGTTACCTTGGGGTTTATTAGCAGGCTCGTTTGCGATTGAAGCGGGGTTGTCGGTAGTCGAAAGCCAAGCCCTATCCGCCGTGCTGTATGCTGGTGCAGCGCAACTGGTCGCCATTGGTATGTTTAAAACGGGGGCGGGGTTACTGAGTTTGTTGATAGCCACTTTTTTTATTACCTCACGCCATTTTCTGTACAGCGTATCAATGCGCAGCAAAATCAGCCCATTACCCTTGCATTGGCGGCTGACACTGGGCTTTTTACTCACCGATGAGCTGTTTGCGATTTGCGGCGCACAGTCCGACAAGCAGTTTAATCGCTGGTATGCGTTAGGCGCAGGGCTGAGTTTTTATCTGATTTGGAATTTAGCCAGCTTGGTCGGCATTGTCGCAGGCAGCTATCTGCCCGATCTCAATCAGTGGGGACTGGAATTCGCGGTCGCCGCCACTTTCATCGCGATTGTGATCCCGAATATCAAAAGCTGGCCTGTGCTGATTTCGGTACTGACCGCCTTGGTGTTATCAGTGTTACTCACCGTGATGGGGATTGAAGGCAGCCTAATGTTCGCCAGTATTGGCGCCATGTTCGCTGGCTACGGTGCGGAACGTTTATTAGGAGCTCGCCCATGATCATGCTTTCGATATTCGCGATGACGGCACTGGTGTTTCTCAGCCGTTATCTGTTTCTTGAACCTAAGCTACCACTGCGTTTGAACCCCACGTTGCAACGCTTACTTAGCTACTCTGGGCCTGCGGTGCTCACCGCGATTTGGGCGCCAATTGTGTTTATGCCGGAAAAAACCTTGTGGCTAGAGTGGCACAACCCCTATCTTCTCGCCGCACTGCTTTCTGGTGTGCTGGCTTGGTTAAGCAAAAATGTACTGCTGACGACCGTCGTGGGGATGGGCACTTTCTTACTGCTCAAGCTGGTGGTATTTGCCTAAGCCCGTAAGAAACGGGCTTAATGTATGTTGGGCGAGATAGCGAAAGTTAGGTTATTCAGCCAACCATTCCACTTCAATCAACGTCTGTTCACCACATTTCAGGCGGCCTACAAAACGGTCGCCTTGATGTACTTCCCCAACGCCTTGTGGTGTACCTGTCATGACCACATCACCATCACACAAAGTCGTGTATGAATTGAGTTCTCGGAGAATCACCTCTGGTGAGTAGATCATCTGCGCAACACCACCACACTGAACACGAACACTGTTGATATAGAGCTCCAGTTGTAAATCGGCAATCTTCATTCCATTAAGTGGTACAAAACGACTAAATACTGCAGAGCCATTAAACGCCTTGGCGCGCTCCCAAGGCAAACCCTTACCTTTCAAAGCCGATTGTAGCTCACGTTTCGTAAGATCAAGCCCCAAACCAACCGCTTGATATTCTCCGTCATGCACCACAAAACAAATTTCCGTTTCATAATGCAAGGGCTCTTGATGGAATGCTTTCAGTGTTGAAGTAATGCTGCTGTTTGGTTTATTAAATACCACCATTTGATCTGGCAAGACATTATTTAATTCGCGGATATGTTCCACATAATTACGCCCAACACATAAGATTTTGGAGGGGTAGATTAACTCTTCACACAAACGGATCGCATTCATAATTCATCCTTGAAGCCAGTAAGCAATTCAAAATCGGAAAGAGCAGAGTTTAACCGATTCAGTCAGTTAACCAATCATTCGCCACTTTTCTCTCTCAATATTCTGATCTTTCGCTCAATTATTCTGCAGAGTACCCGTTCATTTAAATTATGTAGAAATATCCACGATATACACGAAATGAAAATGAAACAAATTTGTGACAAAAGTTCAATCAAAGTTTCATATGCATCATATACTTTACCTCGAGTTAAATGACCGAGCAGCGAAGCTCATCAACGATGAATAAGGTATAAAAAATGAAAAAGACAGCAATGGCAGTCGCCGTTCTTTCCGCAGTGGTATCAGGTTCGACTTTGGCAGCAACCGTTTATGATGCTGAAGGCACCTCTCTAAACGTTGGTGGTCGTTTAGAGTTTCGTGGTGATTTCGGCGGCGCAAACATCAGCGGCAAAGAAATTGAAGGTTCAATGCAAAACAAGAGCCGTATGCGTTTGAATATTGCGGGTGAAACCGAGCTTTCTTCCAGCCTCAAAGGTTTCGGGTTCTGGGAAGCAGAGCAAACCGTTAAATCCTCTGCTGACAACGAGGCAAATAGCAGCTTCAAACAACGTTATATGTACGCTGGTATGAAAGGTGACTTCGGCGCAGTGTCTTTTGGCCGCCAAAATACAGCTGGTGTGCAAATCTCCGATATGTCTGATATCGCCACCTTTACTGGTGACCAAAAAGCCTTCATCAACTCAGGCAATGAGCAAGTAAACAATACATTCCTTTACGCCTACAACATGGATGCCCTCAAACTGAAAGCAAGCTACATTGCAGGAGAAGCTAAAGATACTGATGGCTATGGTATCTCTGGTATCTATTCTCTACCGTTTGGTCTGGACATTGGTCTTGGTTACTCAGGTAACGACAACGGTGTAGGGGCTGGCTCTGCTGACCAAATCATCGCAGGTTTAGGCTACACCTTCGATGCGTTCTACTTAGGCGCGACATACACTTCTGGCGACATCGATGACAAAACGAAAGAAGAGTTCGATGGCGTCGAAGTTTCTGCTCAATACAAATTTACTAAAGAGTTCCGTGTGATTGCGGCTTACCAAAACCGTCAAACGGAGCTGAGTAATGTTAAGACCGATGAATCCGATTTCTTCGAACTGACTGGCCGTTATGACTTCAACAAAAACTTCCGCTCTTACGTTGCGTATATGCTGAACAATTTGGATGACGACAAAGTTGGCTACAAAGTAGAAGATACCATTCGTCTTGGCTTACGTTACGATTTCTAATAACTCTGCCTTAACTCCTTAAATTGTCCTTGTTTGGCCAAGCGTAAGCTTGGCCTTTTTCATTGCAATATTTCGTTCTTGTAATACTCAAACGACTTGGTGTTGCAGGTAAACGACAAGTAAGCGAGCGCCAATGAGCATAGATAACCAATGTCATTGAGATAAACGAACGTAGCCAATACCGCTGTAACATAGATCAGGCAGAGTATAAGCGACCGCAAACATTGGTTTTCCATACATTACCACGTATGATTCAGCCCAACTTTTCGACCACTTGCTTGATTCATGAGTATAAAACACCACCCAATCCAAGGTGCGCTTTGGATGCTGACTGCCGGTTTATCTTTCGCCGTTGTAAACAGTATTGCGCAATATGCCAGTATTGAATTTGGCCTCACCTCTACTACCGTAGCACTGGTTCAATACGCCATTGCGATTGTTGTCATCCTGCCTTATCTCAAAACATTGGGCATTCGTCAGTCTCTCCGTACACAGCGCTTTGGTGCACATTTGCTGCGCGTGTTTTTAGCCGTAATTGGAATTCAGCTCTGGCTATGGGCATTGGCCTACCCAGTGCCAATTTGGCAAGGCATCGCACTGTTAATGACTTCACCCCTGTTTGCCACCATCGGATCTGGATTGTGGTTACGCGAAAAAGTAGGCATGGCACGCTGGTTTGCTACCCTCACCGGTTTTATTGGCGCAATGATTATTTTAGAACCTTGGGCGGATGATTTTAACCTCGCCTCTTTACTGCCTGTGGGTGCGGCATTCTTTTGGGCATGCTACTCACTCATGGTGAAGAAGCTCTCAGCACACGATTCTCCCTCCACTATGGTGGTCTATTTACTGCTGCTCATCACCCCATTTAACTTACTGCTTGCCCTCCCCGACTGGCAAATGCCAAGCGGCCAAACCTTATGGCTATTGTTGATCGGTGCAGGTGTGATGACAGCCCTAGCACAATGGTCGATTGCTAAAGCCTATGCCGTTGCGGATGCCTCCTTCGTGCAACCTTTTGATCACGCCAAACTACCGCTTAACGTATTGGCCGGATGGCTAGTATTTGGATGGGTTCCACCAGGTCGCTTATGGCTTGGGGCTGCGATCATTGTGCTTTCTGTGGCATTCATTACCCAGTGGGAAACAAAAAAATCTCGCCGTGAAAGAAAAATGGCCTAGAACCTTTCCTATCTTTTAATGAAAAGATTTGTATGAGGAATACCTTGATGACGACACCCATTAAAGTGACACTTTACCGCTGGGCTGGCAGTTTTGGCCCATTTAAAGTCAACATCCCTTGTGGGGAATGCACGCTGACTAAAGATATTTTGGCCGATACCTTTGCCAATGAATTGGCTGGCATTCCGATTGAATTGGAAGTAAAAGATTGGCTTTCTTACTGGTGGGAACCCTTGAAGCTAGGCGCATGGCATGCGCCGATTGTGGTGGTAGCAGGCAAAGTGATCAGCCAAGGCGAAGCACTCAACCGTGGTGTCCTCGTGCAATCTATCATCAAAGAATGGGCGGAGCAGGACACTCTGCAAGGCAATATTGTCTTTGGTAAAGCTACATGCCCTTACTGTGTGAAAGCCAAGCAATTGCTCGACAATGCAGGAATTGACTATCGCTATCACGATGTAGTGAAAGAAAGCGCAGCACTGTACCGCATGATCCCAGAAGTGAAAGCGATCATTGGCGAAAAAACACCGGTTACGGTTCCGCAAATCTGGTTGAACAGCCAATATATCGGTGGTTGTGACGCGTTAGAGAAATGGTTGAAAGACAATCCCCACTCCGTTCCTGATAATGTGGTTGAGCTAGAAAGCACACGTGTAGCTCCATAATCCAAAATTGTCGTTATCCAAATCAGCCAAACAAAAACGCCCCACAAATCTGTGGGGCGTTTTTCTTCGCCAACGGTTTTTGGTCTCGCTTCAGCCTGCAAAAATGCCACTTGAAAGCCTTAACCAAGCGAACTATTGACTGAATTTTTGACGTATTCTCTGCAATAAAGAACGCTTTTTCGTTTTGGTTTTGGTTTTGGTTTTGCCAAATTGAGCTTGGTGTATCGCTTGCTTAGCGATCAATTGACCAAGGTAAACCGAACCGAGTTCATTATTCATAGCGCATGCCTCTGTGCTGTTGAGTAACATTTTGCGCTCAATATAACAGCGAAAAACAACAAAACAAGATCCAAGTCACGATTTTATGTAATTAAATTACAAGTTAACTGCGTTTGGGTTGTTTGTAGGTTTTACCTGCCGCTTGATAAATCTCTTTTTGTTTAATATCGAAGAAACCTTCAAAGAACCACGCAACAAATTTCACCACATCATCGCCTTCATTCATTATGTGTTCGACGTACTCTTGCTCTTCACCCTGTTCATCCACTTCAGTTGTCACATGGTAAATACGTTGCTCGCCTTCCACTTCTGCTAAAGCAAACTGGCCAGAAAGTGACTGCGCCGCTTCGGCAATCGCTTCATCTTCACTGTTTTTCAGTAGCGTTAATGCCGCCGGTAAAGTGGTTTGCTCACATAAAAGTTTCACTAAAGATTCAAATTGGCTCTGCTGCATGGTGTTCCCCGTAAAAAGTGCTTCCCCGTAAAAATGAGCGCCGATTATATACACTTCTGCAATAAAACGTCAGCGAATCCTAGCTGCTGAAGCTGCATTGAATTTATGAAAGGCAAAACGTGTCTTCTCCACCCTATTTAGAGCAAGTCAAAACAGCGAACTAGTATCATCACTTTCGGAAAATTCATAGCAAGATTGTTGTTCAAATTGCAACAGAGTTATTTGTTGTGGCGTATATATCAACAATAAACAGCCACATATAATCCAATCAGTTTTCAAAAACACCCTGAATATAATTGGAGAATTAAATGAACAAACTAAAAACAATCAACCTTTCTTTGGTGATATCGGCAATATTAAGTGCAGCACCAGCAATGGCAGAAAGTCAATTTTTAGGTGATGAATATCAAGCAGGAAAAAATAAAGTTTCATTCCTCAGTGAAAATATACGTATTGCGGGTAACGTATTTCTTCCCCCTAATTACGATGAAAATAAAAATTATCGAGCGATTGTGGTTGTCACACCAGCGAGTGGTGTTAAAGAACAAACCGCTGGTATTTATGCAGAGAAAATGGCTAAAAAAGGGTTTATTGCATTAGCATTTGATCACCGAACTTACGGTGAAAGTGGCGGTTATCCTCGTGGCATGGAAAACGCACCAATGAAAGTTGAAGACATAAAAAATGCTATTACATTTTTAAGTCATTTCCCTGGTGTTGATTCTGAACGAATTGGTTTATTGGGACTTTGTTCTGGCGCTGGCTATAGCCTCCAAGTCGCGACACAAGATACCCGATTAGACTCAGTAGCAACTGTAAGCGGTTTCGTTGATTTTACTGATTACGGTATGGGAGGGGCGACTCAGTATATGGATGAACTCACGGGAAGTCCGGTCGAGCAGTACCGCCAACAAATTAAAATGGCGAGTGATGCAAGACAGAAATATTATGAAACTGGTGAAGTAGTACTAGTGGACGGTATTCCATCGATGGAAAAGGCCAAGACCATGAATGAATTTTGGGTTCGAGCTGCAGATTACTATCGAAATCCTGAACGTGGTGGTGCCGCTGAAAATTATACCCCTCTGCGAGCGGCGATGTCCCTTGATACGCGATATGCTTTTAACCCATCTGAAAATATGGAACTGATTGGTGATACTCCATTTTTGGCTATAGTGGGAACCAAAGCACTTTCAGCTTATTTTAGTGAAGTAGCAGTAAAACGAGGCATTGAAGCAGGTAAAGATGCTCAGCTATTTAAAATTGAAGGAGCCCAACATTTTGATCTCTATGATCAAGAAAAATATGTTAATCAAGCAGTGAATAAATTAGATGATTTTTTCTTAAAAACGCTGCGCTAATTCTTTATTGATAAGCAAAACCACCATTTTATTGCATCATTCAATGGTGGTTTTCATTTACCTTTGGAGATATACGGCTTATCAACCATCACTTATCTCACTCTGAATATTATTGCTTCCAAGCAAATAGCAGTACACACATACCTCCACCGCTTGTGAAAAGAATTATGTTGATGCCTGTGCGATACTCGACTGTGAATATGATTTCTTAGTAAGAATTAACACAGTGAGCATAGTACCGCTGACCATAATGTAAAACACGCCCATAGCCATCTGAGTTGTCACCCAATGCTCCACTAAATAACCACCCAATAAGCCCGCGATCCCCATTTGAATTGAGCCAGAAAGTGCAGAAACAGAACCCGCTTGCGCTTTATGCGGTGACAGTAACAGCGTTGTAGCCAATGGAAAAGAGATCCCCTGTGCGATACTGAGCCAAGTAAATGCCCAAATAAGGTTGAAAACAGAAAACTCAGTCAGCAATAACCAGAGGCCAGAAAACACCATCAAGCTAATTGCACAGGCAAGTAACTGGCGCACAGAAAAGCGAGAAGTCAACATATTCACCAATAGGCTTCCTACCAGTAAACCTGCTGAAGGTATGATTAGGGTAGAACCATAATCCGCTGCCGTCATTCCGAGCTGTTTTTGCAACAAGAAGGGAAGAATCGACAATGTCACTAAACTGGCTAAATAGCTCAGCCAGTTATAACTCGCACTGCTGGTGACTTGGTGATTGGTCAGTAGTTTCACATAATTCATCACAATCCCACGCCACTGAACGCGCCGCTTCGGGTATGGCAGGGTTTCCGGCAGAATCAAAAAACCGAGCGTAAAAATTGCCCCGATATAGATCAGCACAAAAATAAACACCGATTGCCAACTCAAATGATAGGCCATCCAGCCCCCGAGCACTGGCGCAATAATCGGCATGATCGACGCAGTAATCGACAAATACGAGAGCGCTTTGGTGAGATGAAAACCATCATAGCTATCTCGCAACACACTACGCCCAAGTACCGAAGCACTGCCCGCCCCTAATCCTTGTAAAAGACGACCAAATTCAAGCGCTTGGAAGTGATCTGCCATCATCACACAAACGATCGTCCCAACCAGATAGATGCCTTGACCAAGCAAAAATGTGGGGCGTCTCCCTACCGCATCAGACAATGCACCATAGAACAACTGAGAACCGCCAAAGCCCAACAAAAACAGAGTGACGAGCATCTGCGCACTCGCTTGATCCACCTGTAAATCGCGGCTAATCAGAGGCAGTGAGGGTAAATAAATACTCACACCAACTTGGCCTGTCGCGATGATCATCATCGCAAGTAGCATAGGGGTGCGGCGAAAACGAGAAGATGTTTGTGCGTTCATAGCAGAGAGTCTATATTGGCAACTCTCATTTGATAATCTCGCAATTTGGAAATAAATTAGTTCCCAGTTGGAATGAATAAGGCAAAGAAATGGATTGGATCCAGAGCGTAAAAACCTACATCAAGGTGGTTGAAGAAGGTAGCTTCAATGGGGCAGCGCGCAAGCTCAACACCACCAGTTCTGCCATTAGTAAACGCATTCACTGGCTTGAGGAACGTATTGGCGTACAACTGCTTAAACGTACTACGCGATCTGTCACTCAAACGGAAGCCGGCGCACTATTTTATCAACGTGCAAAAACGCAACTGGAAAGCTGGCAATCGGTAGTGGATGAAACTCGCTCCGTCAATCAAACTCCCGCGGGATTACTACGTATAGGTGCGACTCTGGCCGTTGGCTCTAAGTTTTTGATGCAGTATCTCGATGAATTTTTACAACGATATCCCGATATTCGTATTCAACTGATCACCACGACACCCGGGCAGTTACCTGAACTGCATCTTGATCTCTTCATCAGCCGCGAGATAGAGCAGCTCAATTCACTCAGTTTTAAGGCTACGCCGCTGTTTGAGCATCAAGCTGGGTTTTATGCCTCTCCTAGTTATCTACAAAAGCAGGGCACCCCAAAAACATTACAAGAATTGACTCAACACAATGTGTTGTGTTGGGGGGAACAAACATTCCGAGAAGTGAAGAATGCGCAAGGCAAGCGCATTACCTTAACGGGTAATTTTGCTACCACCAACCCTGAAGCATTATTTTATGCGGGGAAATCGGGAATGGGTGTCATTGTAACTGGCCACATCATGATTAAAGAGGAGCTAAAACAAGGAAACTTGGTGAGAATTCTACCGGATATCACTGTCGATGAAGCCACGGTATACGCTTACTATCCCAAACTCGAATATCAGCACACTCGCACTCGACTCTTTGTGGATTATCTTAAAGAGAAGCTGACACACAGCAAAGCATTCACCTAATATGCCCTGAAAATAGAAGAGAAGGCGTACACCATGGGCATGCCTTTTCTTTCCCAACCAAAACGTGCTGTATTAACCATTGTTAAAGATAACTTTAAGAAAAAATAATTCATTCATTTAAACTAACCAATTGAATTTGAATTCGATCTCATTTCTGATGCAAATTGGCTTTAGAATTTGTAGTGGAAAAAGCGCCAAGCCTCATCAATAGTAACTGTGTGCATATAAAATTTATTTCAAATAAACACATTCATTTGTCAGTCAAGGCTAAAAGAGATCAAAAGTATGACAAGCACTCAACTTATCGCTGAAGAACTGAGTCTGGATGCCATACACCATTTCAATGGACTTTGTGGCCCAGAGCTGCTCACACAAATCACCCAGTTTTTACATCGCACTTTTAATAGCCACAGCTCAATGATTATAGAGTTAGATAAACTGCGTTATCGTGCGCAAAATTTGTGCTGCGCCAGTCTAGAACCGAGCAGCCTAGACCCCTATTACGAGCTGAAAGGCACCCCTTGTGAGCAAGTTGGTATAAAAAAACAACCTTATTGCTTATATACCTGTAAAGTCGCAGAGCTTTTCCCTACTGATACCTATCTGGTCGAAAACCACATTGAGGCTTATCTTGGCATTCCCATCAACCTCTCTAACGGTGAAAATTACGGAGTCTTACTCTCTACCTTTACTCGCCCGTTAGAGGAGATGACGCATCTGGTGCTGATCCATCAGGTTTTGGCGCAGATCATTGCCCATGATTTGGAATGTAAACAGATAGAAGCGCGCTCGCAAAGCCTAGTTAATCAACTGCGCCATGAGATTTCCCACGATAGTCTAACTGGGTTAATGAATCGCAATGATTTAGCAGAAAAACTCACTACTTTCATTCAAGAAGGACAACAGCATTTCACTTTAGTCTTCCTCGACATTGATGAATTCCGCTCAATTAACGACCTGTACGGACACTACATTGGGGATTTGGTGTTGAAGTTTGTCGCTGACGCTATCGCAAAAGCAGTACCTGAAGAACATCTCGCCTTTCGTATCGCAGCCGATGAATTTGCTTTTATAACCACAGATCGTGAACCGATGAAAGTCTGTCAAAGCATACTCAATTTACTGGCGCAAGACTTTGTCAATCAAGAGCTGCAGATTAAAGTCAGCGTAAGCATAGGGATTGCTAAATACAATGGTGAAAAAGTAACGGCAGACCAATTGCTGTTCAATGCCAGCCTTGCTCTAAAAGAGTGTAAGCGAAACCATAACACTAAAATTCGTTTCTACGATACGTTACTGAGCAACCAGTACTATCGGCGAACACAGATTATCGATGCGTTGCGACATGAATTGAGTAAGCCCTTTCATCAAACAGAGTTGTATGTCGTGGCACAACCGATTGTAAAAAGGAACCAACAAGATTGGCACTATTTTGAGATTTTAACCCGCTGGAAAAGCAGTTTGCTTGGTTTTGTCTCTCCGATCGAGTTTATTGAAGCCGCCGAACAATCTGGTTTAATTATCGAACTGGGAGAGCAGATACTTGAATTGGCTTGCATAGCCAAATCCGAATTAGAGCAGGGGCTAGGGCATAAAGTTCGTTTAAGCATCAATTGCTCCGCTGATGAACTCACCAATTCCAACCGCTACCTTGAGCACTTATTAAAAACGCTCAATAAATATGGCTACCAGCCTGATGAGTTTACAATTGAACTCACTGAAACCGTACTGCTATCAAAAGCAGTAGAAGCACGCAGCATCTTAACAATATTGCGCGAGCTCGGTTTTAAAATTGCCTTGGATGATTTTGGAACTGGCTATTCAAGCTTGAACTACATTCACAGCTACCCGATTGACTGCATCAAAATTGATGCAACCTTTGTCCATAATCTACTAACGAATCAAACCGCTGAAAGCGTTGTCTGGCTGATTATTCAACTTGCCAATCAACTCAAACTCAACTTGGTCGCAGAAGGCGTAGAAAACCAGCAAGCCTTAGACAAACTCTACCAAATGGGTTGTGAACAGATTCAGGGTTATTACTTCAGTAAACCAGAGCTACCTTCTAAAATTGTTAAACGATGGCAGCAGAAAACTTCTCTCCTCCCCCCCAAAGCTCAAGCCGGCAACAGCTAGCACTCGAGCCAGCAAAAACAACAAAGCCCCAAACTGGGGCTTTGTGATAATAAACATCGCGATTATTGAGAAGCTAACATACTTTCTTGACGAGCGAGCATTTGATCCAGCTCTTTACGCTTCGCCACAAATTGCGACATCTCTTTCTTTGGCACAGAACTCGCCATAGGGATGTTCGCCTTCATCGCGTTCACCGCTCGGCCACGAACAATTAATTCATAGTGAAGATGTGGTCCCGTCACACGCCCTGTATTGCCTGATAAACCAATACGCTGGCCACGTGATACTTTCTGGCCTTTCTTCACCAAAATTTTGCTCATGTGCAGATAGCGGGTCATATAAGTGCTACCGTGTTGAATAACCACATAGTTACCCGCATAAGGGTGGCTACGTGTCATCACGACTACGCCATCACCCGAAGAATAAATTGGCGTACCAATCGGCATGGCGAAGTCTGTACCGTTGTGAGGCGCAACTCGTTTAGTTACAGGATGCAGGCGCTTCGGATCAAAATTCGATGAAATACGCCACTTACTATCGACAGGATATCGTTGGAAAGCACGCTGTAAACTTTCACCATTCTTATCGTAGTACTGACCATCTTGATGCAAATAAGCGGTGATCTCTTTGCCTCGATTGAAAATCTTAATCGCCTGAATCTCAGAATTACCCGTGAGCTTTTCACCAACAAACTGGCGCGACAACACAACTTCAAAACGATCACCACTACGCAGATCTCGTCCAAAATTGATTTTGTCTTTTAATAACGTAACGATTTGGTCCACATCAGCAGCACCCAATCCTGCACGGCTCGCAGAAACAGAAAAACTTCCATCCACTTCACCGATCAGTGGTTCAACTTTCCATGTGCCGGGGATTTTACGCTCTTCAAATTCATAGTTGCCATCATTAAGGCGTGTATAAACCGCGCGATCAACCAAGCTAAACTCAAGCTCCATCTTGCTCAGTGTATTGTCTTTTCCTTTCCAGAAGCGCAGCACGTTACCTGGCCTCAACGTATCGAGAGCTAAGTAGTTCAAGTCAGTTTCCATGACTTTCATCAGCTCGGTATAAGCAAAGCCAAGCTGACTGAAGATTGTACTCAGATTATCGCCCGGTTTAATCTCATACTCATAATCTGGATGACCCGCTCGGTAGACTTCTGTCTGCTCAGCCGCGGACTCTGCGGTTGAGAAAGGAACTAATGCGGACTCAGGAAGAGAGAGCTCAATTCGTTGTTGCCGAATCGGACTGTTTAGCGAAGTTGTGATCGCTGCCACAGCCAAAAGCGGCAAACCTACCAATGTCACCTTCTTTCGCATTGAGAGCTCAGAAAATCGCAAAATAATAGATTTAGATGTCACTCATTTACCTGTGGAGAAAAGTCAAAATTAGCCCAAGAGTAAGGGTTTCAGCACGGCTTGTCACCTGTGCTTGCGTCAATTTAAAGCAAAAAAGGCACGTCAGTGCCTTTCAAAAATAGAAGATTTTGTGTGGTAGCAGCAACTTACTTGTTTGTGATTTTTTGGCCTTTCGTTTAAAAATGCTACTCAAATCACTGATAAGTGGTCAGCAGACAGTTCTCTTCCCCAAAACCATTGGCGATGTATTGATCTGCATGGGGGTCATTCACCCATTCTTGCTGGTTGAGCAGATAGCGAAATTGAAATTCGCGATCTTTCGGCAAACGTGTTTTGAATTTGAACGTACCCGATTTGGCCACTTTTTTCATCGGCTCTGGCTGCCAATCTAAAAAATCTGCCACAATCGCCACTTCAGATGCCGCATGAGGTGCAGCACATTCAAAAGTAACTTCAACTTCATCTTTTGTTTTAAGAAACTTCTTGTTAATCATGTCAAACTCCATTTTTGAACAAAAAACAGCCAACCGAAAGAATGATAGGTAATTTGCCCTCTATACTCAACCTGCAATCTGTCAATTGGATGCATATTGGTAAAATAAACTGAATTTCCATTTTTCAACATGCAATTCCAATTAATTATCGAGTCTCTGGTAAACAAGGAGAAAATGCCAAGTTACACGAAGTTAATCACATGAAATTAAAAGATTAATATTCTAAATACACCACGATATTGGCCTGCCTGCTATGCTGAAAGTATCCCTTTACAGCCTATAAAATGGGCGTAGAATCCTCGGCGTTTTCATTTCCCTATTTTTATTAAGGTGATCAACTATGTTTGCCATCTATGAATCCTATAAAGCCGGTCTGTTGCAACCTAAACATTGGGTCAACAACATTACAGCAGGATTGATAGTTGGGGTGGTAGCACTACCATTAGCCATGGCTTTTGCGATAGCTTCTGGGGTGAAACCAGAACAAGGAATTTATACCGCAATCATCGCGGGGATCATTGTTTCCCTATTTGGTGGTTCACGCGTACAAATCGCCGGCCCAACCGGCGCGTTTATTGTTATTCTTGCTGGCATTGTGGCTGAGCATGGTATTGCTGGATTACAGATCGCAACAATTATGGCGGGCTTTATTCTGGTTATTCTCGGCTTAGCTCGTTTAGGCAGCATAATCCGTTATATTCCCGATCCCGTGATCGTTGGTTTTACCTCCGGTATTGGCGTAATCATCTGGGTGGGTCAATGGCGTGACTTCTTTGGCTTGCCAGAAATTAAAGGCGAGCACTTCCATCAGAAACTGATCGCGATTTTTCACTCTTTTCCACAGTTCCACCTCACAACAACCTTACTCGCGATCTTATCTTTAGCTTTGGTGATTTTGGGCCCTAAAATTCCAAAACTCTCCAAGATTCCTGGACCTCTGTTGGCGTTAGTAGTGGTTACTTCACTGCAATACGTCATTGGTTTCGAAGGTGTGAGAACGATTGGTTCCGCATTTGGTGGTATTCCGCAAGGCCTACCTGAGTTTGCTTTACCGGATGTTAGCCTGAGCCAAATGATCCAACTGATTGGCCCCGCGTTTGCGATTGCGATGTTGGGTGCTATTGAATCCTTACTTTCTGCAGTCGTGGCCGATGGCATGGCGGGTACAAAACACAACTCTAACCAAGAATTAGTCGGACAAGGCGTTGCTAACATTATTACCCCTTTATTTGGCGGTATTGCTGCCACTGGGGCAATTGCCCGTACTGCCACCAACATTCGTAATGGTGGTACTAGCCCAATTGCTGGGGTGATGCACGCGTTAACTCTCGTGATCATTCTGTTGGTATTGGCTCCTTTAGCGGTGAATATTCCTCTAGCCACACTGAGCGCTATTTTGTTTGTCGTGGCTTGGAATATGAGTGAAGCTCCTCATTTTGTTCAACTGGCAAAACGTGCACCGCGCGCGGATGTTGCGATTTTGCTACTCACCTTTGGTTTGACGGTATTTGCAGATCTGGTCGTGGCCGTCAATATCGGTGTGATCATTGCCATGTTGCACTTTGTGAAACGCATGGCCTCCAGTGTTGAAGTAAAAGCCAACGGTTCGCAAGATATGAGCTATGAACTTGCGCAGCAAGGCAAAACCGCGCTGCCTCGTGAACTCGCAGTGTACGCACTAGAAGGGCCTTTCTTTTTTGCGGCAGCAGAAACCTTTGAACGTGTTATGAGCAGTATTCAAGAAACACCACAGATACTGATCTTGCGTTTAAAGTGGGTGCCATTTATGGATATCACCGGTATTCAAACGCTAGAAGAGATTATCCAAAGCTTCCATAAACGTGGTATTAAGGTTCTGATTTCAGGGGCGAATCCGCGAGTTTCTCAGAAACTGATCAAGGCGGGCATAGTTGGCCTAGTGGGAAAACAGAATGTTTATCCTGCTTTTGAAGGTGCACTCAACGCAGCTTTAACTGAAATCGACAGTGCATCGAGCACCACTCCCAATATCACTGAATAAAAAAGGTGTGGGTTTAATCTAATTTACGCTTACGCTTTAAGTAACAAGCCCTCTGTTTTACTGAGGGCTTTTTTGCTTCTAATTATCGGCTTTCTCGCTACAGAAATCCCTTGCCCAATCACGCCTTGTAGCCCTCTCTATTCTCCAGTCGACGATTGATTTAACAATAAATATACAAAAATCCGTCATAAGCTGAAACATCAGCAAATAAATTTGAATGCATACCCAAAATAAATGAATAGTATTGCGAATGGTTGCAAAAATAGCTATTCTTGCGCCCGCTGACTAAATACGGAAGTACAGTGAATTTTTATGCCATGGAGAGCTCAGTTTCACCCGTTCCGCGCGTCTGAAGGACGCAATAATCAATGCAGTAAGAGATAGAGACAACGAATGCAAGATAACGCGCAAACCATAGAGCCACCTGTAAAAAGTCACTCTGGCAATCTCTGGATGTTCCTGATCCCCTCTTTGATCGGGCTTTTCCTGTTTATGGCCCCGATCAGTTACGATGGGTCGTTCACCATTCCGGTTGCCGTGTTGGCAAAATCGGTGCAAGCGCTATTTGGTGATTCGCTTGTCACTGTCGTCACTGTGATTATTGCGTTTATGTCAGCCGCATCTGTCGTCACAAAAATCTTTCAACCACGTTGGGTCATGAGTCGCCCTTTTTTAAACAGTCTGTTTAACCCTTCTTGGCTTTGGTTGGCGGTGCGCGTGATTGGTGGTGTCGCCGTCATCATGACTTTTTTCCAAATTGGCCCGAAAGCGATATGGGAAGAAAACACCGGTGGCTTGGTCTTAGAAGGTCTGCTACCCACTCTGTTTTCTGTGTTTATTTTTGCAGGCTTACTGCTACCACTGCTGCTCAATTTCGGCTTGTTAGAACTGTTTGGCAGCCTACTTAGCAAAGTGATGCGTCCGGTATTTAACTTGCCTGGTCGCAGCGCGATTGACTGTATGGCGTCATGGCTTGGGGATGGTAGCGTGGGTATTTTGCTCACCAGTAAACAGTACGAAGAAAAATTTTACACTCAGCGTGAAGCCGCTGTGGTGGGTACTACGTTTTCTGCTGTTTCAATCACGTTTAGTCTTGTTGTGATTGCCCAAGTTGAGCTTGAGCATCTCTTCCTGCCTTTTTATGGTGCCGTCTGTTTAGCCGGTTTTGTGGCCGCGGTGGTGATCCCCCGCCTTCCGCCTTTGTCATGGAAAAAAGATACCTATATCGATGGTAGCAAGCCGCATCCGGATGCTGATGCGATCCCTGAAGGTCATACTGCTTTCTCTTGGGGTATGGAGTTGGCTTTAGCCAAGGCCGCCAAAGTCAGCTCGGTGAAATCAGTAATTGGCGAAGGCGTGCGCAATGCCATTGATATGGTGTTCGGTGTACTTCCTGTCGTCATGGGACTAGGCACTATTGCTTTGGTTGTCGCGGAATACACCTCAGTCTTCTCGCTACTTGGCCAGCCCTTTATTCCTTTCTTGGAACTGCTTGGTGTGCCAGAAGCCGTTGCCGCATCGAAAACCATTGTCGTGGGTTTTGCAGATATGTTTATTCCCGCTATTTTGGCCGCATCGATCGACAATGAGATGACACGTTTCGTGATTGCCGCAATGTCCGTGACCCAGCTGATTTATATGTCTGAAATTGGAGCGCTGTTGCTTGGCAGCCGCATTCCAGTCAACATTTTTGAGCTGTTTATCATTTTCATTCTTCGCACCCTAATCACTTTGCCTGTGATTACCGCAGTAGCACACCTTTTGTTCTAAGTTGTCTCCCATTTAAGAAGCGCCATAGCAATGGCGCTTTTCTTGCTTTATTTCTCATTTCTGAGTCTTTATATCATTAGTATTGTTAATATTGGTGATTTTCATATCACTCATCTCCGCATATAATTCAACCAATTAAGAAACTAACCACAGAGTTATCAGTGGCAAACCATTTGCTCGGTTGACTTTGTGCGTCATGTATCGCGTAACAGCAGTAACCATTCTCTCGCCAAGCTAAAGCCACAATAAAGAAGTCGGGAGATCAAATGTCAAACAGCACGGAATAACAAATCATGAGATGGATGTTGCTGATATTGGCCTTGTTGTGCAGCTCCTTAGCTTATTCGTCTGAGATTACGATACAAGTTGCGGACTCACCCACTAAGGTTTTTTCACTCAAAACATTAGCCACTGAGCTGCCAAAGACGACGTTTACCACCCACCTACCTTGGCTAAAGGGCTCACATCGTTTCACTGGTTTTAAAGTGAGTGATTTGTTGGCTTACTTACAGCTCGAGCAAGCAAATTCAGTGACCTTTATGGCATTGAATGACTATGCTGCTAATATTTCAATAAAAGATATTAATCAATATGCACCGATTGTGGCGTATGAGATGGATGGAAGCGAAATGCAAATACGCAACAAAGGGCCATTTTGGTTGGTGTATAACTTAGATCAGAATCCTAAACTCAAGGATCCTGTTTATTACACCCATATGGTTTGGCAAATTAGCCATATCCTTATTCATAAGAAGCCATGAATACACAAACTCAAAAAACACTTCACCCGCTAATTCTGCACGCGAAGACATTGCTAATTGTCATGTCAGCCATACTGATTCTGGCTAACCTCTACGTGCTCAATACCACTCGTGAGCTTTCTAAATCCTATTCTTCACAAACCAACCAAGCGATCTGGTTTTTATTCCAACTCAATAAAGAGTTCACGGAAATGCTGTCTATCGCGCCTTATTTACTGGAATCGCAAACAAACCGCCAACGAGTCATGGTGAAATATGAACTGACTTGGAGCCGCTTTGACTTGATCCTCAATAGTCCAGAAGCGGATGGCATTATCGGGATGCCCAATACCCGTGCATTTTTCCAATCCGCATTCGCTCGTTTTAAACAACTTGAGCCATTACTGTTGGCAGTTAATAACCCCGAAAGCCTGCAAAATTTTGTTTCTGCTAGCCAAAATGAATTGGATATTTTCATCCAATTTATTAATCGTACGTTTGGGGTACAAAGCCCACTGTATACAGAACAGAAGGAGCAGGTGAATTACCTCAGCCGGATTCAGATTATGCTGATGTTGCTGATGTTTGGCTGTGCGGGTGTGGTCAGCTTCATTTTGCACAAAGAAGCCGCTTACCACCGGATTTTGGCTTTAACCGATCCTTTAACGGGTTTGGAAAACCGCACCGCAATGTTCACCGAGTTAGAGCGCTATCGCCGTAGCGGTGGATTTTCGCTGTTTTTGATTGACCTTAACGGTTTTAAACAGGTCAACGATACCCATGGCCACCAAATGGGAGATGCGGTACTCAAACAAGTCGCGTACCGCTTAACACATTGTATTCCCGCGCTTGATTATCGAGTATTTCGGATGGGAGGTGATGAATTTGCCTTGATCCTGAGCAGCATTAATTCAACAGAGCAGATGATGATGCAACGCATGATTAAAGAGTGCTTCAACCAAGATTTTGCCATTAGTGATCATTTGAAAGCGAAGCTCAGCACTAGCGTGGGATTTAGTACCTATCCACTTGATTCCACCAACTTGAGTCAACTGATTTATCTGGCTGACCAGAATATGTATGAAATGAAATTCCTACAAAAAAGCCCCTCATCGTGAGGGGCAAAGTTTACCATCGCTTATAGTTATAATCTGTTTATGTTCATTAACCGAAGTCACCATTAACGTAGCCGCGAGTACGATCATCACGTGGGTTACTGAAGATCACTTGCGTATCATCATGCTCCACCAATTCTCCCATCAAGAAGAATGCAGTACGGTCAGAAATTCGGCGGGCTTGCTGCATCGAGTGCGTCACAATCACAATAGTGTAGTTCTTCTTCAGATCTTCCATTAACTCTTCGATTTTGTGCGTTGCAATGGGATCGAGTGCCGAAGTCGGCTCATCCATCAAAATCACATCGGGTTCCATCGCTATCGTGCGTGCAATACACAAACGCTGTTGCTGACCGCCTGATAAACCAAACGCATGAGACTTGAGGCGATCTTTCACCTCATCCCACAACGCGGCACCACGCAATGAGCGCTCAACCACTTCATCGAGATGCTTTTTGTCTTTAATCCCTTGCGCACGTAGGCCATACGCTACGTTTTCATAAATGCTCATAGGAAATGGATTCGGCTTTTGGAACACCATGCCAACTCGAATGCGTAGGTCTGACACATCGATATTGCCATACACATCTTGTCCATCCATGGTCAGCTTACCGGTAATCGTGACTCCCTCAATGAGATCATTCATACGGTTCAGGCAGCGCAACAGGGTTGATTTACCACAGCCAGATGGGCCAATCAGTGCCGTCACTTGACGGGTTGGAATTGGCAGATTGATCGATTTTAGCGCTTGGTTCGCACCGTAGAACAGGTCAAGATTTTCGATATTGAATTTGGTCGTTTTCATTGTGTTATCTCTAAATTCTGTCAGGGACTTAGTAAGTCGCAGTATTGAATCGTTTGGCGATGAGCTTGGTGACCATGTTGATCAGCAAGACGACAACAATCAGTACTGTTGCGGTGCCATAAGCTTGATTCCACTCTTCAATAGTGAACAACTCCGTGGTCAGCTTGTATAGGTGGACGGTCAACGTACGTCCTGAATCGAGCAACGTATCTGGAATACGTGCCACCATACCTGCGGTCAAAAATACCGGGGCAGATTCACCAATCACTCGGCCAATACTCAAAATGACAGAAGTTAAAATCCCCGGCATCGCACTTGGCAAAATCAGCCGACGGATAGTGTAAATTTTCGAAGCGCCCAATCCATAAGAGCCTTCACGAAACGTTTGCGGTACCGCCATTAACGCCTCTTCCGTGGTACGAATAATCACCGGCAGGATCAAAATACTCAGCGTCAAAGCACCGGAGAGAATCGAAAAACCAAGGCCTAAAATTGCGACAAAGAAAGTCATACCGAACAGACCGAAGATGATCGACGGAATCCCTGCCAGTGACTCAGTACAAAATCGGATAATTTTGACTAAACGGCTGCCCACTTTGGCATATTCCGTTAAGTAAATGGCCGTCATGATGCCAATCGGCGCCGCCACCGCGATAGACGCTACCACCATGTACAAGGTAGAGATGATCATCGGGAAAATGCCGTGTTCATCACCCGTATGGGTGTAGTTGTCAGTAATAAACTTCCAGTTAACGTGTTGTAAGCCGTTAGACAGGATGTACCAAATAATCCAGAACAGGAAGCCGACAGTCAGCGCTGCTGAGATCCAGATAAAAGCACGCAGGATATTGTCTTTCAATACACGCGCTTGTTTGAGTTTTACGCGATCCATAGCCATTACCTCGCTTTCTCACGGTTTAAATACAGCAGCGCAGCGTTCAACATCATGATAAACACCAACAGCACCACACCCGTTGCGTAGAGTGCATTGGCATGCACACCACTCGCGTATGACATTTCAATCGCAATGTTCGCGGTCAGTGTACGCGCAGAATCCAATATCCCTTGAGGCATAGCAGGCGCATTGCCCATCACCATGATGATCGCCATCGTTTCACCCAGAGCACGACCGATCCCTAATATAACGCCAGTCATGATCCCCGAACGAGCAGCAGGCACCAGCAGTTTGAAGATGGTGTAGATGCTTGAAGCACCGAGAGCGAGTGAACCTTCTTTGTATGTACGAGGTACAGCACGAATTGAGGTTTCAGAAACCGTAATCACGGTCGGCAGAATCATCACCCCAAGGACAATAATCCCAGCCAAAATAGTATTGCCAGCAGGAACGTTAAACACGTTTTGGATCAGCGGAACGATGATCACCAAACCGAAGAAGCCGTACACCACAGAAGGAATACCCGCAAGCAGTTCAACTGCAGGGCGAATCACATTCGCCACGCGTTTTGGAGCCACTTCCGCAATGAAAACTGCGGTAAGTACGCCAACCGGAACCCCCACAATCACTGCACCGAAAGTGGAAACGACAGAAGCGACAATCATAGTCGCGACACCGTACAGCGCAGGAGGCAACCAATCTTGGCCAAGCACGATGCCTGACACGCCAGCCTCTTGGAAAGCTGGGATACTTTCTCGAACAATGAAGTAAGCAATGATGCCAAGAGAAACAATACCAATCACGGCACTGGTGAGAAACAAACCGTGAAAGATACGTTCTTTCCAGTCAACACGTCGCTGCTCACGCAGGCTACGCATAGAGGTATTATCCATAAGCTTGTCACTATTTGTTGCGATGGTCATAAAATCACCTATCGAACTGATGTCGATGTAAACAAAGTACCCGACCCAAATTGGGTCGGGAAAAGAGTGTGGAGCATATTAGTTAACTGTGATATAGCCTTTTTCAGCCACGATCTTTTGTGCGTCAGCAGACAGCATCCACTCTAGGAATTTTTTCGCTTCTGCAGATGGCTTATCTTGTTTGTACAGCACAAGGAACGGACGAGAGACTTTGTATGTACCGTTTTTCACGTTATCTACGCTCGCTTCAACGCCGTTAACAGATAGCGCGTGAACCGAGCCATCGACCGTACCAAGTGAGATGTAACCGATAGAGTATGGGTTTGATGCCACCATAGTTTTCAGCGCGCCGTTACCGTTAGCCACTTGCGCACGTTGAGAAATCGCTGAAACTTCTTTATCAGCAATTTTCTTTTTCAGTTCCATGATGTCTTCGAATGCACCACGAGTACCAGAAGCGGTATCACGAGTGATCGCAACGATTGGCTTATCTTCACCACCCACTTGTTTCCAGTTAGTGATTTCGCCTTTGTAGATTTCAGAAACTTGCTCAGCTGTTAGGCCTTTCACTGCATTGCTTGGGTGAACTACCACAGCGATGCCATCCAGAGCAATTTTCTCTTCAACCAGATTGGTTTCTTTTTCAGAGTCTTTCAGATTACGCGAAGACATACCAATGTCTGCGCTGCCGTTTTTCGCGGCTTTGATGCCTGCAGAAGAACCAGGGCCTTGTACTTCAATGAAAACTTCAGGATTCATTTTTGCGTAAGTTTCAGAAAACACTTCCATCAGCGGAGTAACACTGCTTGAGCCCACTGCTGAGATTGTCTCTTTCGCCATAACTGGAGTTACTGCAAGTGCGCCCATAAGAGCGATAGCACCGATTACTGTCTTTTTCATCACAAATTTCCTATAAGTGGCTTTGTTGCCGTTGTGTTTCACTTGAACGAAGCTCACTTTAGGGGGTGAATATGACAGTTATGTTTCACTTAATTGAACCCTGTATGACACGACCAACTGATTGTTTATAAAATCCACACACATAGCTTGTCCATCCCACGCCTTAGCAACTGCGCAACAAAAATTTCACCCGCAAGACTTAATATTTCTTCTATCGACAATAATTATGCACAAATGTGATTAACATCACTCACTTGTGGTCAGCATGAGTTTACTTGTGATTGCATTCTCAACAACGATACATATCATCGTGCTGCCATTATTTCTTAAATAACAATAACTATTCTTACTTAATTTTTTCAAAAGAGGACCACCATGCGCCAGTTACTCAGCGGTTTGTCTATCAAACTGCAGGTTGTAGTACCTGTGTTTTTCACAATGCTTTTACTCGTGACAGGGATTGTATACAGCACATCAACATTGAAAACCGCCTTTAGCCAGGTTTCAGACTCCACCGAACACCTCATTGTCGATAAAGACAATCTCACCAAAATTATCGATAACACTTATGCAATGCGTATTAGTGCTATTTATAGCCTTTTTCGACCTGCTGAAGTGAAAGTTCTTCCCTCTGCACTAAAAGACCGCCAAAGCCAAAACTTACAGTTGATGCGCTCTTTTAGTGATAACCCTGAGCTGCAAGATGAAGTTCAGGCGTTAACTAAAGCCATGCAGCATTATGTGGATTTTTCGATCAATAACATGATCCCTCTGCTCAATATTAAGCAAAGTACCGAGCAAACTAGCGCTGAATTCGACCAACAATATCAACAGGCTTCCGATACCTATCGTGCAGCGGGTAACGACATGGTGAAAGCGATCAGTAACCTATCTCAGGCACTAAACGAGCTCGCCATGCGTACGATTAAACAGAGCGAAGAACAGCATAATGGCGTGCTAAGCAATTCCACCGTTTCACTGATTGCCATTCTGCTGGCTGCGGGTGTGTTCAGCTGGATTTTGGCAGGCATCATCGTTAAGCCATTGAGCCAGCTACAGCAAACAATGCGTGAAGTGGCAAAAGGCAACCTGCTCGTTACAGCCCAAGAGGTGGGTAAAAACGAGATCACCTTGCTTGCACGAGATGTGAACGCCACCGTTGCCCAACTGCGTCAAACCGTGGAAAGTTTAGTACGCATCAGCACCGATGTGGCTTCTGCTTCCACAGAATTAGCTACAGTGATGACGCAAGCCAATGTCAACTCAAATCAGGAAAAGCAAGAAGTCGAACAAGTGGCTTCCGCAGTTAACCAGCTGCAAAGTACCGCGCAAAGTGTGACTGACCATGCGCATAGCGCTGATGGTGCAGCACAGCAAGCGAACCTGCTCGCCTCACAAAGTTTACGCATGTTTGAAGAGAGCCATCGTGCCACCGCAAAAATGGCCGATCAGCTTACCGAAGCTGCACAAGTAGTCAATCAACTCAAAGATCAGTCGGAGCGTATCGGTAATGTCACGGAAGTGATCCGTAGCATTTCAGAGCAAACTAACCTGCTTGCACTGAATGCAGCGATTGAAGCGGCACGCGCAGGAGAAAGCGGACGGGGCTTTGCTGTTGTAGCCGATGAAGTGCGTATGCTCGCAGCGCGTACCCAAACCTCAACCCAAGAGATCCAAGCCATTATTGAAGAGCTGCAAAATCAGTCCAATACGGCAAATAGCAGCATGCATTCGAGCCTACAATTACTAGAGCAGAATCAATCATTAGCGGCCAAAGTCAGCACCTCACTCAATGAGATCAATCTCTCAATCAGTGCACTGGGGCAGATCAACGCCCAAGTGGCAACGGCCTCGGAAGAACAAAGTCAGGTTACCAAAGACATTAACCGCAACTTGAGTAACATCTACGAACTGGTCAGCCAAAATGTCACGGGGATCACTCAGTCGGCCGCAGCAAGTCATGAGCTATCCAACCTTGCAGAACAACAAAACCAGCAGTTGCACTATTTCCGAGTGTAATTTCCTGCGACAGACAGCATAAAAATCTCATAAAAAAGGTCTGGTTTACCCAGACCTTTTTATTACCAATCATCTATTCAATTTCTATTCGGCTTATTCGATTTCGTCTTCCAAATCCGCATCTGGCTTAGGCGCGACTTTCTTTTTCGGGATAAACACAGCGTCACCCACAGACACATTTTGGTAGAAGCTCTTATCACGCGGTGTAGCTTTTTTCGCTTTCGCAGGGGCTTTCGCTTTCACCGCACGCTTGCTTGGCGCGGTTTTTTGAGCCGCTTGACGAGGTTTGAGGCCTTTGAATTTACCTTCCAACCCTTCCATCACGTCAAACTGAATCTCTTGTTGTAAGAAGGCCTCTACACGTTTGAAGCTATCCCAATCTTTAGGGCCTACTAACGACATAGCATCACCTTTGTTGCCTGCACGACCAGTACGACCGATACGATGCACATACTCTTCCGTATGTTTTGGCATATCAAAGTTGATCACGTGAGTGACCGATGGAATGTCCAGACCACGTGAAGCCACATCAGTTGTAACAAGGATCTTAAACACGGTGCGCTCAAACTGCCCCATAATGGTGTTGCGCTGCGTTTGGTTTAAATTACCGCTTAACGCTACCGCTTTTAGGTTGTTCTTATTGAGCTTTTCAGTCAAGCGATCGGTATCTGCACGCGTGGCAGTAAAAATGATCACTTGACGATAGTCAGCGTCCGCCAGAATGCGATCCAATAATGCTTCTTTATGATCCAAATGGTCACACAAGTAGAAGTGTTGAGTAATGTCTTTGTGCTCTTCGCTACCAACCCCAATCGCGATACGTTTTGGATCATTGAGCATCTCCATCGCCATATCATTCACATCCGCATGATCTAACGTAGCTGAGAACATCAAAGTTTGGCGACGGCGGTGCTTCGCTGCGTTATGAATACGACGCAACTCTTTAGCAAAACCTAAATCCAACATACGGTCGGCTTCATCCAACACTAGGGTTTCTAAACCATCCAAAAACAGAGATCGATGATCCAAATGATCCGCTAAACGCCCCGGTGTCGCCACAATAAAGCGAGGTCCACGCGCTAACGCTTTCACTTGATCGTTAAAGTTTTCACCGCCAGTAATTACGGTTGCGGTATAGCTCAAACCACCCAGCATCGAACGCAGCTCACCATACACTTGTTTCGCCAGTTCACGAGTTGGAACTAAAATAACACCACGAGGATCTTTTGCCGAAAATGCTTTGGTTTTTAAAGATTTGTGCAACATAGGTAGCACAAAGGCTAACGTTTTGCCGGAACCAGTCTTAGATGAAGCCAACAAATCACGTCCCGCTATCGTTAACGGTATTGCTTGCTGTTGGATTTCTGTCGCTTGTTTGAAATTGTAATGTGCTAGATTTTTCAGTAAGCGATTATCTAAGCCTAAATCTTTAAATTGCAAAGTATTCTCCATCTTTGGTTATGCTTAAAAGTACGAAGCAGATCACGAAAAAGTCCGTCATGATAGCGCAAATCACCTATTCATAGATAGTCAATGGATAAAATAATCCAAGAATGGATAAAATAATCCAAGAATGGATAAGCGGTAGGAATGAAAAAGGCCGTTATCATCAGCGCCAAACTGGAATGCACGACAATTTGTTGATTCCTTGTCATATTATTGGATTTTTTTAACTTTTCAGGACTAGTTTTACGCGAAATTGCGACTACAATGATCTCGTCCATATTTTAAATGCACATAAGTATAGGACGTAACTGATACCGACTTACCAAGTTAAGGAACTCTCTATGAACAAGATGTTAATCGCAGCAGCAGCGTCTTCTGTACTCCTACTAGCAGGCTGTGCCTCTGGTCCTGATGAAGCTACTACTGCAAAAATGAACGAAATCAGCAATCAGGTTAGCGAACTGAACTCACAAGTTTCTGCACTGGCATCAAAAGTAGATCAAGCAAACGAAGCAGCAAAAGCAGCACAAGAAGAAGCAGCTCGTGCTAACGAACGTATCGACAACATTGCTCAGTCTTACACTAAGTAATCTCTGAGTAATGCTTTAATTGAAGAGCCAGCGATTGCTGGCTCTTTTTTATACTGGCTATTGGGCTTTATTGAGCTAAAGATTCCCACTGTGGGGGAGCGATCTCTACCGGCACGCCATTTTGTGCCAATACGGCGGCGCGTGCTTTGGCATCCGAGAGTTTGTTTTCAGCTAGCCACCAACTCAAATCCTCTGGCATCACTAACTCTTTTTTCTCGCCATTGCTGCGGGTTAAAGGTTCATGAACTTCAATAAATACGCTGCGATCTGGCTCTAACGCCACTTTGATCGGCTCGTTGATAATGCGAACTTTCTCACCGCGCTCCACCTGCTGAAATAACCATTCGATGTCTTTCGGATCCATACGAATACATCCAGCACTCACGCGCATACCAATCCCGAAATCTTTGTTGGTGCCGTGGATCAAATACTCTCCAGAACCATAAGCTAATCTCATTGCATAATCACCAAGTGGGTTATCCGGCCCAGCAGGCACAACTGCGGGTAAAATATCGCCCTTCGCTTTATGTTCACGACGTACAGACTCTGGTGGTGTCCACGTTGGATTTTTGCGTTTGCTGCTGATTGAGGTTTGCATCACCGGAGTATCACGGCCAATTCGTCCGATCCCAACTGGGAAAATATGCACTTTACCTTCGTTAGGTCGGAAGTAATAAAGACGCAGCTCAGCAAGATTGATCACAATGCCCTCATAAGCCACTTTAGGTAGAATGATTTGCGCAGGGATCGCTAATACAAAACCTTCTTGAGGCAAGAACGGGTCCACACCACGGTTAGCTGCCATCAATGCCAAAAAGCCAATATCATACTGCTTGGCAATTTCTGACAGTGTTTCCCCTTTCTGAATCTCGTGATATTGCGTGCTACCGACTATGCTACTGCCTTCCACAGGTAGATCGAACACGGCGGCATCAACACTATAACTGACCACCAATGAACAACCGATTGCCCAAACTTTCCGCCACATACTGCTGGTTATCCCTTCGCTGTTTTATACAAACGTAAGGTTACTTCTCTTTCCTGTTTATGATCAACTAGTGGCGCAGGATATAACACGCTATTGACAGCCGGATAGGTCCAAGGCTGATGAATATATGCTGAAGAAAGCCCCCTTAATTCAGGCACCCAACGGCGGATGAAATCACCATTCGGGTCAAATTTTTCCCCTTGACTGACGGGATTAAAAATCCGGAAGTAGGGCTGTCCGTCACATCCCGTTGAAGCGCACCACTGCCAACCGCCATTGTTGGCTGCGTAATCACCATCAATCAGTTGACTCATAAAATAGCGTTCTCCCCAACGCCAATCGATATGCAGATCTTTAGTGAGAAAACTCGCGACTATCATGCGTAGCCGATTGTGCATCCATCCCGTTTGATTAAGTTGGCGCATCGCGGCATCGACGATCGGATACCCGGTTTGGCCTTCACACCAACGTTGAAATTTTTCGTGATCGTTCCACCATTCAAGGTGAGCTCCCCACTCATGAAAATCACGGCTTTTGGAAAGATTGGGTTCCCGCGCGACCAAATGCTGATAGAACTCTCGCCAAATCAGTTCACTTAACCAGATTTGAGCCCCTTCGCCAAGGACCCCCATTGCCGATTCACGATACAAACGAGCAACACATTGACGCGCCGACAAAGCACCAATCGCTAAATAGGGGGAGAGCGAACTCGTGCCTGTACGCGCAGGGAAATCACGCCATTGATGGTAATCCTGCACTCGCTCTCGGCAAAAGTCGCGCAATTGATTACGTATGGTTTCAAACTCCACAGGCCATTGGGAGCTATCGACTCTCTCGTAATCAAACGCTTGTTCATTATTCCAAATCCAATCTGTTAATTCAGAGGGGATTGTCCCTTTTAAGGCTGGAGCGTTTTTGACAATCGTTGGGGGTTGAAACAAGCTCAGCCACGCACGTTTAAAAGGGGTGAACACTTTAAAAAACTCACCTTGCTGAGTGCGCACAGAGCCAGGAGGAAGAATGCACTTATCATCAAATGCCCACCATGCAATCTGCTGTTCTGCGAGCCGCTGCTCCGTGCGGAGATCACGCTGCTGTTCATCCAGCTCATAATCTCGATTCGCGAATACCTGCTTGGCTTTAAGAGTCTTCGCTAACTGACAGATCACCTCGGAAGCATCATGGAAATCAGCGACTTGGCGATAAAGAAGCGGAACATTCAGCTCCGCGAGTTCTTGCTGCAGGGCTCCCAAACGCCGCCAGATAAAATCCGCTTGTATCGGAGCTAAATGATGCTGTTGCCACTGCTTTGGTGTAGCAAGGTACACCGCCACCACGGGGTCACCACTTGCAATAGCCGCCGAGAGTGCACTGTTATCAACGCTGCGCAGATCGCGCCGCAACCAAACCAATCGCATACCAATCCCTTATTGCTGTTGTAACTGTTGCAATACCTCGGACAGCACACACCGATCACCAAACCGCTGTTGCAAACTGGCTAATGCCGAGAGCTGCGTGGCTGGCAAAGACCGATGAGCATGAAGTGCCAAGGTGTGATATGAAGCTAGACTGGGATGATCTTGTAAACCGCGAATATCCTCTACCGCTTCAAGTAGAGTCACTTGATAACCTTTTTCTGCCCAAGCGAGAGCCCATAGCCAAGCATTGAGTGAACCCGCTTCGTCCAAACTGATACACAAACACTTGCCTTTGGTGGAGGCTTTGTTTTCAGCATCGAGAATAAACGCTAACTTGGTCAACATTAGAGTGCGAAACAGCCCCATTTGCAGGGAACGCAGTGGCCCTTTCACTCTTTCCAAAGCTTCAGCCACAGGCTGCACAAACTGAGTTTGTGTTACATTCAGTGGGTATTCTTTTAATACGGTGGCGATGATCTGTTCAGCCTTAGAACGCTGTAATGCAGCCAATGCGGTGAGTAAAGACTCACACTCTTCCAATTGGATAACACTTGGGGTAGCAAGCTCGGTATTAGTCGCGCCATTTTGTAATAGCGCTCCCACCTTACCAATCGCTACCCCTTTGGCTAACCAGCTTTGGATTTGGTGGATCATCTCTATGTCTTGCTCAGTGAATAGTCGATGTCCTTTCTCAGTGCGATTGGGCTGCACTAAGTTATACCGACGCTGCCATGCACGCAGAGTTACAGGCTTTACGCCGGTTATTTCTGCTACTTCGCGAATCGCGTAACGTTTTTCATCACAAGCCATAACGTAATTTCAACTCCGAAGGATAAGGATTCAGATAGCGTTGTTGATCAAGATACCCATCGGGATACAACGCGAGATAATGTTTTAGCAAAGTCAGTGGCGCAAGCAGTGGCAGTTCACCTAATCGGTAGCTTTCGATCACTTGCGACAATTCTGCTTTTTGCAATTTGTTGAGCGAGCGTTTGAAATACCCTTGTAGATGCATCAGCACATTGGTGTTGTTCTTGCGACTGGCACGGTGAGCCAAGGCCTGCATCAAACCTAAACGGTACTCCTGAATAAAAGTATCCAGCGGATACTGTTTCACATTGGCCACCAATTTTCCCAAAGCCCGATAGGACTCTGGATGATGCGCCATCAAACTCAATTTGTAGCGCGAGTGGAAATCCACCACTTTTTTGGCGCTTGGAGCTTCACCCATGCTGGTGTAAAAATCGTGCAAGCAATACAGACGAGTGATGAAGTTTTCACGTAGCACTGGGTCATTCAAACGACCATCCTCTTCAACAGGCAACCAAGGCATTTTTTCCATCAAGATTCGAGTGTAAATACCCACCCCCTCTTTCTCAGTGCCATGCTGTTTGTACACTTTGACTCGTTCCATACCGCAACTTGGGGACTTTGCACAGACGATATAGCCGCAAAGATCTGAGGTTTGCAACTCAGCGACTTTTTGCTGCGAATAGCGTTCCAGCCCTTCGGTATGGTCACGAGTGCCATCTTTGGTTTCCACCAAGGCAATCCGTTCACCCTCAGAGATCAGCCGTAAGGTTGCTCGTGGCACTGGCAAGCCCATCCCCATTTCAGGGCAGACAGAAACAAATTCAGCGTAACGCGCGAGTTCATCTGTAACGAAATGGCTGATTTTGTGCCCGCCATCGAAGCGTACTTTCGCCCCGAGAAGACAAGCACTGATGCCAATTTTGAGAGGCGTGGTTTGCATACGAGTCTCCAACACTTATCTGTACAATTAAAATTTCCGTACAAGATCTATAGCACGCCACCACAAGCTGTACAAATTTTATTTTTGTACATCAAATACACCTACACACTAGCCAAACGATTAGCTCAACGGTTGCCTTATCAATTTCAACAAATTTCGTTATCACCCTCTTAAATTCCGTTTGAAAGAGAGTATTTTGTGACAACCCTCTCAAGGAGCCCTGTCTATACTGGCTAGTATTGGCGCAACAGATAAATCCTCAGCCAACAGGATTTGTAATCAATCTTTATTTTGTCGGCTGAACTGAATTGGAGAATAACCATGGCAACCCCACACATTAATGCACAAGCTGGTGATTTTGCTGAAACCGTACTGATGCCTGGCGACCCACTACGCGCAAAATACATTGCAGAAACCTTCTTAGAAGACGTGAAGCAAGTGTGCGATGTACGCAGCATGTTTGGTTTTACTGGCACTTATAAAGGTAAAAAAGTGTCTGTCATGGGCCATGGGATGGGCATTCCATCTTGCAGCATCTATGTCCATGAGTTGATTGCAGAATATGGCGTGAAGAACATTATTCGTATCGGTAGCTGTGGCGCAGTGCGTGACGATGTGAAACTGATGGACGTAGTGATCGGCATGGGTGCATCGACCGACTCTAAAGTAAACCGCATCCGCTTCAGCGGCCATGATTTTGCTGCGATCGCGGATTACGATCTGCTGGAAACTGCCGTGAATCAAGCGCGTGCTCAACAAGTACCAGTGAAAGTGGGTAACGTTTTCTCTGCGGATCTGTTCTACACCCCTGAGCCAGAAATCTTCGAAAAAATGAAGAAACTGGGCATTTTAGGTGTGGATATGGAAGCAGCAGGTATCTATGGTGTAGCCGCTGACCTTGGCGCTCGTGCTCTGACGATTTTGACTGTTTCTGACCACATTCTGCGTGGTGAAAAACTCAGCTCTGAAGATCGTCAAAAATCATTTAATGACATGATGAAAGTCGCACTTGAAACCGCAATCAACATCTAATTTATCTTGTCATCACCGTCAGGCCAAAAGGTCTGACGGTCAGAAATACCCCGAGGGGGAGATCGTGCCTAACGACCAACTACCACCGGACGCAGAAGGTTTACAACTCAACTTTTGTAAAACATTGGCGTGTGACAACTTTGGATTGAGTGAAGCAAAACATTACGTTTTGCAGCGCGCAAACCCGAAACGGCCAGCGATGGTTTGTCGTGAATGTGGAGCTTTCCCCCCCTTACTTAACAATCGCGAAGTGGTGAATGAACTGCACCGCTTACGTCAATTGCACAGTGAAGGCCTCCCCGCTTGCCATAATCCGGCTTGCACGAATGCGGGGTTATCTGTGCACACTCACAAGCAGCTGTACCATGCCTTTGGTTATAGTGGTGATCGTCAGCGTTATCGCTGCAAAGCCTGCCACGCGACTTTTGTTGATAAATGGTCGGGCGCAAACCATAAACTCAACTTCCAAGAATCACTGCTCGGGCTACTGTTTACCGGCTATTCAGTGCGTGAAATCTGCCGTAAATTGGCGATAAATCCTAAGACGTTTTACGATCATCTTGACCATATTGCCAGCCGTTGCCGACGCAAATTAGCGATGATCGATGCGCGTTGGATCAACCATGCTAAAGCGTATCACTTCGCCTCTCACTACCAACCTTTACAGGCGCACAGCCAAAATGGTGTGTATTGGATAGCCACGGGCGATGCCCAAACAGGATACATTCTCTGCCAACATCTAAACTACTCCGCCAAAGAAGAACCCATTGGTAGCCTAGACCACAACCCCTACCAAACGCCTGCGCGTTTTGTACCTCGAGCATATCAGGCAGAAACCCAAGCCTCGCCCCCCCAAAATGCCACACTACTTCGAGAACGGATTGATAACCGCTACCAGTTAATTCTGGCTCGAGCCAATGTGGAGGATCCGATGGGCAACATGGCTCAGTTCCACTACCCCTCTAAAGGGGCAGTGATTCGACCACCTTACACCTCGTATGCTCACTATTTACATGTGTTGGATATGTGCGATCCGGAGAAACGTGTTTCGATTTACATGCCGCAGGATCCTCTGCTGCGTTCAGCGGCATTGAGTGTCAGCCTATCTCGAATTCAACGTCAAAACGTTGACCTTATGTACGTGGAAGAAGACCCCGATTGGCAAGCGCATACCTCATTGGATAAAACAGATATTGTTCATATGGGATGGTGGCGTGACCGTTGGGCTATCGCTCATTCAGGGACCAAAGCGAAAGGCATCTGTTACCTCGCTGGCAGTAATCCAGAACCGCAGCATTGGCTGCAGCATGCTTCCATCAAACAAATCGAGTTTTATCAAAATCGATTCCAGCTGCTGTTTGAATCTTTCATTAATGAACCACGTCGCAAGCTACGCCCTGGCGGCATCCAACCGTTATTGGATATCTTCCGAGCATGGCATAATTTATGCTATCAAGATAAGCATGGATTCACTGCGGCACAAAACTTAGGTTTATCTCAGCATCCCCTAACATTAAAGGAACTTTTGTCCTAAATTGCTTAGAAAGGAAGAGTGTGAGATAACACCAATTATTGTCGAATGACATGATAAAAGTGTCCGTAATTTCACATGAATTCGTGTTTAATGGCGTCTTGCCTCTATAATGGCAAGCCATGACGAGCATTAAATCGCCCAAGGACGACACCATTTTGGACAAAAGCCAATATCTTCTTGAACTGGAAATCGAACAGCTGAGATCGCGTATCGAATCTGAGCCTGAGAAGGTATTAGTTCAAGCAGAACTGTGTTTAATCCGAGCTCGGCAGATTCATTTCACTTCAGCCATGATTGAAGCGCTGATCATCATGTCGCGCTGCTACTGGTGCAAAATGGATTATCGTACTGGGCTGAAATACATCAAAGAAGCTTTTCAAAACCAAAGCAACCTCGATACTGATCATTTTCTGCCAGAGATCCTTCATATCCATGCCTTACACTACTGGGGACAAGCGAAGTATTACACCGCTCAGCAGTTTTGGATTAATGCCTTAGAACAGTCGGCTCTCGTTGATCAACCAGAAACTGAGATCGAATGCCTGATCGGTCTTGGTAATATTTGGCGCATCACGGCAGAATACAAACTTGCCTGCTCAACCCATGAACTGGCAGTGAAAGTCGCCAATAACACCCGCATCGACTGGCTAGAAGGTAAAGCCCGCATTCTGTGGGCATGGGATCTTTACCATCTCAACCAGTATGTGGACATGTTGACTGTTCTTGATGGGGCAGAAGAGGTGTTGCAAAATCATCCGAACACCACTTGGCAAGCCGAAGTATGGGATTTTCGCGGTTTGGCACTACTTGGTTTAGAACGTATCGAAGATGCTGAAGAAGCCACGCGTAAGGCCCATGAACTAGCCGTTGCCAATAACTTGACTTGGATGAAAGCGCACTCCTACATCAGCCGTGCGCGCCTTGAGCTCCTGCGTAAAAATTTCTCCGCCGCCGCCGAATTACTCAGCAATGCCGAAAAAGCGGCCACCGCCTTTGATAACGGCGAATTACTGTCACAAATTTGTTATCAGCAATCTCGCGTTGCTGAAGAAAATGGCAATGCGCAAGCCGCTTTGATCGCCTTTAAAAAATATCGCCACTACACCGTAATGATGCTACGTGAGCAAACCATGCGCGTTGGTATGGATAAAGCACGTTCGTCAAAACGCCAACTTGAACAACGCGCTCGCAAACTGATCAACCGGATTCGCGGTCAACACGAATTCGACCCTGAAAAACACCTCTCTAATGTTGTATCTGAAACTTATTGGTGGGAACAGTTAGTGTTGTTCAAAACCGAACTGAAAAAATCCAACCACGCAGTCGTTGTGGTTGAACACACCAACCCCAAATATATCGATGTATGCACAGAGGTGATCCACTCACTCTGCGCCCCCCAAGATTTACTTTCACGCATCAGTGGTGACCGCTTAGGCCTGCTGTTGGCAGAAAAAGGCGATGCGGCCTTAGAGATTTTTCAAGTCATGGCCAAAATGATTGAAATTTACCCGTGGCATCGTAAAGGATTAGATGGCCCACTTCCCAAAATTACGCTGCAAGATATTCTGTCCTTCCCATTTACTTTGGAACAGTTGATTGATAACCAAGCACAGGAAAAGTCGAATGGAAAGCCTGCTTAATAAGATCAAAGAAGCTGGATTAGATGCGGCGGCAGTGACTGGCGAAGAAGCGATCATTTTTTGGAATCATGTTAGACAACATGTGGCCAGCACAACACAAGAGCGCGCACAAAGTTACATCATCAGCGCGGAATATCGCCGCGAAATGAAACAGTGGCAAACCAGTATTGAAGAGTTACGAGCCGCACTTTCACTTTTGGAGCTGCCCGCCGATCTCGAGTTACTCCTCTCCGTTAAACACAGTTTAAGTGAGCGTTTACTGGATCATGGTGAGTACGTGGCTGCTCTATCCGAATATGTCGCGATTTCAAATATTGCGGTTGAACACGGCATGATAGATGACTACGTTTTGGCAGTTCTCGGTATGGGCAACTTGTGTGATGCTTATGGCGATCATAGTCGAGCCTTACGCTACTACCAGAAAATCGACAGCATAGATCATGCAATTTCCAGTCGCTCACTGCGCCTGCGCTACAAACTCTACATGCTGGCTTGCTACATCAACCTTGGACGTTTTGCGGTTGCTAATGATCTCATCAAAGAGTGCGAAGAATTGAGTATTTTAGTCAGTGATAAATTGCTGACTGGGCAGATCATGCTGTATCAAGCCAAACTCTACTTACAGCAAGGCAAAGTGCAAAAGGCCATGATGACATTGGCCAATGCGCAATATTCATCATCTCTCACGCCCTCAGATTGGCTTTCAAGCATGCTGCGCATCGAGCTAGCTCATTGCCTATCAAAAGCAGGAAAAGCCCATTTAGCCACTTTACTACTCAGCAGCACCGAAAAGCGCCTAAAAAACATTCAGTCGCCTTTCCTTGAAAAACGCTTATACGAAGCGTTCAGTGAAGTATGCGAAATGGAGAATTTGTACTCTACCGCCCTCACTTATGAGAAAAAAGTTTTTCGCATCGAAAGCGATTTAATGAAACGGATCCCGATCAGTGAGCTAGGCCCGATTCAACTTCGTCGCCTATCGCGTTTTGAACTGCAGCTGAAGTTGATCTTGTCAGAACTCGAAAACCGAGAACTCAAAGAAACTACGGAAAATCAGAAAAATACCGTGCTGCAGTTGCAGCAAGATGTGTTCACTGATCCATTAACCAAATTACATAATCGCCGTTGGCTCGATGTAAAACTCAAAGATCTGCTGCTCCATGAAACCCCGTTTGCTTTCTTGGTAGTGGATATCGATCACTTTAAATCGATCAACGATGAGTTGAGTCATTTGGTTGGCGATAAAGCAATTACCAATGTCTCCAGTGAACTGGCCACCTACTTTAAATTCCGCGGAGCCTCTTGCGTACGCTTTGGCGGCGAAGAGTTTTTGGTGATCCTTGAACACGTGACTGCCGACATGGCGCAAATGCACGCAGAAACCTACCGCCAACGTATTTTTGACTTCCCTTGGCAAGAAGTGCTTGGAGAACGTGGGCTCACCGTTAGCATCGGCATCACTTTACATCGTGATGGTGAAAACACTCAGCGCACCTTCTACCGTGCAGACAAAGCGTTGTATCGTGCCAAAGCCAATGGTCGTAACCAAGTATGTGTGGAATAGCAAAAAATCGGTAAATCTACCACTTAGCTTCCTCTTCTGCGCTTTGTTTCTAGTATTATTCCGTTTACTATCATTTCGGCAGTGAATGTGGAGGTGGACACAGTACCATCAGGACGTCTTTCACATTACTCGCCATCTGCTGCCCTACTCATTAGATCAGCAGCTTATTTCGCCTTATTGGACAAAAGGACCACTGCATGTTTCTCGACTATTTTGCCCTTGGGTTACTGATCTTTGTCGCCCTGGTCATTTTTTACGGCATCATTGTCATTCATGACATCCCCTATGAAATCTCGAAAGAACGTGACCATCCACATCAAGATGCCATTCATTACGCAGGTTGGGTAAGCCTATTTACTCTCCATGCTTTATGGCCATTTTTATGGATTTGGGCCACCTTGTGGCGCAAAGAGCGTGGTTGGGGTTTTGCAAAACTCGAAGCCGAACAGCATGATATTCACCACCGAGTGGATGTGCTGATTGACGAAGTCAAACAGCTGCGTACCGAGCTAGAGACATTGAAAGCCTCAGCTTCTCCTGTTTCACCAACCCCCGTTGCTGCACCAACTTCAGAGGAGAAGCAATAATGGATTTACTGCTTATCCTAACTTACACAGCATTGTGCGTTGCGGTATTTAAAATTTTCAAAATCCCTCTCAATAAATGGACAGTACCGACGGCGGTTTTAGGCGGTGTGGTTTTAATTGGTACGCTGATTTTGTTGATGAACTACAACCACCCTTTCACTCAACTGGGCAATCAGGTGTATTCAACCACCCCGATTGTTTCTGGAGTTCGTGGTCGTGTCATTGAGGTTCCCGTTAAAGCGAACCAACCGCTCACACAAGGAGATGTACTGTTTCGTATCGACCCTGTACCTTTTGAAGCGGAAGTTGCCCGCTTGAGCGCGAAAGTGAAAGAAGCAAGTCAAGGCGCTTTAGGGCTAGAATCAACGTTGAAGGAATCGCAAGCTGCAGTATTAAAAGCAGTAGCAGAACGAGACAAAGCACAACGTGAGTTCGACCGTTACAAACGTGGCTATGATCGTGGGGCTTTTACTGAGCAACAAATGGATACCACTCGCCAAGCCTACAAAGCGGCGCAAGCGGCCTTGGAAGTGGCACAGTCAAAACAAGAGCAAGCCCAAATCGCTTTAGATTCAGAAGTCGGTGGCGAAAACACCACGGTAGCTCAACTGTTAGCTGAACTGCGTAAAGCAGAATTCGATTTGGAACAAACCGTTGTTCGTGCACCAACGGATGGGTATGTGACTCAATTGGCACTGCGCCCTGGCATGATGTCGGTGCCACTGCCGTTAGCTCCCGTGATGACTTTTGTGCACACTGAAGAGAAAATCTATACTGCGGCGTTCCGCCAAAACTCGCTACAGCGCCTACAACCAGGGTTTGAAGCTGAATTCATGTTCCGCGCATTGCCTGGTAAGGTATTCAAAGGTGAAGTGATTGAAGTGCTACCTGCCATTGGCGAGAGCCAGTTCCAAGCGCGAGGTTCGCTCCTTGGGACGGAAGCACTCAAAACATCGGGACGTGTATTTGTCACGCTTCGTATTACCGATGATTTATCTCAGTACCATCTTCCAATGGGTACAGCTGTTGAAGTTGCGGTGTATTCAGACAGCTTTGAGCACGTCTCTATCATGCGCAAAATTCTGATCCGTATGAAGAGCTGGCAAAACTACCTCTATCTCGATCACTAATTTTCGGGGATGATGAATGTAACAAGCCGCTCAATTGAGCGGCTTTTCTTGAGTTAGTCGTTTATTTAGAAGCCGTGTCGGCTAGCAATGCTTCAACTGCAGCGGCCAACTGGCGATCGTCCCCTGCCACAACGGATTCTGGATCGTTATACACCAAAATATCGGGGACAATTTCTTGATTTTCGAACCAACGACCTTGTTCATCTTTAATGCCTAATTGCGGCACTCCGTACACCAATCCCGGTTCTTGTTGCCGCTCCCAAATCACGGCTGTGCCTGTACCAGGGACTCGTTCTCCAACCAACTTTCCGAGACCTTCTTTTTGATAGAAATAAGGCACAATCGATCCATCAGAATAGCTGTCAGCATTGGCGAGCATAATGCTCGGTTTCGCCCAGCGTCGTTCTGGGAAGGAGGAAACCACATACCCATCACGAGTTTGCAGCACTGAATGCCGTGTTCCTGATAAAATCTCCATCACTTGATCATGCAGCCAGCCACCGGCATTAAAACGTACATCCACCACTAAGCCTAGTTTGTCTTTCTCACGGCCAAACATATCATTTTGCATCTGCTCAAAGCTGTTCGCATCCATCGCGGCAAGGTGTACATACCCCAAACGACCATCCGACAGCTTTTCAACGAGCGCTCGGCGCTGCTCAACCCATTGCTCATAAAGCAGCTCACTTTCTTCCTCTAAACTGATCGGAATTAACGTGAAATTCTGCGCTTTATCCTCCCCTGGTACGAGCACGTTTAAACGGGTCAATTTGCCTTGGGTAAAATTCAGGAAAGAGTGAATATCCTGCTGATCACTAATCTCTTTACCGTTCACCGAGTATATAATGGCTCCCGCTTTAATGGGGGATTGATAGGTATCCGCAGGACCACCAGGTAAAAGTGATTTCACGCGCACCCCTTTGCCTCGATAACGATCATCATAGTAAAGCCCTAGCGATGCGGGCTCTTCCCAACTGGAGTTATCGGCCATAAAAAATGCTCCGGTGTGTGAGACATTGAGCTCTCCGACCATTTCACTCAGTAGTTCAGCAAAGTCGTTGTAGGTATGAATACTTGGTAAGTGCTTACGGTATAAATCACCGTACTGTTTCCAGTCCATACCATGCATTTTCGGATCATAAAATTTGGTTTGAGTCAGCCGCCATACATGCTCAAACAAGTAGGCGATTTCCGCTCGAAAATCAAAATTAGCATTCGCTTGATAACGCACAAATTTCGTATCGCCAGTGACAACGTTCAGATTCTCAATCCCGTGCTCTCCCATAATGAGTAGGCTTTCATCATCAGAGGCCATAGCAAGTAAAAGGGCATCTTCGCTCGATCGATTAAACAAAGCGGTCATCTCACCACTGCGCAGATTGATTTCTGAGATTTGTACTGAATCACCGGTCCGGTAAGCGATGTTCAACGTTTTGTTATCTTCTGTTAAGTGCTTGAAAATAATATCTAATGAGACTGGTGTCATACGCAGAATGCGCTGCTTAAGCCCTTTATTTTCCACCACCGTTAACTCTGCAGGCCGGTGTTGGCTAGGCACAATATTTTTCTCAGCGGCGATTTCATCTTCAAGCCATAACTGCTCTTGGGTTTTATTGAAATCAAATTTGGCTTCGCGGTTAAGTGCAACACCGTAGACATCATACTGCACAACCATATTATCAATATCACGCAGACCCTTGGCATCGGTAAACCAGTAAACCCATTGCCCATCAGCGCTAAATTGCGGCATGAATTCAGCAAAACCACTTTGGCTTAGGTTGAGCGGCACTTCGCTTCCATCAAATTTCAGTAGTTGGATATCACCATTAAACATTGCTCGGTCACGAGTCACTAAATATTCACTGTCTGGCGACCACTGATAGCTCAGATCGGCATCAACATAAGAATAGAGTGCATGTTCATCTAATAGGGTATAAGTTTGATCCTGTTCGATATCATACACTTTGAGCGTATTACGATTCTCACGGTAAGCGATCCGTTTATGATTAGGGGAATAGAGCGGTTGAATCACATCCGACTCGGTAATCAATAAAGGCTCTTCAACAATATCGAGTGAAGTTGAAAAGCTTTTCCCTCCATCATTCACGTAGCTTTGATAAAGATTCCAACTACCCTCACGCTCAGAGGCATAGACCAAGCGATACCCATCACTGGAAAATGAAATATCTCGCTCCGCTTCAGGAGTGTCAGTAATACGTTGGGTTAGCCCAGAAAGTAAAGACACCACATAAACATCCCCACGCGCCACAATCGCTACTTCAGCAGCATTGGGAGCTACCACCATTTCGGTGGTTTCAAGGTTAAAATTCACACTATGACGGCCATCGGGCATTGTGCTACGACGTATCGAGACATCCACCTTTTGAGGTTGCTCTGAGCCTGCTTTGAGTCGCCAAATTTCACCATCAAACCCATAGGCTAAATCGCCTTGTAAACTGGCACTTAAGAAACGCACTGGCAACTGCTGATGATATGTGATTTGCACAGGCTCTGAGCCATCAAAGCGCTGTTGCCAGACATTAAAATTCCCCGCTTGCTCAGACAGATAGAACATAGATGTCCCATCCGCACTCCAGACTGGATTGCGGTCTTCGCCACGGAAAGTGGTGATTTGAGTGTGTTTTCCAGTGAGTGGGGACCACTGCCAAATATCCCGTGTGGCATCCGACACCGCACCTTTACGCCACGGTTGCTCATCTGAAGGTTGGTTGGTGTAGAGGATCTCAGATTGCGCAGGAGATACCGCCACATCACTCACTGCAATAGGCAAAACTCGCTGCTCTCTGCCGCCAACCGAGGGAACAGAGTAAAGCTGTGCCATAAAACTGCCCTGTTTGACACTTGCATTGGCTTTATCATCGCCGAGTCGACGTGAGGAGAAATAGATAAGCTGACCATCAGCCGAAAACGCATAAGGAATATCCTTCGCTCCGTGATAGGTTAATCGGCGGCTCTCCCCTCCTTGTATAGAAAGAATAAAAACATCACCAAACCCATATCGATCTGAGCTGAAAGCGATCGATTGACTGTCTGGGGACCAAACTGGATTTTCGCTGTACACGCCGCTTTCGGTCAGTGCAACAGCTTCACCTCCTTGCGCAGGCACAAGCCAAATCTGCCCCGCGTAGGTAAAAGCGATCTTTTGCCCATCGGGTGACAGTGCAATATCCCTTAACCAAGTTGGCCGAACATGCGCAGCGGTTTCGGGTTGATTCGTGTTCGCGAGCCCTAGGTTCGGGGCTATAAGCGACGTCAGCAAGAGCACTGAGCTCAGGGTAAATTGTGGCAAATGCATCGCTCTTCCTTATCAATACTTTAGATACATCATCTTTTTAAATAAGAAGTTACCTCAATATGCTAAGGACGTCTAAACCATTTAAAGCGAACTATGCTGACATCTCTTCAAAATCTTCCTTTCACACGTCAAACGGAACGATGGCGCAAATGCTGCCATTCGGGATGCCGTTCAAGATAATGAGCGACATAGCTGCACACCGGAACAATCGTCAAACCTGCACTCTCAATCTCGGGTAACACACTTTCCATCATTACTTTCCCATATCCTTTGCCTTGTAACTCGTCAGGCACACGGGTCGATGTAATGTGTAGCACCTCGCCTTGCTGTTGATATTTCACAATGGCGTAATATTCACCTTCTAAAGCGACTTTGTAGCAATGGTTTGATTCATCATGTTGCACATTGTTTGCCATATTCACTCCTTTTTTGATAGATAGATCAAATTAGTTGGTGACTCTCTCATTTGAATCTACACTTATATCACCATAGAATTCAATGGACTCTAGGATCCACCGATGTCGTATCTCAACACGGAGAAGTTAAATGAATTCACGGCCCGCTGAAAATATTGATGATAATGAAGGCCAAACGCAGTCTCAACGAAGCAAAACTGTATCAACAATCAACAGTACCGATGCGCTCGCTATGGTGGAACATGGTAGTGAGTTAACGTTGAGTATTACCACACCGGTGGGGACAAAATTTGTCTGCCGTACTCCTTTTATTGGTACTCATACCGATAAATTTTTACTGGTTGAAACACCTAAAATCTCTCCCGAAGATTTAGGATTTTTCTTCCAAGAAGGGTTTTGGATGAACATTCGCGCCATCTCTCCCAGAGGGGAGGGAGCGCTAATTCATTTTCGCAGCCAGCTGATGCACATTTTGCAAGAGCCCCTACCACTGGCTTTTTTGACGATCCCCAATACCATGCAAGTCTCTCAACTGCGTAAAGAACCAAGATTCGAGCTGAATTTGGCTGGCAAAGTAGTCTTTGAGGATCGGCGTGGAGATTGTGAATTGCGTGACCTCTCACGCAGTGGCTGTCGCTTCATTACTCCGCCATTGGGAAGAACTTACCAAATGGGAGATTTGGTTGCGCTTGAGATATTCTCTGATCTACGTGGCAACAATAGCTTTCCCCCGCTAACGGGAAAAATATGTAACCTACAGCGCTCGCTTCATCACGCTCGCTATGGGTTGGAGTTTAATGAGGAAGGTCGAGCTAACGCCAAAAACTTGTTGGCACAGCTGAAGTTTAACGGCACCAAACTCACGTTGAATATCGACAAGAAATCGTAGTGGTTTCAATTTGCTAACATGAGATAAAACAACAGCCGCTAGGATCGCGGCTGTTGTTTTTATTGATCAATGATGAACCCACTCATCCTAGAAATGAGATGTAACCCTGCAAGATGATCAAGTTCACTATGTCGATGAAAAATGCGCCGACAATTGGCACCACCATAAAGGCTTGTGGTGAAGGACCAAAGCGTTTTACGACCGATCCCATATTCATCACTGCCGTTGGTGTGGCCCCTAAGCCAAAACCACAATGCCCCGCAGAAATTACCGCTGCATCATAATTGGCCCCCATGACTTTAAACGTCACAAAGTAACAAAAAATACCCAATACAACGGATTGAATCGCTAGGATCACCAGAAATGGTAATGCCAAGTCAAAAATGTTCCACAATTTCAGGCTCATCAGAGCCATGGCGAGAAACAGTGACAACGAAACCGTCCCTAAGATATCGACCGTCTCAGCATCAACCTTACGCAGCTTCGTAACTTCCAACAGGTTGGTAATGAATACCCCAATAAACAAGGCATATACAAAATCTGGGATCATCAGCCAGCGGATTTCAAAGGTTTTAACCCAAGCTTCAAGGTACTTCGCCCCCGTAACGCATATGAGCAAGATAAATAGAATTTCAATCACCTTCTTCGCAGTGACTTTATCTTCTTCATATTCGTTATACGTAACCAGCTCAGGGAAGCGAGAATGCGTTTGCGTACCACGCCCGTATTCAGACTCAATACTGTGTTTATCAATTAATTTCTGAGCTACGGGGCTGCCGATGATGCCGCCAATGATCAAACCGAACGTTGCTGAAGCCATAGCGATCTCTAACGTGTTGGTTAAACCATAATTCTCTGCAAAAGTATTTGCCCACGCGGCTCCCGTACCATGGCCACCCGATAACGTGATTGAGCCGGCAATCAAACCCAACAGAGGATCTAGTCCCAGACTAGCCGCCAGAGAAACCCCAACGCCGTTTTGAATGATGATGAATACCGATGCTACTGCCAAGAACAGGAACACTTTTGCACCACCTTTCATCAGTTGGGTATAGTTCGCCGCTAGCCCTACAGTGCTAAAAAACATCAACATAAAGACGTTTTGTAACGGCAGAGAGAATTCCATATCAATACCTTGAAAATGCAATCCCGTGATCACACAGGCAACCACTAATCCACCGACAATCGGTTCCGGTATGTTGAATTTAGTCAAAATGGGAAGTTTGGCATTAATAAAGTGACCTAGAAAAAGGACACTGATAGCAATCAGGAAAGACTCTAATGCTCCAATAGAAATGATTTGATTCATAGTACCTCTTATTTTTCAGGCTCATCTCTCCTTGATAAGCGGGCGCCTCAACCAATCTTGGCGACGCCAAAACAAACATCACTCCAGTGCGATAGTTATCCTCTAATAAACAGCCAAATGGCCACATAAAGCAATGAAATTAAACGAACCGTTTACCATTTAATGCTAATAATCAGCAAAAAATAAGTGAAAATGGTGGGGAATCATACCTAAAAGACAAAAAAATAGCCAACCGCAAGAATCGCGATTGGCTTATATATGGTGTGAACAATATCATTCACTAACAACGTCAGTTGGCTAGGTGACCCTCGGCTTAACAAGGGTCATATAAACTAATGCACGATACGTGCCAACTTATTAAGCCCTGATTTTTGTGATGCTTTGCCATAAAAACCTCGATTAACCCCTTTAATGTTGCAATTTGCAATTTGCAATTTGCAACAAACCGCAATATGAATATGAACCTTATTGTTGAGCATATTAGCTAACGAGCATGAATATCATACAAAAGTATCGATTCAGAACAGTGCAAGCACGTAACGCAGCGCTAGGCTGCAAGTTAAAATAGAACAGGTATAATGGCAGCCTTAATCAATTGGCAGGAAAAACAATGAACTACTTAAGCACCTACCTAAAAGGGCTAGCGATGGGCGCCGCCGATGTCGTCCCTGGTGTATCAGGCGGTACTATCGCCTTTATCACGGGCATTTACGATACTCTGCTTGAAAGCATTCGCCGCATTAACCCAAGCTTACTCTCTGTATGGAAGGAGCAAGGCTTAGCTGGGGTATTTCGCCATATTAATGGTCTGTTTTTGATCACGCTATTTGGTGGGATTTTCACCAGCATTGCCACCCTAGCCAAGCTCATCTCATGGCTGTTGGTCACTCATCCTATCCCTATTTGGTCATTTTTCTTTGGTCTTATTATGGTTTCTGTATGGCACATGCTGCGCCAAATCGAGCAGAAAACCGTCTCTCGTCTGCTGTGGCTTATCGCCGGAGCCATCTTGGCTTACGGCATTACCGTGCTTAAACCATTACACCTTGAACCCACTTACCTCAATATTCTACTCTCAGGTGCCATTGCGATCTGTGCGATGATCCTGCCTGGTATTTCGGGCAGTTTTATTTTGCTGTTGATTGGGATGTATGCACCGGTATTAGGCGCAGTCAAAACCTTCCAGATTGATATTCTGCTGCTTTTCTTAACGGGATGTATCGTAGGGCTGCTGAGTTTCTCACATGTGTTGTCATGGCTTTTAAGACGCTACCGAGACATCACTTTAACCTTCCTAACCGGACTCATGCTCGGTACTTTACCGAAAATCTGGCCTTGGAAAGAGACGCTTTCTTGGCGTGTCAACTCTAGTGGCGAACAAGTTCCTCTGCTGCAACGCAACCTTTCTCCCTTTGAATTTGAAGCCCTCACTTCGCAACCTTCACAGTGGATTTTAGCGATTGTACTCATGCTCGCGGCCTTCGCTCTTGTACTAGGTTTAGAGAAGTACGCAGAAAAATAACTCTTTTGCAAAAGTGGTCAAGGCGATGCGTATCGCCTTGATTTTTCTAAGAGCTCCAGCACATTTCCTTCGCGTTCACGCTCCGAATCATTGGTGAACATGCTAACATCCCACCTCTCACAGCTCCATGGAATAATGACATGATGAATACTCTCAAAGGGATTGCCATCATACTCGCGCTCAGCGCAGGTTTCTTCGCCAATGATTTGCTCACATGGCTACAACAGCCGAAACGCGATCTTAGCAACTACTGTGTTTTATCTAAGAGCGGTTGTGAACAAGCGGGGATCACCATGACCCTAGCACAAGATAAAGCCCATCCCTTAATGGCCAATCGGCTCACCGTACACTGGCCCAATACCAATGCACCGCATCTTATCCTGACGTTGGAAGGTTTTGAAATGAACATGGGCAGCGCGAAATTTTCGTTATCCCCTTCCGGTGAAGGTCTCTACACTGCTGACATCATTTTACCTGTGTGTACCTCAGACGCGATGACTTGGGTAGGTGAGCTCAGTGATGGCACACAAACCGTATACCCTGCAATTAGGATGGAAAGATGAGTAAAAACTGGTCTCTAATTTTAGTCGTGGCTTTCACACTCGGTTTTGGTGTGAAAGCTTACCTTGATAGCCAACAAAAACTGACGAATACAACACCTACATCGCTGGCATTGTTTGGACAAAACCAGCAACCCGTTCAACTGTTCGACCAAACCGACCCACGAATTCGAATTGTCTACTTTGGTTTTACGCGCTGCCCCGATGTTTGTCCAACCTCTTTAGCTATGCTCTCAGCAGCCTTAAATCAGGTGGATGACAAAGCTAAATCACAACTTCGCCCAATGTTTATTTCTCTCGATCCAGAGAGAGATGATGCCAAGCTTGCCGCACAATATGCCCACTATTTCCATCCAATGATCGAAGGGGCTTCTGGTTCCTTAGAAACCACGCAGCAGCTTGCTAAAAAATATGGCGTGATTTTTCGAAAAACCGAACTCCCCAATTCAGAGTTAAAATACACCTTGGATCACAGCTCTTATTTCTATTTTTTACAACCAGATGGCACATTGATCGATAAAGTACCGCATACCCAAGACCCAGCACCAATCGTGGAAACCATACAAAAAATCGTAAATTCAAAAGGATAATTTGATGAAACTAAAAACTTTACTTCTTTCTAGCCTACTACTCAGCAGCTCCGCGTTTGCAAAGTCGGACATCATGATCCATGCGCCTTATGCACGCGCTACCCCACCAGCGGCAGTTAATAGTGCTTTGTTTGCTGAAGTGATGAACCGCAGCGATTTGGACCGCTATATTGTTTCAGCAAGTACGGATGTCGCTGGAAAAGTGGAACTGCATGATGTCATTAAAGAAGGTGATGTGATGAAAATGCGCCAAGTGGAAGAATTGGTTGTTCCTGCCAAAGGCACCTTAGTTTTGCAACCTGGCAGCTTCCACATCATGTTACTGGAACTGAAGAAACCACTACAAGAAGGCGAAAGCATTGAAGTGGAATTCACTTTCAAAAATGGAGAGAAACAAACCATCACCGCACCGGTGAAAAAAGTGATGTCCGGCATGGCTCAGCATGGATCACATTAATCCTCACCAGTCTAGGTTTAGCCTGTCTGACGCTATGCTTGGAAAAGAGACTCAACAGGGTGATTCATTCACCCTGTTTCACTATCCGTTATGGAACGATTCTCAACAAAACGTTCGTTTATTGTTCCAAATATTGTGCTTGTGATGGCTTTTCTCAACATTCGGCAACAAATTCATCACTTCCTCTCAAAATCGACAACTTATCACGCCTATTATCAATTATCGGTAGACACATTATCTTGTACGGTTAATATTGGAGACCTTCAGGATTAATGACTGAAGCTACAATAATTCAAATGTTTTATGATTCGCAGGGATAATTATGCAAAACAACTCATTTATAGCCAGTTTTGCGCGTGGAAATCTGGTATTACAAATTTTAGCTGGCATCCTATTAGGTGCTGCTCTAGCTACTTTTTCACCAGATTACGCCCAAAAAGTGGGATTACTTGGTAATTTATTCGTTGGTGCACTGAAAGCCGTTGCGCCTGTCCTCGTGTTTATTTTGGTAGCGTCTTCCATCGCTAATCAGAAGAAAAATAAACACACTTACATGCGTCCGATCGTTGTGCTGTACCTATTTGGCACCTTTTCAGCAGCACTGACCGCCGTTGTCCTGAGCTTTCTTTTCCCAACGACCTTGGTCTTAGCCAGCGGAGCAGAAGGCGCAACACCACCACAAGGTATTGCCGAAGTGCTTAATACTCTGTTGTTTAAACTGGTGGATAACCCAATCAATGCGCTGATGAATGCTAACTACATTGGTATTTTGGCTTGGGGTGTGGGTTTAGGTTTAGCGCTGCACCATGCTTCTGCCACTACAAAAGCGGTTTTTGAAGATCTCAGCCACGGTATTTCACAGATTGTTCGCTTTATCATTCGCCTCGCCCCACTAGGTATTTTTGGTTTAGTCGCGTCAACCTTCGCAACGACAGGGTTCGGTGCTCTAGCTGGTTATGCTCAGCTACTTGCCGTTTTACTTGGCGCAATGGCCTTTATTGCTCTCGTGGTGAACCCACTGATTGTTTACTACAAAATTCGTCGCAACCCTTTTCCTCTGGTACTTCAATGCCTACGCGAAAGTGGTGTAACCGCATTTTTCACGCGCTCAAGTGCCGCCAACATCCCAGTCAACATGGCGTTGTGTGAAAAACTCAAGTTGGATGAAGACACTTACTCGGTTTCTATCCCACTAGGCGCTACCATCAACATGGCGGGCGCTGCAATCACGATCACTGTGCTCACCTTGGCCGCTGTACACACTATGGGCATTGAAGTGGATCTAATGACAGCCCTACTGCTGAGTGTGGTCGCTGCAGTTTCTGCGTGTGGGGCATCCGGTGTGGCAGGTGGCTCACTGCTGCTGATCCCACTTGCATGTGGTTTGTTTGGTATTTCTAACGATGTCGCAATGCAAGTCGTTGCTGTTGGTTTCATCATTGGTGTGATTCAAGACTCGGCAGAAACCGCATTGAACAGCTCAACAGATGTCATCTTCACTGCAGCGGTGTGCCAATCTGCCCATGCTGAACAACTGCAATCTGAGAAGCTTGAGCAAGCGTAAATCTTCTTGCTTTATTCTCAGCATGTCCAAGACGCTCTTTAGAGCGTCTTTTTTATTAATAAACCCAATAATAACAATAAGTTAAAACTATAATATTTGTGATTTCAATTTCTCAAATATGCAACCATGCTCATTTTTGCACTTGATAATTTGACCTTACTTCATGATATGAAACAATTACAAAATTAACATTTAATTAACACTAAAACTATTGAACAATGACTCCGTCAAACGACGCAAGGAGTCTACAATGCAAGTACGCACAATAACGAAAACCTTTCTCGCCACCTCAATCAGCACTGTCTTACTGAGCGGATGTTATTGGGATGACCCTCAATGGGTTGCCAATAAAGTCAGCCAATCCATCAGTCGCAGCGATGTGGTAGACCATCTGCAAACTCTGGAAGGAATTGCTTCACCAACCCAAGATGCAGCCTCCATCACTCGTGCAGCCGGCTCTGCCGGTTATCAAGAGTCGGTCGATTACATTATCGAGACGATGAAAGAATTAGGCTATGAAGTCACCACTCAAGAATTTGATTTTCGCTCTTGGGCTGAGCTTAGCGGCACAAAACTGAATGTCGCTGGAGTCGATCTCATCAGTTCGAAACAAGCACCAGAAGGCAGTGAAGGTGAATTTTCGGTTCTCTCTTATGCAGGCAGCTCAAATGGAGAATTAACTGGAGAATTAGTCTTCATTACTCCGGATTTTGACTTTGCCTCCCCCAACTATGATGGTAGTGACGGTTGTGAAGAGGGAGATTTTGCAGGTATTGATCTTCAAGGAAAAATTGCCGTCATTCAACGTGGTACCTGTGGTTTTAGCGATAAGGTTGTCAATGCTCAAAAAGCAGGAGCAAAAGCCGTGATCGTATTCAACCAAGGAAATAGTGCAGGTCGTACGGGCCTATTCAATGGTACGTTGAGCAACACCAGCACAGCCACCATTCCAGCCTTCGGTGTGCCTTTCCAACTGGGTAAAGATTGGTTCGATGTCGCTCAATCGACTGCGATTCCCGTGGCTCTAACACTCAACGTTGAAGACAAGATGATTGTGACTCAAAACGTGTTAGCCGAGACTCGCAAAGGTAACCCTGATCAAGTTGTCATGCTTGGCGCTCACTTGGACTCAGTACCTGAAGGTCCTGGGATTAATGATAACGGTTCCGGTACGGCAGGCTTGTTGGAATACGCAGAAAAGCTAGCCAAACTCAAAGTACCAGTGAAGAACAAGGTTCGTTTTGCTTGGTGGGCAGCGGAAGAAGCAGGGTTAGTCGGTTAAAATTACTATACAAAAGAGCTTTTCGAGCCTCTCTACCAACAAGCTCAACAGCAAATTATGGATGAGCTAGGCATTAGTGATCCTGCACAGCTGACAGAAGAACAGAAAGATCTTGTTGAGGCCCGTTATACTCAACTCAACAAAATCAAACTTTACCTTAACTTCGATATGATTGGCTCACCCAACTACATTTTTGGAGTGATGGATGGCGATCTGTCGGATACCAAAAGCAACCCTGATAACGCCTACACCGGTGATTTCACACCGCCATTTGGAACCTCAGATATCGAACTTCGTTTCAATGAGTTTTTCACTGACAAAGGCGAAGAAACGGTGCCACAAGCGCTTTCTAAACGTTCCGACTACGCAGGTTTTGCTGATTGGGGGGTTGCATTTGGCGGACTCTTCACTGGGGCTGAGAGAACCAAAACGGCTCAAGAAGTCGCACAATTTGGCGGTGAGATTGATGTCGCTTATGACCATTGCTACCACCAAGCTTGTGATGACCTCAACAACATCAGCCAAAAAGCGCTATACATCAATACTCAAGCTTTGGCCTATGTCACCACTTACTATGCCATGAGCAAGACCTTATTCCCGGTGGAAGTGAATACTCAGCCGAAAACAATGGCCAAGCAGAGCCTTCTACTCCAACCCGTTGAGAAACACCGTATTGGTACGACACTGAAAGCGGCGCACAGTGAATCGGATCACGGCCACTTCCATGGGGATTTTGACCAAGAAAAATTCTAGTTTTACTGCGGTCATCAGCTCGGTCAGCCACAATAAAAAATGGGCGTAATGCCCATTTTTTATACCAGATGCATGCGCCGTAACCACGGTTGGAAACGAGGGTGTTGCAATGGATACTGCTGCGGAACCAATAAATACAGTCCCCCCACCAACAGTCCTGCACCGAAAAGATCTACCGGATGATGCATACCAAGCCACAATCGGCTGTAGGCCACACTCAGCGCCCAAATGAGAAGCGCCCCAAGACTCAAGTAGTGTTTCTTCTCAATAAGCAAGCTACCGAAGTAGAGTAAACAGAGCACTGCGAATACCGTGTGCCCTGAAGGGAAAGAGTAATCCGTTTCACCCTGCCAATGTACGATTCTCCATGGGCTGACTTTCGATTCCATCGCCACTAATAAAGCTTCTTGTTTGGGCTCAGAGAGCTTATAAAAATGCTCGCCATTGGGTAATAACAGAGATTGAGCCATCAATTCAGTGTAAGGTCTTGGCTCTTGCGTCACGGCTTTCAATCCCGTCTTCATCACCATGGCTAACCCTAGTAAAAGAACTAATTGAATAGCTTTATTCAACCATTGTTGGCGTGGTATTTGGCAGCGCCATCCAACCCAGATCGACAAAAAGAGCAAAGAAAATAGGAAACCTTCTTTACCCGCAGATTGCGTCAGATACATCATGGTTTTCCCCACTGATTCACTGACAGGTTTGAAAAAATCCAGTTGTAAGGACACTACAGCGAGTGGAACCAACAGAAGGGTAAACGTCAGCAGTAATACCAAGGCACGCTTACAGCTCTTAATGCGCGTTTTCATAACCATACTCCAACCCAACACAGGAGCAACATTGTAGAAAAACGATCTAAAGAAATGCCAATATCATGTCAATTTGCCGGCAAAAAATGCGCCGTTTCCCACCATAAGCATCGAAAATAAATTAACGCTTATTTAACAATAAGGTAGCGCTTAATTCCCATCCTTAAGTTGTATTAAAAAAAATCTATAGCCTATATTTTGGTTTAGGCACCCGATAAGGAGAACGACCATGGTGAAGAATGCTCTGCTTAATCGTTTGAATGAACTCCCTAGACTTTCTAAAGTTATGCAAGAATTGTTGGAAATGGCGAACCAACCGAATGTGGATTTTCACAAACTGAGTAAAAAAATTACCTTAGACCAGATATTAACCGCACGTTTACTGCGTATGGCGAATTCGGCCTATTTTGGGGGCAATGGGCATATCGCGACCGTCAATGATGCCATCATCCGTGTCGGTATTGAATCCGTTCGCACCTTGATTGTTGCGTCTGTACTCTCCAGCGCCTTTCCGAAAATTGACACCCTCAATTTGAATGAATACTGGATTAATACTTTTGAAACCGCACTCATTGCGAGCAAAATCGCTGAGCAAGTCGGTTTAGATAAATCGGAAACCTTCACTACAGGTGTATTGCACAATATTGGTGAACTGATGATTCACACGTTAATGCCAAGTGAAGCAAAATTGATTGAACAGAAAATTGCCCAAGGAGTCGATCCGCTCACCGCTCAAGAAGAGATCTTAGGGATTTCAGCTCCGCGAATTGGTGCCATGCTTGCCAAAGAATGGAAATTCCCATCGGAAATGATTGATGCGATTAAACACTTTGATGAACCTCGCGAAGCCGAAATTTCACCTAAATTGGCGGTAGCAATTCATTTTGCCCGAGACATCAACCGCTACTGGGATAGCTTTGAACAGACTAAAGACAAATCCGTGTATCTCGCCGATCACCCAGATTCACGCTTACTCAATATCTCTGCGACTTTCCAATCCGCGATTGATGGAGTCCGCGGAAATGGTAAAGAAATTGCGACACAAATGATGGCCGCCTAAAAAAACAATCCCAGGAAGAAGCGTTTCTTCCTGGGATTATACTGATCCAATGATTCGATTATGCGCCGATCACTCCACCATCTTCACGAGTGATCATCATCACTGTGGAGCGAGGTTTGCTGTTTCCGCCATAAGGGAAATGAGAAGGAGCGCCCTCTTCACCAGGATGTTGAACCCCAACAAACATAGTTTTGTGATCAGGGCTAAAAGTTAAGCCTGTAATTTCACACGCAATTGGCCCAGTCAAAAAACGTTTTACCTCTCCGGTGATCGGATCGCCACACAGCATCTGATTATTACCTTGACCAGCAAAGTCACCTTGGTTGGAATAATTACCATCGGTCAGGATCCACAAGCGACCAGCATCATCAAAACCTAAACCATCTGGACTGTTGAACATATTGTCTGCCGAGATATTCTCACTTCCCGCATACAACGTGCCTTTATGTACAGTCGGATTACCTGCAATCAAATAGAGATCCCAAGCAAATACAGCATTGGTATGATCCCCCTGCGCAGGCATCCAACGTACAATTTGGCCATAATTATTCTTTTCACGAGGGTTAGGTCCCCCCACCGGTTGACCTTCTTTACCACGGTTTTTATTGTTAGTCAGAGTGCAAAAAACATGCTTTTTATCAGGATGTACTGCCACCCACTCTGGGCGATCCATCGTTGTTGCCCCAACCTGAGTAGCGGCACGGCGCGCAAAAATCAGCACTTCTGCCTGATCTTTAAAACCATTTTCTGGAGTCAGACCGTTTTTACCAAAACTTAATTCAATCCAACGCCCGCTGCCTTTCAGTTCCTTATCCTTGATATCGAACTTCGCAACATAAAGAGTGCCCTCTTCAAGCAACTTGCGGTTCTGTTCATCATCACCCTCTTGGTAACGATTTTTTGAAACGAACTTATATAAGTGTTCGCCGCGTTCATCATCTCCGAGGTAAACCACTACATGGCCATCGCTGTTAACCACTAATGCCGCATTTTCATGTTTAAAACGCCCAAGAGCGGTACGTTTCAGTGGCGTTGAATTTGGGTTATGTGGATCAATTTCTACCACCCAACCAAAACGGTTTGGCTCATTCGGATTCTTTGTCACATCAAAACGTGAATCGTGTTTATGCCATTGATAATCACTAGGAGCCGCGGCAATACCGTAACGCTTTTGATCAGCGTTCACACTGCCTTCCTGATCCGCACCAAAGAAATCATCAAAATTTTCTTCACAGGTCAGATACGTTCCCCAAGGGGTTTGGCCATTCGCGCAATTATTAAACGTCCCAAGTACTTTTAAGCCGCTCGGGTCATCAGCTGTTTTCAACAGATCGTGTCCTGCTGCAGGCCCAGTCATCATCATAGGAGTGTAAGCAGTAATTCGACGGTTACGCTCACCTTGACGATCCACCATCCATTGACCATTCTTACGAACCACTTCAACCACAGTGACACCCACTGCCGCTTGCGCTTTACGCACATCATCAGCCGTCATTGCTTTGCCTTGATGATCAAACAGATATTCGTAGTTGGTGTATTCATTATTGATGGCTAACACACCACGATCCTCACTGATCGAGAAGAAACTCATCCCGTCTGTGTTATCGCCAAATTGCAACTCTTGTGCTTTAGAATCTTGCTTGCCGCTTTGGTCAAATTCCGGAGCCTTGGCAAAAATTGGATCCCCCCAAGACATAAGTGGCGTTGCTTTATAACCTTTCGGAACCATTACCGCATCTTCGGTTGATACAGGGATCGGAGTGAAGTTGAGCAGGGTGGATTGAGCAGGTGCGGCTACCGCACTTGCTACGGGATTTAGAGCTAAAAAAGCTCCTGTACTCATTGCTGCACTACCCGCTAAAAAATGACGTCTTGAGAGTTGTGCTTCAATCATTTCACTAAATTGGGAATCTTGCTCATCACGCTTCCACATTGGGGGCTCCTTGACTTTATGGTTTTATCCTGAGAATCAGGTTAAGTAAATGTTGCGCAAGCGTAGCGGAGCAAGATGACTTATCGGTGAAATTTATGTTGCTAATCGATGACAATTGGCGAAATAAACCAAAGGCTTAACGTATTGCTTATGCAAAGCAAATTAAAAAAATAAGTGTAGTCAAAAAAGCCATAGCAATTGCCATGGCTTCAGGAAGAGAATGTAATGAGTTAGGATTATGCGGCATGTACTAAGTGCGGAGCCAAACTCATCAGTTCATCGACAATTTCTTTAGTCTGTTTGGAGTAAATCAGCTTATCTTTTGCACCGACTAACTGAATATAACGCAGCTTACCCGAAAGCACGATTTGACGAAGGACACGCAATACAACTTGATTATCAAGCACTTTATGTGCCTCCAGTCCATTGCTTGGCACTAAAGAAGCAAGGTCAATATTCAGCACTAGTTGTTCACAATGTTCAATATATCCACTGAGTTGGGTTTTAAGTTGAGCGCGATTGAGAAAACCACACTCTTCATGGCTAACCCAGTCACAACCTAAATCTTCGGCGTACTCCAAAGTTTGAGTATTAATATGTTCAGCATCAATGCCAATACAAAACAGTTTCGCTTGTGAAAAGCGCGATAATGCAAAATGAAAAGCACTGCCTACTTGCAAGTCCAGGCTCGATTTCAGCTCAAAACCATGTCCGATATGCACAATGCCAAAACTCGGATTGTCTTGTGCAAGTACAGGCAAACTGTGCAACAACACCTCATGGCAGTTGCTAAAAGCAACAGGGAGCACTCCCATTGTCGCGGACTGATTCAGTGCTTGTTGAAAGGCGGTATGGTGTTGCCCTTCAAGAAGGTAGTGATTGGCATCCACGGTTTTCCAACCCGATTGCTGCTGATACAACCAGTCAGACGCCACATCCAAACTCTGCTGAGCAAACTCAAACTCTACCAACGACATCGGCTTTACGCGCTGACACACGGTCATAAAGCCAAACGTTGACGTTGGATGACTGGATGTACGATGTAAACGGTAGCGTTTGAATAAGCTAAGCATGATCATTTACCTTTCTGGTGGCAACGCCCGTGCGGCTTGCAGTACGTGTAAAATTATTCGTTGTTTGTTGCTCTCAACACGATGAGCAGGAGCCATCACCGAGATTGCACCAATCAACTTACTCCCTTTCATCACCGGAGCACTGATCCCAGAAACCCCAGGATCGATTTCAGATGTACTCACGGCATAGCCATGACGACGTATTTTTTCAAACTCACTCTGCCATTTGTCTAGCGTCGGATCCTCACCAAAATAACGTAAGATCTTCTCGCAACGTGCGGCAGGCATATACGCCAACATCACTTTAGATGAGGCACCTCGAAGCAGGGGTTGACTTTGACCCTGGACGAAGCTGCATCGAAGCGCCTGCATACTTTCTTTTTGGCTAACGCATAAAGCTCGGTAACCAACTGGCACCATATAGGCGGCCATTTCCCCAGTCTGTTTTTGTAAACGGCTCAATACCGCTTCCACTGCATCAAGGTTGTGTGGGCTTGTTTCGTAGCTTCTCATCAACAGCAAAGCTGCTGGACCGATGATCAAGGTTTTGTCGTATGGACTTTCTTCTATCAAGTTCCACTCTTTGAGTAGTTTCAAATGTCGGTAAAGACTACTCAGAGGAACTTGCAGTTGTTCACTTAATCCTTTCGCAGATACAGGCTCTGGGTTTACTGCCACTTGCATCAGCAATTGCAGTGATTTTTCATTAACTTGGTTTGCTGAAATCTTTGTTTCGTTCATGTGTGCTTTTTAGCCTTTAATGATGGGCACCTCAAATCTTGATTCTTGTATATCGAGAAATAGAGAGGAATTAAAGGATTGCATTCCCAATAAGTGAGAATGAATGGAAAATTGAATAAATTAACCAATAAAAGTATCTGTTCAGCCCACATTAAAGGGCCATTAGGCTTTCCAAACCAAAGTTCATTAAAGCTGAATTCGCTCTGTCAGCTTGTAACAAAGGTTGTGGGGTTATAGAGAGATGATTGGATAAATACGCGATAGGTGGCAGTCAGAATACGAAAGAAAGAGGCTCTGCAAATTCAGAGCCTCTCTTATTATTTGAGAATCGTTATTTCACAAATGAAGCCGATCAGTTGGTAGTACAGTTTGCTGCGCCGAGATCTTTCCAAACGCCCCATTCACCTGTTTTGCTTGGATCTTCGCCGCGTGTCCACCATTTGGCTTCCCACACTTTGCCAGCCCAAGTCACTTGTTGGCCACCATTGTAGATTGCTTCTGCACTCCACAAGTTAGTACAGGTAGTACCATCGACCTTTTTCTCAACCAATACTGATACTGATGCTTTGCTGGTTGCTTTACTATCGCTCACCGTCACGGTGAAGTTCAACGTGGTATCTTGCGTGTATTCAGGAGCAACAAAGGTCACTTTTGCCCCTTGAGCCGTTGCCGCTAAACCAACAGGCAGATCCCACGTAAAACTCAGTACGTCTTGGTCTGCATCACTAGATGCAGAGGCATCAACCACTACAGTTTGACCCGCTTTCACTGACGTTGGTGCAGAAACCGCAGCAACAGGCGCAGTGTTAGTCGGCGTGGTTGATTTTGGATTGACCGTCACCACCACAGTATCGGTTGCTGTAGCCCCTTTGTTATCTGTCACTGTCAGTTTAAACGTCAAGGTTTGCTTGGTTGCTACCTCAACAGCATTAAAGCTAGCTTTTGCCGTATTCGCTCCTGTTAAGGTAACGGTGGTTCCAGCCGTTTGTTCCCACAAGTAGCTGGCGATAGTACCATCACTGTCTTTTGAAGCACTGCCATCTAAAGACACCGCAGCTGGGCCAGTTACCGCCATATCCGCACCAGCATTCGCTACTGGAGCTTTGTTTACAGGAGGGGGAGGAGTTCCACCCGCTAAACCTTCATGCATCGCATTGAGGATATCGCCGTTGTCTGCATCAATTTCCCATGAGAACAGACCAGCCAAGCCTAAATTACGTACATAAGCACCTTTCGCTTTGATCGAACGATCATCATCAAAAGTGACTAGCTGACCAGTAGTACGGTTCCATACCCAAGGCGCTTCTGCTTGCTCATCGTAGCCGTATTCAAAACCATTCACGCCCGTTTTATTGGCGCCAAGCATGTAAGTTTTGATCCCTTTGTAATCAATAACGCCTGCTTCCCAAACACCTTGTGTACTGGTACCTTTCAGCTTGCCATTACCAACACCCGTCATCGGATCGTTAGGATCCTTCAATGAAGCAGGGGTTACGCCCTCCCAACCACGGCCATACATAGCTGCACCCACCACGAGTTTGCTTGGTGGAACACCTTGAGCCAGCAGCAGCTGGATACCGTTATCGGTCGTGTAAGCAGGGCCTTTGTACGGTTCGCCGTTTTCATCAACACCTTTGCCATCACATTGGCCAGGGCGCATGAATGAGCCGCAGTACAGCGCAGTTTGATGTCCTAATACGTTGTTCCAACCGCCGTAGAAGTCATAAGTCATCGCGAAGATGTAATCCATGTATTGAACCGCTTGGCCATAGTTCACATCTTCAATCTTGTCGTGACCAACACCGATAGCCGAAGTCAGTTCATACTTACGACCCGTTTCCGCTTCAAGCTCATCGAGCATAGCGCGCAACTCAGCCATTAATGCAACATAGGCAGGGCCATCTTTTACAGGATCACCCAAGTTAGCCGCTTGACCACCACCGCCAGGGAATTCCCAATCAATATCTACGCCATCGTAGAATTTCCACGTTTTCAGGAAACGTTTCACAGAAGCGACAAATACGTCACGCTTCGCTTTGTCGGTAAAGCTGAAGAAAGGATCTGAAAGTGTCCAGCCACCAATTGAGGGAATGATTTTCAGATCTGGGTATGTTTTTTTCAGTGCCATCAGCATGGCATAGTTGCCCTTGATCGGTGAGCTGTACTCATGCCCTGCTTGAGGGAAGCTCTTTTGGTACGCCGCCCAAGGATCGTGGATGACCACTTCAAAATCAGGAACTCCCTGACAAGCGGTTTGCAATGCATTAAAGCTATTACCACCGACTGATTTCAGAGATTCGTTAGGACCACAAATTGGAATGAAACCATAAAGAATATGAGTTAGGTTTTTCCCTGGGATATTGTCAACCGTATATTTACGATCATAAATGCCCCACTCAACAAAGTAAGTCCCCACCACCGTATTTTGTGGTGTGTTGTATGACTTATTGTTCGGGTCAATATTCATGGTTAATGGCTTGAGATGTGAGCCATCAGTATCTGCAATCGTGATTTCAGTTGCTGCACTCTTAGTACAGCCTGTTGCATCACACGCTTCAATCACCAATTGGTAAACGCCGCCCTTAGGATACGTAAACTTGGCGGTAGTTTGGCTGCCGCTGATTGGGCCAGTCGCTACTTCAGCACCATCAAAATAGATTTTATAAGTGTTGCCCGTCACACCGCTCCACTGGTTGAACTTGAGAGTGATCGGTGCTTGGTCATGGTATTTAACCATCTGGTTGTAACCCGCGGTGCTTTCCATCGAGAGTTCAATTTTCGAAAATTGCAGATTATTCGACCCATACACGTCAACACTAGGAGCCGAAGGTGCTGCCATCGCAGTGCTAGCAAGAGCACAGGCGATACTGGCGGCGCACAGAGTAATTCGATTCATAAGTTATATCTCTCTTCCTTTGATGTTTCTTTTTTATCAATGACTGCCAACAAACCTATAAATTGTATGAAGGCATCGCTTGCAGTATCAGAGAGACTTTTTTATTTGCGAAAAAAAATTAATCAGTTTTCGAGTCACAAATCGCTAATTTTCCGAAACCAATGACACGTTGCAGAAATTAAGCAATCTTGAGTCAAGAATTCGGAATTTTGACAAAACAAATTGGCATTAATTATTGATTTACGCTAATGCAAGGCTTGTTTAAAGCATATTTACCTTATTTTATACGAAATAAGACTATTCGGATTTTCTGTTAAGTTTCAGTGAATTCGCTTTGCTCTGTGATGAGAAAACCTTGCCTTTTCACCATGAAGAGCGCACCCTTTGCCGCACTCATCACAGAATGAAAAATAAAAGGATTGATCTATGAAACCTATGCAGCGTCTCTCATGTTTGCTTGCCCTTTGCTTTGCTGCCTCAGCCAGTGCCAAAGTGACGATGGATATCCCCGATACGATTGATTTACTGGTCGTTAATGGTGGAAGTCCCAAAATGTCCGGTGGCTTTTTTGATGCCACAAAAAAGCTTGAATTAGAAGATGGTGAGCAGCAGATCGTCTTTCGTTACTCTCCATATTTCAGTCAAGGCAATGACCGTATCATCATTGAAAGTGATGTGGTAATTGCAACTTTTAACGCGGCTAATCAAGAGCTGACATTTGATATGCCTAAATATCGTGATGCGCCACAAGCAACTAAAGCAATCAAAAACATGCAGTGGCAATTGATTGATCAGCAAGGCAAAGCCGTCAATCTACGTCAAGATCGCTTAGTCAAAGAAGGCTTACAGATCGGCCGTAATTTTGAGTTTGAAACTGCGGAATACAATAAAAAGGGAGGGGTAGCCGCCCTTACTGCCTCTGTCGCGGTTCAGCCAGTGCTTCAAGCAGAGATGTCGAATGCGACCGCCACTGCGGCTGCAGAAGAGATGTTGCACTTTTGGTACAACAAAGCGGATGAAGAAACGAAAGCTCGTTTCAAAGCTTTCGTGAATAAACAATAGTCTCTTTCTTCATATCTGCATTTTCTGATTCGCAATAGTAAATCAGCACCTAAATGTAAACGAGGCCATAGAGGCCTCGTTTTTCATTGCTCACTATTTAATAAATTATTGCCAAAAGAGCATCGCAATCGCCGTCAGTAAACCAATACAAGCGATGTTTAGATAAAGCCCTACACGCATCATCTCGCTCTGTTTAATATGGCCAGAGGCAAACACAATCGCATTCGGCGGAGTTGCCACTGGCAGCATAAAGGCACAAGAAGCCGCAACCGCAATCAATACTGACAAGAGCACTGGTGACATACCAAATGCTTCCGCAACTGTTGCAAACACAGGGATAAGTAACGCTGCACTGGCCGTGTTACTCGCAAACTCGGTCAAAAACACCACGAATGCTGCCACCACCAAAATCACCACAAAAATCCCCATGTGGGAAACCATATCACTTAAGGCATTGGCTAAAAATACGCTGGTTCCGGTCTGTTTCAGCACATTACTCAAACACAGACCGCCTCCGAATAGGAGCAATACGCCCCAATCCGCTGTTTTTTGGATCTCTTTCCAATGCACTACGCGGGCAAAACTGAGCATCAAAATGGCACTCAGTGCCACTAAGGTATCAAAACTTTTGAAACCACCTAGTGCAGCATTCACCTGACTACTGAAAATCCACAAAAACACGGTTAAACCAAAAATGCCCAGAGTAACGACTTTACCTTTATCCCAATCCACAGGCTCACGCTCTAAAGCAAAAGTGCCACTGAGGTTTGGTTTAAGCAGAAGATACAAAATTCCAATCGCCATCGGCAGCATCAACAACGCCGTCGGTAAACCAAACTTCATCCACTCGGTAAAGCTCAGGCCCACTTCTGCTGCAGCAATCGCATTCGGAGGGCTACCAACTACAGTAGCAATACCACCAATACTGGCGCTGTATGCAATACCTAATAACACAAACACATAAGTACTACGTTGCTTGTCAGCATCCACTTTACTCAGCACACCTAATACCAGCGGAAGCATCATAGCGGCTGTCGCCGTATTGCTGATCCACATAGAAAGCAGAGCCGTCACACCAAATAGCATAAATACCGCTACGCTCATTTTGCCTTGCGCCATCGCGAGCACTTTATCAGCAATCACCTTATCCAACCCTTGATGATGCATGGCTGCAGCCAATGCAAAACCACCTAGAAACAGGAAAATGATTGAGTTTGCAAAATTATTCAATGCGGCTTGGGTTTCAAAAATACCAAAACTGACCGCCATGACAGGGACTAAAATCGCCGTTACGGTGACATGCAGCGCTTCGGTTAACCAAAGCACGGCAATGAATGCAAGAATACTGATCCCCAACACTACATTGTGTTCGAAAGGAAGAAAGTTATAGAGCGCGAGAAAGAGTGCTACATCCGCCAAAATAATCAGGTTATTTCGTTGGAGAAACCATTCTCGGGTATTGGTGGGCAAAGGGAGACTATCGTTTCTGTTCATTATTATTTTCCTTGTGAGGGCCATCAGGCTGCGCCATGATCCCACAGATTCAAACAGAAAAGATAATTATCATTGCAAAATTGTTAACTTTATCAAAGGCACGATTACAAAATTAACACATTGAAATAAATTGAAATTATTTGAACGAACATTTTTCAATCAGAGCATTTATACACCTGTTTAAAACACATTCACCCCATGGATTTCTTTGATGAAAAATCCGTCACTGAGAATTCACTCAAAATCTGATTTGCCATCGTAGAGATCTGTGGAAGAATGCTGATATTGTGAGCATATTCAAAGGATTGGTATGAACGAAATCATAACCCAACTGCAGTTTTCAGCCGCCATCACAGGACCAATCTGTCTGATGCTCTGTTTGGGTGTGCTCTTCAAGCGCATCAACCTGATTAATGAGAACTTTATTGAAGTCGCTTCACGGGTCGTCTTTCAAGTCACACTGCCTGCCATGCTATTCCTGAGTATTGTCAGTTCCAAGCACGACTTCTCTTCTAGCATGTCACTGGTGCTATATAGCTTAATCGCCAATATCCTCTTCTTTATCTTTACCTTGTTGAGCACTCGTAAATTCATCAATAAGCCACAAGATTGGGGCGTTATTGCTCAAGGTGGATTTCGTGCGAATACCGCGATTATTGGCTTAGCCTATGTGGCGAATACCTACGGTAATGCAGGTGTTGCTTTAGCTGCCATTTATGTCGCGTCAACAACGGTTTTATTCAATATACAAGCGGTCATAGCTTTAACACCAAGAGGAGAAAGCAATGGCTGGCAAGCCGCCAAAATGATGTTTAAAACTCTGACTAAAAACCCACTAATCATTGCGATTATGCTTGGTGTGATTTGCTATATGGTGAGTGTGCCTATTCCACAAGTCATCACCGATGCTGGCCGTTATTTTGCCAATATGACCTTACCATTAGCCTTACTCTGCACTGGTGGATCCCTCAATTTGAACTCTTTAAAAGAGGAGCGAAACTCCGCTTGGTTTGCAACCGGTTATAAGCTTATCCTGTCACCCTTACTGATCACGGGTGGTGCATGGTTACTAGGATTCCGAGGTTTAGATCTAGGGCTACTTTTCTTGATGACTTCTGCTCCTACCGCGGCGGCAAGCTATGTGATGGCACGAGCAATGGGCGGTAATTCAGCTCTTGCCGCCAATATTATTGCTCTTACCACCGTGTTTTCACTGTTTACCTGTACGCTTGGTATTTTCCTGCTTTCTAGTTTTGGCGTGATCTAATCACCACAGGTGAGCACTGGATCGCAAATTCTCTCTTAGGGTTAAGTGCAAAGGTAAAAAACGACATAAATCAATAGAATTGAGATTTGAATGGCGTAATGTCGGCTTTTTTATTTTGCCGAGTGTCGTTATGTCAAACCATCAGAAAATCGCTAGCCTTGAGCTTGGGCGAGTCATCGCCATGCTGGCAATTATTGCTTTGCATTGCCAACTTTTTACCAGTTATTGGTTCACCAATGAAGAACCATGGGTGGCCTACTTATTTAACCAATCCACCCGTTTTGCTGTCCCACTCTTTTTCCTTATTTCTGGCTATTTGATCCAACCCAAACTCAGCCAGAATCCGATGCAAACCTTGCGTAATTACTGCTCTCCATTACTGAGGATATGGGTGATTTGGAGTGTGATTAGCCTATTGATGCCCTTCAATCTCGAAGTGGTGGTTAATCAAGGCTACCTCGCTGAGCGTTCAGGCTATTGGGGATTTTTGCTACAACACCCACTTAACTCACTGTTTGAAGGCGGGCTTGTACACCTTTGGTTTTTACCTGCACTGATGATTGCGGTCGCCATCATGGCACTGTTGATCCGCCAACAAAAAACACATTGGATGCTACCGATTGCCATCGGGTTATACCTCTATGGTGAGTTTGCAGGAAGCAGCGCAGTCGTCACTGGCATGAGCGCGCCCATCTATACTCGTAACGGCCCATTTTTCAGTACTTTGTTTGTGGTGGTAGGTTATTTGATTCGCGAAAGGCGTATCCTGTGGCAAGCGCGCTCTGCGTTGCTATTGGCGATGCTGGGAATGGCTTTTCACTTCGTTGAAGCCTATGGCTTACATCAACACGGGCAGGTGTTTAACACCAATGATTATCTGTTTGGCACCGCTTTGTGGGCGATTGGGCTATTTCTTTTCCTGCTCGCCAAACCCGATTTAGGTCGAAAACCTTGGGTATTTTCACTGTCACAAAGCATCCTCGGCTTTTACGTCAGTCACCTTTTAATGGTTATCGTAATGATCAACCTCGCTGGTATTTTAGGCCTAGCAGGCTTGCAGAAAGACGCACTGATCCTATTTGGCACTTTGATCACCACTTATCTGCTCGTGAAAGGCATAGAACGTACACAACTTAAGTACCTGTTATTTCGATAGCAATAAGCGTGAAACCACAAAGGGAGCGAACGCTCCCTTTGCTTTTTACCGGAAATAATACTTATCCCCAAACGGCTTGGCGTTGCAGGTAGGCGGCAAGTGAGTTCGTACCCATGCACATAGACAAACTATGTGATTGGGGTGAACGAACGAAGCCAACAACACCGCTGCAGCTTCAAGTAGGAAGGGAATAGAAGAACTTGCTATAAGGCAATGCCCATAGGTTTAACACCATCAACACCGCTAAGCAGCCAAAAGTGAGCTGCATACCACGCACACGATTAGGAATGGTGGCTTTAAACATCGAATCAGCGTGTAACACCCGCCCTACCACAAAGGCCACGCCGAGTGCGTGAATCCACCACACATTAACGCCATTCATTTCAGCTAAACCGAGTAGGATTAGGAAAATGGGAATGTATTCCGTCGCATTACTCTGCGCACTGCGCGCCCGAACTAAGGCATCCACACCACCATCGGCAAACAGCACCTGATGTTTACGCCGCTGACGAATCACCTGTACGGCTAAATAAATCAACCAGCCGCACAGCACGACGGCATATCCTGTTGTGACCATAACCGTTCCTAAACACGAATATCTAGAATAATGAGTATAGATGAAAGTTTTATAAAAATTTAATCTACCCAATCATCACGGCTAGTAAAACCATCTATGTATACCATTGGTGTCATAGAGCTTATTACTTTTTCAATCTTCTCATTGATCATTTTTACTTCGTCATCAGTCGCTCTATAAGAAGATGATAGTTTATTGTCTCCAGTTAACTGTTTAAAAAGCATAGAATAATAATATCTTTCATGTTCATCCTGACTATTGAAATAATTCTCATATATTTCAAAGGTGGATCGATCCTAAACGAGTCAGTTGTTCCATACGCTTTGTAAATATTTCTTCATCAAGATCAACTTCTAATAGTCTTTTTATTGCTGGTATGTAATTATTATTAGACGCAATTGTTAATAAATCAATAGCCAAATTATACTGTTCTGTTGTTCTGGCTTCGTACTTATCTTTACCCTGTGGACGAGTTAAAATGGTATTTACATAGTCCATTAAGGGTTGGTAATAATGAGCTTGAGAAAAGCGAATCACCTCTTGAATATGCTGAGCACGAGTCTCTTTCGATTGGTCTAACTCTTGCTGTTGTAGTAGAAAATATTGAGCACGCAGATCGCCTTGCGCTGCGAGAGGTTTAAAAAGCTCGATGGCTTTTTGAAAATTATCGTCTGTGCAAAGTCGAGCTGAATTCGGATCACTAATTCCTAAGGATTTAACAACCTGACTATCTAATGATTCTGACCCTAAATAAGCACAAGCAAGGCTATTTTTTGCGATAGCTAAAGCTGCGTATGGATTACCCGAGGTTAATGACTTAAAGATTAAATTTGTAACTTCGCGTCTCTTATTATTATCTAAAAGTATCATTTTTGCGTACCACAACATTGCATCAGAATTACCTTCTTCGATTAGAACGAGTAACCCACTCTTTGCTACACTCCATTTCCCATGCTGAATATTGACCAATATGTCATACATCTTATCTCCCGGCTTTACGGTGATCGAGATATAAGGATCAGCTGATTTTTTATTAATATTTTCGGTAATAAATGGCTGAAATAGGGCAATATCATCTTGTGGGTTAGGCTTACAAGCCACCAGCCCAATCATAATACTCATCAGCAAGACAAGTCGGGCTGATTGAAAAAACTTCATGGGCATATCTTGTCAGTCCACCCAATCATCACGGCTAGTAAAACCATCTATGTATACCATGGGTGTGATATCTTTCATAAATAACTTAACTTTTTCATTTACCTTAGCCTTTTCTTCATCATTTAAAGTATGAACATCAAAAGAATATTCCCCAGATAAACCTTTATAGAGAGCATTATAGAAGTATTTCTCTTCACTGCCTCTATTAGAACGATGGTATTTATATTTCACAGTGCTTGTAGAACCCAGCTTTAAAGATAGATTTATTAATCTCTCACTCTCTTCCTGTGCTGTATCTTCTAACAAGAAGGATAATTTATTTATGGCAGGGATATAATTATTATTGGCGGCAATTGTTAATAAATCAATAGCCAAATTATACTGTTCTGTTGTTCTGGCTTCGTACTTATCTTTACCCTGTGGACGAGTTAAAATAGTATTTACATAGTCCATTAAGGGTTGGTAATAATGTGCTTGAGAAAAGCGAATTACCTCTTGAATATACTGAGCCCGAGTCTCTTTTGATTTGTCTAATTCTTGCTGTTGTAGTAGAAAATATTGAGCGCGCAGATCGCCTTGCGCTGCGAGAGGTTTAAAAAGCTCGATGGCTTTATTGAAATGTTCTAGTGTACAGTTCTTTTCACCAAAATAGCTAACACAGCCACTACTGATTAAACCTGGAGAAAGCATGATATATGCATAAGGGTTACCATCATCCATTGCTTTTTGATAAAGAGACAATGCCTTGGGTCTATTATTAACACTGGCACGATATATAAGTTTTGCATACCAGACCATTGCATCGCTATCATTTCCTTCAATCAAAGATTGTAATTTACTCGAGGCTATATCATGTCTTCCATGCTGAATATTGACCAATATTTCATACATCTTATCTCCCGGCTTTACGGTGCTCGAGATGTAAGGATCAGCTGATTTTTTATTAATATTTTCGGTAATAAATGGCTGAAATAGGGCAATATCATCTTGTGGGTTAGGCTTGCAAGCCATCAACCCAACCACAATACTCAGCAGCAAGACAAAACGGGTAAGTCGATTAGGATAAGGCTTCATGGATACTCCAATTGATAATAGTTTCGTTCTTTTTCACTAGCTCACTGTGTGACTCTGTTTCTAGCCATATTTGCACTTTTTGACCAACCACTGGATTTTGTACCAGACTAATCGGGTAAGCAAAATACTGGGTTGGTTTTGGAATTCCAACCAGCAGGCCACTCTGGAATGACTCATCATAACGTGTTAACACCATATTTTTGCAAAGAATTTTACTCGCTTCATTAAAGTCCTTAGAAATTTCCTTACGCTCGCTGAAATCAAAAGCTTTCACAAACCTTGCCAATCTTAGCCACTGGGCTTGATAGGTTTGCCATTCCACCTGATGGTCTTTTTTGCCTGCGGGAAGTTTCCCCATCGCAATCAGAGTTTCTTTCCACTGCCTTTGGTTGGCTTCTTCACCAACGCTCTTATCTGCCGATAGCCACTGCATAATTTGTACAATGGCTTGGGCTTGACTTTCGTTACCCTGTTCTGCCGTTGCGATTACGAGGCCATTACTATCTCGTCTTGAACTTGTTTGTTTTTGAATCAAACTTGAGAATAAGTTACTCAATGTCTCAGGAGGTAAAGCCATAACCCAGCGTTGTGTAACAGTTTGTTTTTTAGAATCCAAAACACTGTTGGCCAGTAGTGGCGCATATTCTCGGCTTAGTACCTGTTGCTTATAACCCGCTAATGCGGTTACAGGCATCAGTGATACCTGCGCCAAACTCAAACCCATACCGAGCGCAATCGTCATTAAGCTATTGAGTTCATTAAAACTATCGTTAATTCCATTGGCATCCGCCTCTCCGAAAATCGCTAAGCGGCGGAAATGACTCTGTTTTAACACGCCAAGTAAACAACCAATAAACTCATCAGCGGCGTTAGCATCAATATTAATCGCCACTTTACCCGTGCAGCCGGGGCCCACAACCAGCCCCGCTGAAGCCACTAAGATGATAACCCCACCCTGAACCAGCAGACGAAACTCGGCGTGATAACCCGCACCAAATGAACCTGATAGCTTGCCATCAATTGAGCCTAACTTTTTCGGTGGCTTAGGAGGCTTACTCTGAGTTACGCACTTCACCTCAGGTGGAGCCCAATACACAGTAGCGCCTAAAGTCCCCCCAGCCTCTACCCCCGCAAATGCATCAACACTAATCGCCGCTTCTCCGGCATAAGCTGCTTGTTCCGCGCTCCTTAAACTTCCCCCCCCAAAGGTATAAGCATCGTAAATATTGGGATCTAATAACCCTATAGTACTGCCTTTAATACCAAAGCCGTCACTCACATCACTCGGCCCTATGGCGAGCTTAGCGCTTAATTGACATGATGCAGCAGCCAATCCGTAAACGGAGCCTGTGATGCAAACCCGCAAATCACCCGCTTCATATTTATGTTCACGACTGTGTTTATCAAGGTAGGTTAAGTTAATGCTATACCCTTTCACTTGCTCCACCTGCTCTGGCTTCATCGCTTTATTTTCAGGGATAAGCGGGAGCCAAAATGCAAAGCTAAGCAGGCCTTGCAAAGCCGTGAACTGAGCAGATATTGAACCAGAACCACCAATATCTCGGCGCTTTTTGATTAAATTTTGGTAAGTGCTGACTGGTGAATTGAGATCAGCTTCAGCCTTAGTCGATAAGCGCAATAACTGAGCACCGGCATCAACCGAATAAGCCGATGTTTCACCATTTGGTCCCTTGCCACCTTGGTAATGGTAGCTATCTTGCCAGAATGCAGTATCGAACTCAGCGCTGGCTTTGATGGGCATTAAATCTAGCGTATTTTCTGGCTTACTCAGCGCGTTCAGGGCGTCAGTCAATGAACCGACTTCGACAATTTTTTTTCCTGATGATTGCGCGGTGCTAAAGGTTATCCTTTCGGTGATAACTCGTACATGCCCGGCCGCTATGGCCGCTTCTCGATCCTCGTTGTTTTCTGGAATAAGCCAATGTGGGCCTCGGATATAGAACACTTTCTTATCTGAAAGTAAACAACACTCCACCGCTTGGAGATCGTTAGCTCCTGCTTTATTAATAAAACCTGACTTCTGCTTTTCTTTAGGCTCATACTTAGTTTCATCCCATAGTAGGGTCAGCGTCGGCGGCATCTCGCTCTCATTACCCAGAGTAAACTCTAAACTACCCGCACCTTGCGCAGCGCGTTTTTGAGCCAGTGATTTTAAGTACTCTAAGCGCGCTACCGCGAGTTTTTTAACCCAAAGTAATTGCCTAAACAGTTCATCAATCGGAGTTGACCTGTCGTTACCCAGCACCTGTGACAGGGCATTTTTATGTTTATTGATTGTCGCATCGATAACCGCTGATAGTGCTGTCGCCGTAAAATAGGACCACGCAGCCGGGCCTTTGACAATTCGGTTGAGATGAACATCCAAAAGATCATTATCAAATTGATCGCCAGCGGTTTCTACATATAAGTTTTCGATGAGCTGACTGTCATTGATGATATCGAGTGCTTTGCCCGACTCTCGCCAATTATTAATTTTTTTTAACGCTGTAGGACCGCAAGCTATGCCAGATTCGCCTTCCAACTGATTTAAAGTTAAACACTGTTCTTTAATGACTAAGCCATAATGGTTGAGACTTTTTAAACTTATCGCACATACAAACGCTTTTTGATTAGCAAGAAACTCTTGTTGCTCTTGAATTGAGAGCATCGTCATACGAGAGCCTTGTTCTAAGGCTTGTTGTAACTGTTTTGGCCACGATGCTAAATAAGCTCGAGAACGTTGAGCGCCCATACTGAGTAAATTTTGCTCAGTATGACCGCGGCTGGAATGCATTTGCCGTATCAAAAATGCCAACGTATTTTGGTGAGTACTGGTAAAGTACTTGAGCTGTTTATGGTACACAAATTTACTACCATCATCAGCTACATGGTCTTTTGCGGCATTTTCGGCAGCTTTTTCAAGCCGTTGGATCTCTTCTTTAATTTTGTCGATAACCAAAGCTCGTAACTGGTGATTGATCTGTTTTTCAAACACAGGGCCTTCTGGTGATGGACGATATAAATTACCAAATTTTCCGTAGTATAAGTGCCTGTTTTTGGCCTGCTCGCGATGAGATAGCTTCTTATGCGTTTCTTCTAGAGGCACACCAATCAATAGAGCGACATCAAGCAAAAAGTCATTGGGATTCGTCCCATCAACTCTAAATGCTTCATTTTTAATCACAAGATTAGCCAGTAAGAGTGTTTTATATTTTTCAGCCTCTTCTGGTGTCATAAATTGTTCGTGAACTTTTGCCGAAAACTTTGAAATTAAACCTAATTTATTGAGGTTTTTCATCGTGGCTTCGACATCATTCTTAACTATAGCTTGCGCTATATTCGCCCTTTCTATTGCTATTTTTTCTTTGGCTTGCTCGGTTAAGGCATACCAAGCTTGTTTCCCCGTTTTAGGGTGGGCGGGTACATACAATATGTCAGCGTATTTCATTGAGCTTTGGCATGTATCGTTGCCGCCATTTGGCTGAGTCGGTGGCTCAACTAAGTCAATCCGAGAACCATCAAACTCAATGGGCTGAGTTAAATCCTCAGGAAGCTTTAAAACGTCACCTTCATAGATAAGATTAGGATCTTTAATCTGTTGGCTGTTGAGTTTGAGCAATTCATCAACAGACACGTTGAAACGCTTAGCTAATACACTTAAGCAATCGTTCTTCAAAATGGTATAGGTTTTATCGGTCATGTTTACACCCACAGCTTAAAAATCGGCGAGGTCAGGTTAACGGCTTGAGAAGGTTCAGACACTTGAGGTGGATAGTGCAATGTTTGTCTATGATGTGCGGTATCCACCCAATGAATAGCCTGAGCTGGACCTAATAGGGTTGCAATGTCTATATCGTTCAGCTGTGATGCGGTTTGATTCCAAAAAGCATTGGTATAAAACCGTAAAAAACAGGCTTTATTATCAATCTTAACCTGAAGTAGTGACTGTAAATATTCGGTGAATTCAAATCCATCGTGGCGAGAATCTAACTCAAATATCACTGAACTTGAGTCAAAATTGGGAAGGGTTAGCCACTTTTCTAATACTGCACTATGACTACCGATGTTAAGTAGCAATGGGCTTTTGTCCTGCAAATAATCAAAATCGGAACCTGCGAATAAAACTATCGCTTGCTCGACTTTCATCTTATTGGTGATTACCGATATCGCATCAGGGATACGAATCGTATCCACCACTAACCAATAATTAATGGTATTCCGTTGACTCATGAGGCACCTCGTTCACATGGACAATCACCTCGTGGACATGAGCCATCGCTTTGTCTTTGACACATTTTTGCAAGCGGTACGTTTGCCATTGCTAAGGTTGCCATCGTGGGCGCTGAAAGTTGTAGAGGTAATGGATTAGGCGCAGCAGGGGTGGCCTTCATCTGATGTGGCAACTCGGCCACTTTACCGCCATAACCTGAACCGCTGCCCGCGCTACCACCGGAGTTGAGGTTAATGGCTGAGCCTACTACGTGCACACCGCCGGCATCGACTTTGATAAAACTGCCACCCGCTTTGATGGTAAGTTCATTGCCTGCTTCCAAAACCAGTTTGTTACCTGCTTTAAGGTGAACCTCAGTACCTGCATCGTAAATCACTTTGCTGCCAATTTTTTGCTGCAATGAACCGCCGATTTCGCTGCTGCTGTCGAGTTTGACGAGCGTACGACTTTCCCCCTCGACCGTCAGGTGTTGGTTGTGCTTAATCTGGGTGAACTGGTCATTTTCAACGGTCAGGTGTTGGTCGTGGCGAATGACCGTGGTGTGGTCGTTTTCAATCAAACCATCAAAGTCTTTCTGTGCATGCAGGTAGATTTGCTCTTTGCCCGCTTGGTCTTCAAAACTGAGCTCGTTAAACCCTTCCCCTTGATGAGTCTCGGTGCGCAGCACGGTTTTGGTTTTATGCTCTGGCAAGGTGTATGGCGGCGTATTGGTCGCGTGATAAGTTCGCCCAGTGATGATCGGTTGGTCTGGGTCACCATTTAAGAAAGAAACAATCACTTCATGGCCGATGCGCGGAATGGCGATAAAGCCGTATTGGCTGCCCGCCCAACCTTGTGACACACGCACCCAACATGAACTCTGCTCATTGCCATTGGAATAACGGTCCCACGGGAAGTGGATTTTCACCCGCCCATGTTCATCACAGAAGATTTCTTCGCCTTCAGGGCCGACGACCGTGGCTATCATTGGGCCATCGACTTGCGGTTTAGGTTGTGGCTCAGCACGCCAGTGGAGATGTCCCGGAATTAAGCTAAATTGGTTACTGTAAGTAGTAGCGCCACTACCGCCCTCTTCTTGTAACGCTTGCGGCTGCTCACCTTGGTGGTTAATCGACACTACCACCCAATCGCGGTTCATCGCGGGGTCAAGGTGCTCTTGCAGGTCAAACTTATAGCCGGCACGCAGCAGCGGCTCATTGCTCAGCCCTGTCGCAATGTGGGCATGGCGGCGCAAGTAGTCCAAGCGGATTTGGTTAAAAGCTTCACCGTTTACATCGTCTTTGTAACGCCCCGGCGCATCAAAGTGTTGGTAACGGGTTTGCTGATAATCTAGCTCAGAGCCCTGCACGGTTTGTAAAAACGAGTACGCCGGCTTTTTGAAGCTGTAGTCTTTGAGCTGAACTTCGCTCACTTCTGCTTGGGTACGATAAGTTAAACCTTGGATATACGGGGTATCTATCGCGCCACCGGCTAAAGCGTTGTATGGGATAGGCTCCGGCAGTTTGCTTAGGCTGTCACTGGCATCACTGAAATAAAGGGTATGTTTGCCCGCTTCATGCACAAAGCTGTACACCAAACCTTCTTCGGCGGCGAGGCGGTGTAGGAAGTCGATATCACTTTCACGGTACTGCACACAGAACTCACGCTGCACGCAATCACGCTTGAGCGCAAAAGCGTAATCGTTGATACCCATCTCTTGCAGCAAGATAGAGAGAATTTCTGGGACGGTTTGCTTTTGGAAAATGCGGCTATTGTGGCGCAGGGATAAACGCTCTAAGGCAGGGACTAAAGTGAGTTCGTAGAAAGTATGGTGATGGCCGATATCGCCTTGACTGAAAGCGCGCACAATACCATGCACGCGCTGCACCAGTTGTGAGTTGCGGTAAAGCTTGAGCTCAGCACGCTTATCCACCATCTGCTCGGCGGTGAGGTTTGATACCCGACTCGCCAGTTGCACTTCGTAGCGAAACCCGTAACAGGCCTGCTCTAAAAAGACACTATTAGAGAGTGACTCCTGCCCATGAAAGCCTCTGACCACCAGAGTCTCATCTTCCAGCCCTTCCACCTCAATGCTGTACGCTAATGTCGCCATCCTGCCTTTCCTTCCCCTACATTAAAAATGGCAAAACCTTAAACCCACAATACCGCGCCAAACGATACTCTGGGTTTAAGGTTCAAAGCCGCCCACCCGAAGGTGAGCGACATTCTCGGAGCGTAAATTACGCTTCGATTGGCTTACGCCAGTCATCCGCACCTGAAGTACCCGCGTTAACGTGGTCCCAAGTGATTTTGCGGTAAGACAGAGACACAGTCACATTCTGAGTGAAGTCAGATTTCGCTGGGTCTTGGCAGTGTGGCATTTCACAGTGGATGTCCACGATAGACGCATTTTCCAGCTTAGTGGTGAAGAAGTTTTCTTGTTTGCCTTCGATAGACGTGCGGTACCATTTCAGCTCAACGGTTTTCAGCTTCTCACCTGAAGACAGCGCGTTATACAACAGAGGAACCGCTTTGTTCAGCGCCACAGTGAATTTGAATGGCTTGTGCACGCGTTGGCCTGAAGGCTGACCTGATTGTGGGTCAGTCGGAACAGTCACGACGTGGTCAAACTGTTGAACCAGCATCTCATCTTCGTGGCCTTCAACGAATGAATCGCCGATAGAGTCAGCAGTACATGCGCCAGCAGTGATAAGGCCCTGAGTTTGGCCATCGATAGAGATATAACATGGAGTTGGCATGGCTATTTCCTTTCTAAAAAATCATTAAATAAATGAATGTGTTAACGCGCTAAGCGCACCGTCGCCATAGAAAGAGCAAGGTCGATGCCAACTTGCTTACCATTAGAAATCAATGCGTTATCCAATCATCTCCATCAATAAAGCAAAAAACTGCCTGTGTTTGAGCAAGATCTTGCTTGGTGGGCAAAAAGTCTCGGCGGAGTGAAAACAGATCTCTCTGAAAAATCCAACCACCAGCGATAAACAACCAACCCGCCGTAGCGGGTTGATTTTTTTATGATGAGATAACGAGAAGTCGCGTGACTTACTCCGCCATCCACTGATAAAACAGCGTCGCAAGCGGAGGAACACGCAATAACAGGGATTGATCTAAGCCTTCACTGCCCACGGCTTCGCTACTGACTTCCTGCAACACAGAGTAATCGCTACCGTTGTATTGCTTGGCGTCGGTATTGAGCAGCAAACGGTAACGTCCCTCTTTGGGAACGCCTAAGCGAAATTCCTGCTGCGGAACAGGCGTGAAGTTGGTGATCACTAACACGCGCTCACCAACTTCATCCATACGCTCATGGGCGATCACACTGAGATCGGCATTATCTTGCAAACGCCACTCGAAACCATGCGGATCGCAATCAAGCTGATGCAGCGCAGTTTGCGCTTGGTACAGATGGTTCAAATCACGCACTAGGCGCTGAACCCCAGCATGGCGTTCAAACTGAGTCAAAAACCACTGCAACTGACCATCGTGATTCCATTCAGCAGTTTGCCCTAACTCGGTACCCATAAAGTTGAGCTTTTTACCCGGCTGGCCATACATATAGCCCAAGTAAGCACGCAAGTTGGCGGTTTGCTGCCACTCGTCACCCGGCATCTTGTACATAAGTGAGCGCTTACCATACACCACTTCATCGTGTGACAAAGAGAGCACGTAGTTTTCACTAAACGCGTAAATCAGCGGGAAAGTCAGGGTATTGTGGTGGTATTTGCGATGAACCGGATCTTCTTTAATGTACGACAAACTATCGTGCATCCAGCCCATGTTCCACTTAAAGCCAAAACCTAACCCGCCCATAAAGGTCGGTGCAGAAACACCGGGAAACGCGGTCGATTCTTCGGCAATCGTCATCGCATTCGGGAAGTGCTTGTACACCTCCTCATTCATCCACTTAAAGGTGGCGATGGCATCGTAGTTTTCACGCCCGCCATCAATATTCGGAATCCATTGATCGTGACTGCGCGAATAATCGAGATAGAGCATCGAAGCCACCGCATCAACACGAATACCGTCGATGTGGAACATCTCAAACCAATACAGTGCGTTAGCAACTAAGAAACGGCGTACATGCTCACGACCGAGATCGTAGATGTAAGAGTTCCAGTCTTGGTGCCAGCCGCGGCGTGGATCTGGATCATGGAATAAGGGCGTGCCATCAAAATTGGCCAGACCGTGAGAATCCGACGGGAAGTGCGCAGGCACCCAATCAAGTACCACACCAATCCCCGCTTGGTGGCACAAATCGACAAAATATTTGAAATCATCTGGCGAGCCGTAACGACTAGTGGGGGCAAATAAACCCACAGGCTGATAGCCCCAAGAGCCATAAAATGGGTGCTCCGCCACGGGCATCAGCTCAACATGGGTATAGCCCATATCAGCCAGATAAGGCACCAATTGATCGGCCAATTCACGGTAATTAAGAAACTCGCCGTTTTCACCCCGCTTCCATGAGCCAACATGTAGCTCATAAAACGAGAGCGCTTGTTTACGCTTTTCGGTCACAGGACGTTGCTGCCATGTGCTGTCTTGCCACTGATAGCTTTGATGATCGTATGTGACGGAAGCAAAAGAAGGGTATTGCTCGGCATAAAATCCCCACGGATCGGCTTTATGCGGTAAGCCTTCTCCGTGTGGGCCTTTCAACTCAAATTTATATTGAGTGCCTTCCGGTAAGCCGGGGATAAAAATCCCCCAAATGCCGTAATCAAGGCGTTGCATCGGGTGACGGCGCCCATCCCACTGGTTAAATGCGCCAATCAAACTGCACGTGGCAGCATGAGGAGCGTACACCAAAAAGCGCACGCCTGAGACCGCTTCACCATCGCGCTCTAAAGTGACAAATTGCGCCCCCATATGGTGATACATCTGCTTCGGTGTGTGCAAATCATCATATTCGGCATAAATGGTGTGATATTGGTATGGGTCGTCCAGTAACTGCTCTGTGCCTTCCCAATCAACAGCCAATTGGTAGCGGGTAAAACGCAGGTTACGGCCATCTTTCAGAATAAAGCCGCTCTCACCTTCTCGCTCTAACGCAACACGGGGTTGCCCTTCAACCACCAGCTCAACTTTATTGGCTCCCGGCATCCAAACTCGCAGTGCGCCTTGTTCTGCGGGAATGTAAGGACCTAAAAATGAAAAGGGATCAGCAAACGCAGCACGCGCTAACTGATCATAAATCTGTTCAGCCTTAAATGGCTTTTTTGTGATCTTCAAACCTAACTCCTAACCTAGCTAGCGAAACATTCCCTTCCGGCTTAAAGATTTGTGTGGTTCTGGGTCTATATCTTTAAGTTGTTTGGGTATAACAGAAAGCCCGCAAACCGCGGGCAAAGCGTGTGTCCATCTTACCGGACTTCTCAAGGAGGAAAGAGTGACCAACTCTCAACTTCTTTGGGTCATAGTTAAGAAAATGGTCACTGAGCACCTTATTGACTGGCTTTACCACGCACTTCAGTCAGTCGAGCCGCAATGCGGTTCACTTCTTCACGCGCAAAAATCTCATCCAGATTCACGGATAATTTACGTCGCCAGTTCGGGTATTCGTTCACCGTTCCCGGAATGTTGACCGGCTTATCCATCTCTAGCCAATCTTCCAACTGCACGCTCAGTAACGCGGAAGAACCTGCCGCCACATGCAGTTGCAGTGCTTCGCTCAAGTAGGAGTCCATCGGAACCTGCGTCGCATCACGCCCGACGCCGGCAGGCAAATAACCGTGCCACGCCACCGAATCGAGAATGCCTTGTTTGGATTTCAGGCGATCGTCAAACAGACCTTGTAGCTGCTCTTCATCTGGATAGAGGCCAATTTCACGCCCCATTTTGAGATCATCACAGTGCCAGAAGCCGCGTAGGGTTGGCATGTCATGAGTACAGAGTGCTGCCATCGATTGCTCTGCGTAATGCGCCGGAGAAACGTAACCACCATCTTCCTTCGAAGTTTCAAAGAAGAAGACTTTGTACGAATGTACGCCCGCATCACGCAGAAGCTCGACGATTTCATCAGGCACTGTCCCCAGATCTTCGCCAATCACACTGCACTGATGACGGTGAGATTCGAGCGCCAAAATCGCCAGCATATCTTTGACTGGATAGTAGATGTACGCGCCTTTGGTGGCGTTTTCACCTTTCGGGATCCACCATAAGCGCAGCAAACCAAGGACATGGTCGATACGCAATGCACCGCAGTGCTTCATATTGGCACGCAGCAGTTTGATGTAAGCGTCATACGCAGTCGCTTGTAACACTTGCGGGTTGAGTGGCGGTAAGCCCCAGTTTTGTCCCAAAGGCCCCAACACATCTGGCGGCGCACCAATGCTCACATCTTGCAGCAAGTTACCCTGATCGGCCCACGTTTCGCTGCCAGAATCGGCCACGCCTACCGCGAGATCGCGATAGAGGCCAACGGCCATGCCTTTCTCTTCCGCTAATGATTGCGCTTCATGGATCTGCGCATCGGCGATCCACTGCAAATACATGTAGAGATGAACCTGATCTTTCTGCTCATCAATAAATTTCTGTACCGCAGCACTGTCAAAACGGCGGTATTTTTCAGGGAAAACGGGCCAGCCCCACACCGAAGCATCTTCCGCATGCAACTGGGCATGCAGCGCATCAAATGCCGCTTGATGCAGTAAGCTCTCACCGCCCTGTTCCACAAAATTCAAGAAAGCATGAGCGCGATCGGAATGTTTATCCAGATGACGCTTTTTGAACTCAGCAAACAACAGCGGCAACACGCTCAGTTTCAATTCAGCCACTTCGCTGTAGTTCACCCAATGCGCATCGCGCACTTTTTGCAGGCGCTGTTGGAACTCTGGGCTACCGACTTTTTGCTGCGCTTCGGCACTGAGTGCAAATTCAGGCACTGAGCTGACATCAATGTACAGAATATTCAGCCAACGGCGAGACGATGGGCTGTATGGGCTTGCGCCCTCTGGGTTGGCTGGGAACAGCGCATGAATCGGGTTTAAGCCGACAAAATCGCCGCCGCGTGATGCAATATCCGCCACGAGCTGTTTCAAATCACCAAAGTCTCCCATGCCCCAGTTGTGCTGGGTGCGTAGGGTATAAAGTTGGATACTCGGCCCCCATAGCTTTTTACCTTGTACCAAGGCTGGCTGCTTATAACAGGCTTGTGGCGTAACAATCAGCGTCATTTCGTAAGGTGCTTTGCGGCGCTTACGCGCAATCAATAAGGTGTGATAACCCAATGGCAGATCATTGGGCAGAGCAAACACCAGCGGGCCACCATCAGCGCGCTCATCACGCACAATTTGTGATTGCAGATAACCTTCCAGCACCTCGCCTTGCTCAGTCTGCAAGCGCCAATCAAATTCGCTTTCGCGCGCACTCACACCAAGGTAGAGCGGCACTTCGATCGCCGCACCTTGGTGAACCACGAGTACCGGATCCACCACATCTTTCTTGTGTTTTTTCTCAGCCGATTGCAGCAAGGCTTCATCGCTGCTGGTATCGTAGCCAAGAGACGCCAAAAGATGACGGATCGTGTCATCTTCCACTTGAGCTTCACTGCCCCACGCGCTGACGTATCGATCGGCAATCTTTGCCATTTCAGCGACTTGTTTTAATGCATTATCTTGATTCATCGCTCTCTCCGAAGGGGCTGCGGTTTTCCCTTCCTATGTTGAATTCTGTATAAGTAGAAAAGGTGAGCCAGAAAGCTTCTGACTCACCTAAGTGGCTTAACGCTGAACCGCGTTTAGCTTCCAGATGTTATTCACGTAATCGCGGATACTGCGGTCGGAGCTGAACTTGCCCACCAACGCAGTATTGAGGATGGCTTTCTTAGCCCAACCCGCTTGGTCACGGTACTGTTTGTCGATCGCTTCATGCGCTTTCACGTAAGAGGCGAAATCCGCCAGTACCAGATACGGGTCACCGCCATCGAGCAAGCTGTCATAGGTCGCGCGCAGTTTGCCCGGAGCACCCGGCGTAAACTCTTCACCCACCAGTAGATCCAGTGACGCTTTGAGCAGCGGGTCGGCATGATAGAAATCGTATGGGTTGTAGCCACGCGCTTTCAGTGCTTCTACACCATCCACTTCAAGACCGAAGATGTAGATGTTGTCATCGCCCACTTCTTCGCGGATCTCCACGTTCGCGCCGTCCATCGTACCTATGGTCAGAGCACCGTTGAGCGCCATCTTCATGTTGCCAGTACCGGATGCTTCTTTACCTGCAGTTGAGATCTGCTCAGAAACATCCGCCGCAGGAATGATGATTTCCGCCATGCTGACGCGATAATCCGGAATGAACACCACTTTGAGTTTGTTGCCGATACGCGGATCGTTATTCACTTTTTGCGCGATCATGTTGATGGCGTAGATGATCTCTTTCGCCAAGTGATAGCCCGGCGCCGCTTTCGCCGCGAAGAACACCACACGTGGATGCATGTCAAAACTTGGATCATTGATGAGACGGTGATAGAGCGACAAAATGTGCAGCATATTGAGGTGCTGACGCTTGTACTCATGCAGACGTTTAATCTGCACATCAAAGATCGCATTGGTATCAAGCTCGATGCCCATGTGATCTTTCACCCAATCAGCCAAACGCGCTTTGTTGGCTTTTTTCACTTCCATAAAACGTTTTTGGAACGCGGCATCTTCCGCGTACTGCGCCACTTTGGTGAGTTGATCCAGTTTCGCTGGCCACTCGTGACCAATCTTCTCGGATATGAGCGCAGACAAATCTGGGTTACAGAACTTTAGCCAGCGACGCGGAGTGATACCGTTAGTCACGTTCTGAATTTTGCCCGGATAGAGCTCAACAAACTCAGGGAACAGGTCACGCTTCACCAATTCAGAGTGCAGCGCGGCTACGCCGTTCACCGCATAAGAGCCGACCACACACAAGTTGGCCATACGCACCATGCGGTGGAAGCCTTCTTCGATAATGGAGAGCTTTTGCTGTTTCGCGACATCACCCGGCCATTTGGCACGTACTTCTTGCAAGAAGCGATGGTTGATCTCGTAAATGATCTCCATGTGACGTGGCAGTAAGCGTTGGATCAACGATTCACTCCACGTTTCCAGCGCTTCTGGCAGCAAAGTATGGTTGGTATACGCGAAGGTTTTCGAACAGATCGCCCACGCCGCTTCCCAAGACATCTGCTTTTCATCAATCAGAATACGCATCAACTCAGGGATCGCGATGGTTGGGTGCGTATCGTTAAGCTGAATGGTTTCGTATTTCGGCAGATCGGCCAACGCATGACCTACGGCTTCATGGCGACGCAGAATATCGCGCACCGATGCTGCACTGTGGAAATACTGCTGCATCAAACGCAGGGTTTTACCTTTTTCGTGGTTGTCATTCGGATACAGAACTTTGGTAATGTTGCCAGCATCGATCAACGCGTGCTGCGCTTCAAAGTAGTTACCGTTGTTGAAGCTTTCTAACGAGAAAGGCGCAATTGCGCGACATTCCCACAAACGCAGCGGGTAAACCGTATCACTTTGGTAGCCGACAATCGGCAGATCCCACGGCATCGCTTGCACCAGCATGCCCGGTACCCAACGACGACGCTCTTTGCCATTTTCATTGATGACTTCAACGTGGCCGTAGAAACCAATTTCCTGCTTCAGCTCAGGACGCGCGACTTCCCACGGGTAGCCTTCGACTCCACACCATACATCCGGCGCTTCTTTTTGACGGCCTTCTTCAAAAGACTGTTTAAACAGACCATATTCGTAGTGCAGACCGTAGCCTACGGTCGGGTATTCTTGCGCTGCGCAAGAATCCATAAAACAAGCAGCAAGACGCCCCAAACCACCGTTACCTAATGATGGGTCGCGTTCTTCTTCCAGCAAGTCGGTCAGGTTTTGGCCGAGTTCTTCCATCGCTTGAGCAACGGCTTCATACACGCCCATGCTGATCAAGTTGTTGCCAGTTAAGCGGCCAATCAAAAACTCCAGCGATAGGTAGTTCAGGCTTTTGCTATTAAGGATGCGCTCATCCTGTTCGGTTTCCAGCAAATCAAACGTCGTAAATTCAGCAAGGGCTCGTCCCATCGCCAAGTACCATGCACGCGCCGAAGCGTGCTCTACCGTCGTGGCATAGGTTGCGGTTAAATGGCGCTTCACGTTTTCTTGGAACAACTTCTTGTCAAACTGTTTCTGTTGAGTAGGTTTCATTGTGAACTCTCACTTTTTGGTTCTAATCCATCTGAGCCCTATCCTGCCTCTACGACTTTGGCAAAACATCCTCCCACTTTTCTCATCAATTGGGAGGAGGAACCAAGGCGTAGAGGCGCAGGAGTCCGGTAGTGAGTGATCTAGCTCCCATCAATGCTCGGTTCAGCCAGAGATAGCAGTGATTCGGATCACACCACCCGCCGATTAACCATAGCTAGGCTTTATGAAAGTTCGGAAAACAAGTGGTTGAACATTTGTCCACTCTGCTAAATAGATCACAATAATTTTGCCTCTGTTACCGAATTTTCACTCAATTACGTAGAGGCTGAGACGATATCCTTGCTCACGGGAAGATTGATTAGTGATGAAAATCACAAATATGGGGCGTAGTTATGAGCGAAACGTGAAGAACACAGAAAACTCAGTATGGATCAATAAACGCACCAAATGACTTCAAGTAACATTCGTCCATCTGAGTGTGATACGCCTCGCGTATTCACCTCTCCCTACGCTTGGAACTTGCGTTTCAAGTTCAAAGAGCATGAAGCTCTGACTGGAATAGACGAGAAAAAGAAGATGTGGATCCCTTCGAAACTGACTCGCCCGGGACGTTTGCATAACGCCATCGTCCGCCCCCGTGTTCTGGAATTATTGCAACACGCCACCTGCTACAAATTAGTGCTATTCCGCTCTCCGGCGGGGTATGGCAAAACCACCATGGCCGCCCAGTGGCTTGCCGATAAGCCCAATGTGGGTTGGTACAGTATTGATGATAGCGATAACGATCCGTTTCGCTTTATGAACTATCTGCTGCAAGCCATCAATAAAGCGACCCACAACGCCTGCCCCAACGCACAAAAATTAGCGGAGAAGCGTCAGTTTTCCTCACTACACTCGCTGTTTAGTGAAGTGTTTGCCGAGATGGCTGACTACCACGGCGAATGCTATGTAGTGCTGGATGATTACCATCTGATCAGCGATGAAACCATTCACGAAGCGATGCGCTTTTTCTTAAAACACATGCCAGATAATTTAACGCTGGTGGTGACGAGCCGCTCAACGCCACCTTTGGGTACGGCTAATCTGCGCGTACGTGACTTAATGATTGAGATCGGCAATGAGCTTTTGGCTTTTGATACCGAAGAAACCACGCGCTTTTTCAACCAACGCGTTTCCGATGGGATTGATGCACTAACCGCCAATCACCTGCGCGATTATGTGGAAGGCTGGCCTTCAGCAATGCAGCTCATCGCTCTACAAGCACAGCATCAACACCGCACGCTCGCTCAAACCATCGAATCGGTTTCGCATTTTAATCATGCCCACCTTTGGGATTATCTGGTCGAAGAAGTGTTCGATCTGCTCGATGATGAAACCCGCTATTTCTTGATGCAGTGTTCGGTACTTGACCATTTTGACGATGCCTTGGTAAGCAGTTTGACCGGGCGTGATGATGCCTTGGCGATGATTGAGTCTCTCAACCGATTTGGGCTGTTTATCTCGCCACTGGAAGGGGAAACCAACTGGTATCGCTTCCATAATCTGTTTGCCGAATTCTTAGCACATCAACGCCAAGCACGCATTCCACAGCAAGAGCAAGATTTGCAACGCGCCGCCGCCAAAGCATGGTTAGAAGCCGCAACCCCTCACCAAGCCCTGCGTCATGCGCATTCAGCGCAAGATAGTGAGCTGCTGGCGAGCATTTTGAGCCAGTTTGGTTGGAAGATGTTTAACCAAGGTGAGCTCGAAGTGTTGGAAGCAGCAATTAATCAACTGACTTCAACTCAACTGTATAGCGAGCCAAAATTGTGCATGCTGCAAGCGTGGCTTGCACAGAGTCAGCACCGTTATAACGATGTGGGCGCATTACTCGCCAAAGCGGCGAAAGAGATGAAAGCGCTCAACGTTGAGCTCTCCACCAAAGAGCAAGGTGAATTTAACGCGCTGCGCGCGCAAGTCGCGATTAATCAAAATGAGCCAGAAAAAGCATTGGAGCTCGCCGAACTTGCTTTAAGCCAGTTGGATCACACCACCTATCGCAGCCGCATTGTCGCGACCTCTGTCGTTGGTGAAGTGAACCACGTATTAGGTCATCTCAGCCGTGCACTCTCCATGATGCAGCAAACGGAAAAACTGGCGCGCCAATATCAGGTGTATCACCAAGCCTTATGGGCATTACTGCAACAGAGCGAAATTCTACTAGCGCAGGGCTATGTGCAAGCCGCATACGAAGTTCAGGATAACGCGTTTAAGTTGATTGAAGAGCAGCAGCTGCACCAAGTTCCGCTACATGAATTTTTGCTGCGGATTCGCGCACAAATTTTATGGTGTTGGAATCGCTTGGATGAAGCCGAGCAAGCCGCATACAAAGGGCTGAGCGTGCTAGAAAACCATTCACAGAGTAAACACCTGCACTGTTATTCCATGCTGGCCAGAATCGCCATCGGGCGTGGTGAATTGGATAAAGCCGGACGCTTCATTGAGCAGATCCAACACCTGCTCAAGCAATCTACTTACCATGTGGATTGGACGGCGAATGCTTCGCTCTCTTTGCTGCTCTACTGGCAAGCCAAGGAAAACAGCACCGAGATCCGCCAATGGCTGCAATCCAGCATTCGTCCCGATAAAGCGTGTAACCACTTCTTCCAATTGCAATGGCGCAATATTGCCCGCGCGCAGATCCAATTGGGTGAGCTGAATGAGGCGCGTGCGACTCTAGAATTTATTCAGGAACAAGCACAGAAATATCAATTGGTCACCGATACCAATCGAAATTTGATTGTGGAAGCGCTGCTGGCTATCACGGAAGGCGATGACCAACAAGCTAGCGACAAGTTAAAACAAGCACTGCGCCTGACTAACCAAACTGGCATGATTGGTAATTTCCTGATCGATGGTGGCAAAATTGGTCATCTGCTGGAGAAGCTAGTTCACAAAGGTGAGCTGGGGGATTTGGAGCGCCATCGCGCCCATCTACTGCTCAAAGAGATCTCAACGACTCAACGCAGCCGCTCCATCCACTTTGACGAAGAGTTTGTGGAAAAGCTGGTCAATCATCCAAATATTCCCGAACTGGTGCGCACCAGTCCACTGACGCAGCGCGAATGGCAAGTGCTTGGGCTTATCTATTCCGGTTTTAGTAATGAGCAGATTGCCCACGAATTGGATGTGGCGGGCACAACCATTAAAACGCACATTCGTAACCTGTATCAAAAACTCAATATCGCGAATCGCAAAGAAGCGGTACACACCGCCGAGCAGTTATTGCAATTGATAGGCTATTAAGTATGCCCATCCTAAATGCAAAAGAGCCAGCAAACGCTGGCTCTTTTTATTTCAATTCTTTGCCATATTTAGAATGGCTTAGGCGCGAAACCCGTCATCACTTCGACACGTAATGCTTTGCCGATTTTTGTAGTTGGGTGAACAAGAACCAAACCTTTCACCGACTTTTTCAGCTTGCCCAAATCCGCTTGCTCAAGCTTGGTGATTTCACGTGAGAAAGGCATATCGGCAATGGTTTTACGCATTTTATTCAGATCGTAATCTTGCTTGCCTTTCACGCTATTCAAACGTTTAGTCAGAGCTTCTAATTCATCAGTGAACTTGCTGATCATTTCTGAATCGGCGCGACTTTTTGCGGCATCCAACTTACGACGGCAAGTATCGATGCGATTGTTGAGTTGTTGAATATCGGTTTTAAGGTTCATGATTGTCGCTCTATCGAACAGAAAGGGCGCAGAGTATAGCATGGTAAATGGAGGAATACCCAAACAACTTCCTTGCTCAGGCTACACAAGCCCTGCTTTTGGACTAGGCTTATTAGGAATAACTAACCATGTGAGCCACGATTATGAGCCTAACCATTCGACAACGACTGTATATCCTTTCCTTGGTGCCCTTGCTCATCATAGCGTTAAGTATGATGTACTTTACTTTCAGTGAAACTCGCCTGCTCAGCCAAGAGCAAATGCGCAACACCCGCGAAGCGATGATGGAAATGAAACAGGCCGAGCTGAAATCCTATTTGCAAATCGCCGATACCGCCCTGACTCCGCTCAAAACTCGTCAAGCTTCATTGGATGAAGCGCTAACGGTATTGCGTGAAATCCAATTTGGGCAAAACGGTTACATCTTTGGCTACGATTCTCAAGGCACTCGCTTACTACTGGGTAAATCCACTAATGGATTGGGCGAGAATTTTATGAACATGCAAGACACCCAAGGTAACTACCTGATCCGAGACTTAATCAAAAACGCCAGAGTAGATCAGTTTACGACTTACTATTTCCCCAAACCAGGTGAACAAACGCCATTACCCAAGTTGAGCTATTCTGTTTATCTTCCTCAGTGGGATCTCACTATCGGTACCGGTTTTTATACTGATGATGTGGATGCAGAAATAGCCGCCATGGAAGCTCGTGCCGAACAGCAGCTCAAGCAAGTCATCTATACACTGAGCAGCATTACTCTCGTGATTGTCGTTTTGGTTGGCATCATGGCGATTCTTATTAATCGTAGCATCATGCACCCACTTGAACTGTTTGATCGTTCCATCAACTCTTTTGCTAGTGGTGATGCCGATCTCACGGCACGCATGGAGCGTTTCAGCGTTCCTGAATTTTCTAAGCTAAGCCAAAACTTCAACCGTTTTGTGGAAAGTCTGCAAAATATCATCAAACGGGTGAATCAAGTTGGGCAACAAGTCGTTGAAGAAACCAATGCGATGAGTGAGCGAGCAGCGCAAGTGGATAATTTAGCCTCTAACCAGCGAGAAGAAACCGAACAAGTGGCGACCGCGATGACAGAAATGACGACCACAGCGCAAGAAATTTCCAACAACGCCAATAATGCTGCCCAATCCGCCAAAGATGCTGAAAATAATGCAACCGATGTACATAACATAGTGAATGCCGCCGCTCGCTCAGTGCAAGCGCTGGCAGAAGAAGTCGCGGATGCTAGTAGTGTTATCGGAAAGCTCGAAGGTGATGTGAATAACATCACCTCCTCACTGGCTGTCATTCAAGACATTGCTGAACAAACCAACTTATTGGCACTGAACGCCGCAATCGAAGCGGCAAGGGCAGGAGAACAAGGACGCGGCTTCGCCGTGGTTGCTGATGAGGTACGTAAACTTGCCAGCCGTACTCAAGAGAGTACGCAAGAGATTCATACCATGATCCAACAGTTAAAAGCGGGCTCAGATGCGGCCGTAAAAGCCATGGAATCGAGTCAACAACGCAGTATTACCACGGTTCGTGAAGCCAATGCGGCAGCCGAAGCGCTACAAAAAATCCAAGCGTCCATCGGGACAATTATGGATATGAACGCGCTCATTGCGACAGCAACCGAAGAGCAGAGCATTGTCGGTCAAGAAATCTCACAACGTATTGTGGTGATATCGGATCAAAGCAGTGAATCCGCGACACTCGCGAATCAAAACCGCCAAGGTAGCCAAACCTTGAATGGGCGAGCACATGAACTGTATGAGTTGGTAGCACGCTTTAAGGTTTGAGATGTTTACAGTGTAAATTGACTAAGAGAGACATAACTAACGAAAGAAAGCGCCTTGCATTAGGCGCTTTTTAATAAAAGAACTACTTACTGCCAGCATCTTTAATCGCTTTAATCAGCACCGAAGTATCCATACGCCCCAACCCTTGTTGGGAAAGGCGCTGATAAGCCTCAATCGTGCTTTCTGTCATCGGCAGCTTCAAGCCTAAGTGCGCGGCTTCATCCAGACAAAAACCTAAATCTTTGATCATCCAGTCAATCGCAAAGCCAAAGTCGAACTTCTCTTGGCTCATGGTGAGCGCACGATTTTCCATCTGCCAAGATCCTGCTGCTCCATTTTTCAAACACGACACCAGATTTGGAATATCCAGCCCAGCTTGCTCTGCCAGCAGCAATCCTTCAGACAGACCATTCAGTACGCCCGCAATACAAATCTGGTTCACCATCTTAGCGCGCTGCCCCTGCCCTGCTTTCCCCATCAGTACAGAAGAACGTCCGTAAGCGGCAAAAATCGGTTGCATCTCATCAAAAAGTACAGAGTCACCACCACACATGATCGTTAGGACGCCATTCTCAGCCCCAGCCTGACCACCCGAAACGGGAGCATCCATAAAACGTAAACCTGCGTGTTGCGCAGCCGCGGAAAGCTCTTCGGCAAGCAGTGCGGAGGTCGTGGTGTGATCGATCAATACTGCGCCCGGTTTCATCGCAGGTATAGCGCCTGTGGCTGCCGTGGTCATGCTACGGACATCATCATCATTCCCCACGCAAGTCAGCACTACATCGGCTTCCTTAACGCATTCCGCGACGGTTTCAGCATATTGGCCACCAAACTGTTTCGCCCACGCAGCGGCTTTCGCTTGAGTACGATTAAATACCGTCACCTCAAAACCGGCTTTCTGGAGATGACCCGCCATGGGATACCCCATCACACCTAATCCAATAAAGCTGACTTTCATCTTATTCTCCTTATTGTTTTTGTTCTTATCCTAAAAGAAAAAGCCGAGCTTTCGCTCGGCTTTTAAGATAACGATTATTCGATATCCGCGTTGTGGTAAACCTGCTGTACGTCGTCGCAGTCATCCAGCATATCGAGGAACTTCTGGAATTTCTCTGCGTCTTCACCGCTCACTACTGTGCGGTTTTGTGGAACGAAAGTGATCTCTTCCACATCCAGAGTCAGGTCTGGGAATGCTTCGTTCAGAGCAGTTTTTACTTTGAAGAATTCTGTGTTTGGTGCAAATACGGTAATAACACCATCTTCTAGTTCAATGTCTGTCACTTCTGCATCAGCCATCATCAGCGCTTCAAGAATCGCTTCTTCATCATCGCCTTGGAATTGGAAAACAGCTTGGTGATCAAACATATGCGCTACCACACCAGGGGTACCAATTTTCGCGCCTGTTTTCACAAAGCATTGACGAACGTCTTGGTAGGTACGGTTGCCGTTGTCACTCAGACAATCAACGATCACGCTTGCGCCACCTGGGCCAAAGCCTTCGTAACGTGCTGGTTGGTAATCTTCACCTGCACCACCGTTAGCTTTATCCAGTGCTTTTTCAATAACGTGCGCTGGTACTTGGTCTTTTTTCGCTTTCGTGATCAGGTGACGAAGCGATAAGTTCATGTCAGGGTCAGTACCGCCGTTTTTCGCACAAACGTAAATCTCTTTACCGTATTTTGAGTAAACTTTAATTTTTGCGCCTTGAGTTTTCGCCATAGAGGCTTTGCGCACTTCAAAACTTCTTCCCATTGGGATGTTCTCTCTAATTCAATTTGTTGCGACGGATTTTAGCAGAAGGCTTGCTGTTTGCAATTTACCACCTGCAGAGCATAGACGCTACGCAACGCCCATCACTCTTTTGTACTTCTCTATCGACTGTTGAAACCACTGTTTTTCGCTTTCAGAAGCAATCTTGGCCATCTGCTTAGTGATCTCTTCCGGTCCTGATTTTACTTGCTTAAGTCGCCAAACAAGGAAAGAAGCTTGTTTATCAAGTTCTACTTTGTTTTTCTCTTCCGCACTCAGTAATGCAAGGTTGAAAGACATTAGTAAGCCCACAGTCAATAAAATCGTGAGGCGAAATATAGCATAGGAATGCAGAAAATTAAGAGTCAAAATGTTGCATTGACTGCTTCAAATCAACTAAACCAGTGAAAATAAGTAAGGGTGACCTCTGTCACCCTTAATCGATTTGGTTTGATGCCAAGCGCTAATGAAGTAATCCAAGCTCTTTGGCTTCCTCAATCGTTAGGCCACTTTCGCGTATCTCACGCAACGTTTCGATACGACGTCGAGCCTCTGCTGATTTTATGCTTTTGGCGGGTTTTAGTGACTCAACCTCTTCGACTGAATCCCATTTGTTGGTAATGCTCGTCATGTCATCATGGTCAATTGAATTAATGGACATAAATACCTCCGAAAAACCATGCTAGGAACAACTCATCTGTAGCAAAGGGGCGGTTCTTTGTTAAGTAGATTTAATCCGTATTGTGACTGTGGCAATACTTCAGAAATCTTATCTATTAAACTATAGATATTCTTTTTGCTAATCCCCAAACACATCGCTAAATTAGCTAACTTTCTTCCCAAGAATCATTCACTGCTACTCCATAACTCTTTCTTTTCACTCAGATCTCTGATTGCCATTTTATTAACGGATATACCTAAACACTGTGGCGTTGCAGGCTGGGATATTCATCATTTGGCAAATGGATGAATATTGAGCCAAACTTTCGAGATGAGTGCCGAAGATCAATACAACAGCTCAACAATGCAAGTTCTACTTGATCAAATCGGATCACATCATTTTGGGCAATAGGATCATGTGACATGAGTGAGTTACACCTCTGGTTGAGTGATGTTCATCAATGGTATCAAAGCAAGAATCGTGAGCATGTCGCCATGCTGCAACCTTTGATCTTTAATGTGCCAGCGCAGATCTGGAATCCGAAATTGAGTGAGACACAGGGTAAAGCCATCGCCTGTTGGCTTGACGCTTGTTTGCGCCAATTTACTTACTATCGTGAAAGTGATGCCGAAAAAGCTCTACAGTTCCTAAACCTAGCTTATGGCCGTTTGCAGCTTTGTGCAGCTCAGCCTCTGTGTGATATAGAGCTGAAATCTTGGTGTATGCTACGTATGCAGCAATTGATGGTATTGAGCTTAGAATATCTGAACCAGCAACCGGATGGCCAACAGCAATCCGTCTCACTCATTGAGGCACATGTACAATTTATGGCGTTTCATGCTTGGAACGATGATCAAGGTAACTCTCCTCGCAGAAATGATGGAGAAGAAACCCTTCTTTCTTGATCGACTCAAATTGCGGACAAAAAAATAGCGAGCTATTTAAACTCGCTAAAAAACATATGAGCCAATCTACAATCCATCAGATGGGACAAAAGGTTGTCTATTCGTGATTGAGTCTATCTACAGCAAGAGTGAAAAATGTCAGCATCTTGTCAGGTTTAGGTTACAAAAACGATGTGGATTCAACGCCACTTCTCGCTCACCCGCCTACTGCCATCTCATCTAGAGCACGATACACAGTTTCATCAATGTGTCCATCTTGAACCATTTTGCACACTTTACGACGCACAGCGAGACCTGCGATCAGCTTCTCGATCGAGAGATGTTTACTCTCATTTTGGCTGTTATACAGCTCTAGAAGCTTACTCAAGGTGGTATATTGGATCACATCATTCTCAACACGTAGCCAATCAAGCTTGTCAATCAGCTCTACACACTCTTCTTTAATCGAAGAAGGGGCATGTCCAGTCATAGCCGCTAAAGCCGTTATACTGCGTTCTAACGCCTCTGATGAGGTATAGCGTGATAAGGTAATGGTTATCTCGTCAGCATTGATCTCAACCAGATGCTTACGCAGCTTAACACGGCGCCCCAATCTTCCTCGTGGTGATGGTGCTTTACGTTGGATCGGCTCAAATTCACCATCAATAATGCTCGAAAGTTCAGCTAACTTTTGTTTGGAAACTAATTCATTACGCAATGGATTTGGCAAGGTTGGCGCCATATTGCGTTTCCCTGCGTTGGTGGTTTTCGCACGCGAGTAACGCAGAACTTCTTCCACATCGCATTTGATATCCACTTGGTAATCCACCACTTTGCCTTTTTCTTCGATGCTTTTCACAGTCAAGTGGTAACCCCACAGATTGACCACAAATAGCTCCTCACTCCCCTTCCCTTCAGATAGACGACGAAGCTCGCGGATCAGATCCATAGAAAAACGTCGCCATTCGATGTTTCTGGCCAGTTTTTGGTTCAATTCACTGAGCATCATCACATCCGTATGACGGCGTGACATACGGCTACGAAAATATGAATAGAGCTGAAATACCAAGGTGTGCTGTTTCAAGATCTCTGGTGGAAATAGGAAGAAGTAATCACGCGTTAGTAGCTCTTCAAAAAACGAAGGCTCCCAAACCAAAATGTACAGATTGGGTTTGATGCGGATCTCGCCATCACTCCCCTCCACAGGAGCCTCTTCTGAAGCGGTAATAGTGCGCGCTAAAAATCGGAAGCGATCGCTCTTAAACCCCTCTGGCATGTTCTCGCTGAGCCAACGGCCTGTCAATTCATGCAACTGAAAATCAGTAAACTCAATACGATCAATACTGTCTCGGATCGAATCACGCGCAGGCCCGCTGTCCTTTTTACCACGTAAGGAAAGAATATCCGTAATGTAGAGTGGTGTTTTGTTTGGTGCTTGTTTAGCATTGAAATGGTAATCGTCTTGATGATGATCATGGTATTGAACAGTTAGGGTAAACAGAGCAAACAAGGTCATCAGATCATCAACGGTCATAATGTTTTTTGATGATCGCGTTTCAATCACCGCACGGGTGCCTGATATTGAAACCATGGCTTTCTGGTAACTTTTCCGTGTGCGAGGTGGCGCTAATGCTTGATCAATGATCCCTGCCCAGTTTGTTGGTGAAACAACAAATTGCTCAGATTCATCTTTCATTGCAGGTGGAGTGTTCAAGCCATGTTCATGCAGTAAACGTTGATTGACTTGCGTTTGTGCCAATGCTTTAGAGCGTTTTTGTTTTTCGTTTTGTTTAACCGATTCGGTTACTAAACTAGTTGATCCCAAGACAGAGATCAATTGATTAGGATTAATGAATCGGTGCAGCATGGTTTTACCCGCCAAACCTTCTTCAAATCGTACTGGGATTTGTTTAAATAATCCTGTTGCGACAGCGGCTCTTAAACGTTGTTGGATTGCCGCACGCGTGAGTTGGCCATCAGTGGCATCAATCAGTTCTGTTGTCGAAACCAAGCCATCTTTGCTACGTAATCCACGCAGTGAGATAAGGTTCAATAATTCAACGATGCTTTTCGTTACACCTTTGAAGTGCTGATACTGTTCAATCCAGTCAATTGCAGCTTCAGAAACTTCAAAAAGATGGCCATCTTTGTGAGTTCTTGGCAACTTGATCAAGAGTTTTTCTTCTGAGCTCATGGTTAGATCCGTATCACACTTACCGTAATATCATTGTAGTTCCAAGAGAATAAAGAAAAAGAGATCATAAATAAAGAAAAATTTGTTGTTTTTAAATAACTGATCTTTCTGGTTAAAATGATTAATTATGATTAGAGTGATCTAATGATCTGAATGAACATTGTGGCGTAAGGTTCTGTAATTTAAAGAGATTAATTTTAGCGCCTCAGAAGCATGATCATAAGTGAATTGAAACCATGATCAATGTGAGATCGAAAGCATGATCATTTTTTTCTTAAAGCATGATCACCTAAAGATCGTATCTATGATCAACAGCAAGCTCTAAGCATGATCAAGGTAGGAACACAGTTTATCCACAGAACTCATTTCTCATTCTCTAATTTTGTGCGCATTCCATCTCGACATCTCGATTTTCTCTTCGGAAAGATGATCAAGAGCTGGCCCGATATTAGGCTATTTCATAAAATACTTGCGGATTTTCTGTCGGATGGACGATTGGCTAAGATTGTTTTCTCTGGCGCTATTTCTATGCTCGTGATGAAAGCATGATCATGGTGAGATGTTTGTGTGTCTACTTGTGACTCTCCTCTTTTTTCTGTAGAGAATTCTGGTACGTCCGACTCGGAAGCCTTTCTCTATCTGACATTATCCGTAAGATAATCGAAAATTTACATGCTTCCGTACTTCATGAATACTTGATCATTGATCCGTAAAAGGATCATCAGAAAAGGAGCTTTTTTAGCCTGTTTCTATACGGGATATTCTCTTGATCATCTTTCCTGAATATCCCCTTTTCATTGGAAGCATGATCATGATGATGCTCTTGATCATCGTTTCGGGAGTGTTTAAATGATGGACTGAATTTTTGAATCTCCATGTTTTGGTTTGGATTTGGCTGGAGATCTTAATCTAAATAGCATTGGCCGTAATTTGGCAACTGAATTCAATCGTTCCGTATCTCGTTATCGTGGTTTAGGGTTATCTCTGCTTTACATTGTAAATAAGTGACGTTGTAATATTTAAAATTTAATAACTATCTACTGTAAATCTCCGTCTTATTAAGAGTTATTTTTGATTAGTTCTTTTGTTCATTTGATATCAATTTTCTGTTAATACTCCAATATGTGTGATTTTAATTCATAGTTTTGCGTTCACCTTTTTGTTGTTTTTTGTTGTTGATGCTGTACAATTGGTTTTAAGCCCTAATAACGGAAATTGGCAATGAAAAGAGAACAAACAATAGAGAATCTCTATCAGCTGGCACAACTCACCCAGCAAGTGCAGGCTGACCGTATTGAGATCGTATTAGAGGAGCGCCGTGATGAGCATTTTCCTCCAATGTCAAAAGCACTGATGGAAACGCGTTCAGGCTTAACTCGTCGCAAGCTCGATGAAGCGATTGCCAAGATGGAAGAAGCTGGCCATCAATTTACCAAAAATAATGCGAACCACTACTCTATCTCTCTTTCTGAAGCCCATATGTTAATGGATGCGGCGGGTGTGCCTAAGTTCCATGAGCGTAAAAAGAACAATGACAATAAGCCATGGATCATCAATGTGCAGAACCAGAAGGGTGGTACAGGTAAATCGATGACTGCGGTGCATTTAGCTGCTTGCTTAGCGCTGAATTTGGATAAACGTTATCGTATTTGTCTGATTGACTTAGATCCCCAAGGTTCACTGCGCTTATTTTTGAATCCACAAATCAGCCTTGCTGAGCACACTAATATCTACTCAGCTGTCGATATTATGTTGGATAACGTACCGGATGGTGTGGAGGTTGATACTGAATTCCTACGCAAAAACGTGATGCTACCGACTCAGTATCCGAATTTGAAAACCATTTCAGCATTCCCTGAGGATGCGATGTTTAATGCTGAGGCATGGCAGTATTTGTCACAAAATCAGTCATTAGACATTGTTCGTTTGCTTAAAGAGAAGTTGATAGACAAAATCTCTGGTGACTTTGACATCGTCATGATTGATACCGGCCCACACGTTGATCCGCTGGTGTGGAACGCCATGTATGCATCGAATGCCTTACTGATCCCATGTGCCGCGAAGCGACTGGACTGGGCTTCAACGGTAAACTTCTTCCAGCATTTGCCAACAGTTTATGAAATGTTCCCTGAAGATTGGAAAGGGCTAGAATTTGTTCGTTTGATGCCGACTATGTTTGAGGATGACAACAAGAAGCAAGTTTCGGTGCTGACGGAAATGAACTATTTGCTTGGTGATCAGGTAATGATGGCGACCATCCCACGTAGCCGCGCTTTTGAAACCTGTGCTGATACCTATAGTACCGTGTTTGATTTGACTGTTAATGACTTTGAAGGCGGTAAAAAGACGCTAGCCACCGCTCAGGATGCGGTTCAGAAAAGTGCACTCGAATTAGAGCGCGTCCTTCATTCTCATTGGTCATCACTTAATCAGGGGTAAGTAACTTATGGCAATTAAAACTTCTGACCTTAATGCAAAATTGTTTGGTAAGGCGGATAAACGCCGTGCAACAACGCCTGCAGAAGCGCAATCGGCTGCCAAAGCACAAGCGCAGATGATTGAACTGGCTGTGGCGGGTGAAGAGATCGTCACTTTCGAGCTGATGCGTATTCCTGCACAGGAAGTGGCTGAAAAAACGGTGGTGTTTGCTCAAAATGCCCGCGAACAAGCCTTTTTAACGGAACACGCTCTATCCGATGTACTGACAACTCTGCGTGATCGCGGTCAGCAGTATCCTGCTGTGGGTCGTAAAACGGCGGAAGGGAAGATAGAAGTTCTCGATGGTAGCCGTCGTCGAATGTCTTGTATCTTAGCGGGTAAAGAGTTTCTGGTGTATGTGGCAGAAAACATTAATGCTGGGCACGCCAAGTTTCTCTCTGATGTCGCAAACGCGCACAAGCCTCTTTCGCTTTATGAAAAAGGTAAGGAGATGCAGGCTAAACTCGATAGTGGTGAAGCGGAAGATCAAAAAGCACTCGCGAAAATGTTTCAGTGCAGCGAAGCGTTAGTCAGTGGCGCTTTAAAAGCTGCTGCATTGCCGCTAGAACTTCTGCAAGCGTACCCAAGCGTAGTGGAGTTAGGCCGCCCAACCATAGTGAAATTGCATAAGCAGTTTAATGAGTTGAGTGAAACTCAGCGCGAACAGTTGTTGGCAAAATGCCACCAAGAAAATGGTTTTGTGTGGCAACAATCTCAGGCTCAAGGGGTTTCCCGTATTACGAAAGAAGTCACGGAAACCATCGAAAGCTGGATTCAGGATGTGCTACCCCCTAAGCGTAATGAAACGCCTAAGGTTGAGCTGATCAAAGGCCGCGCAAGCTATGCGCGCAAAGGCAGTAATTTAGTGCTGAATTTGAAGAAAGTAGATGATGAGCTGATGCAAGACATTCTGGATTTTGTACAGCGTAAGCTAAATTAATTGCTGTTTCTAATCGTAAAGCCCGCAAAATGCGGGCTTTATTCGTTTTAGGCTTTAAAATTATTGGTTTCTTAAGCGCTGCCAGTATTTTTCGTAGATTGCTAGAGTTTCAGGGCCTACGTCATTGATAAATTCACCTTTCTTCATATCTTCTTCAGATGGGAAAATGGTTGGGTTATCACGCAGCTCTGCGGGTAACAGTGCACGGCCACCTTTGGTTGCTGAGGCATAGCCAAGGCTTTTTACGATTTCAGCTTGGTTCTCTGGCTGATACATGAAGTTGATAAACTTGTGCGCTAACGGAATATTTTTGCTTCCAGAAGGGATAGTGAAGTTATCCATCCACAGTACAGCATCTTCTTCAGGCATTACAAATTTTAGCTCAGGCATTTCTACTTGGCCTTGGTAGGCGTTACCATTCCATTGCATGCCTAATGTTGCTTCACCAGAAACATAAGGAACGTGTGGAGCATCTGAGTTATACAGCAGTACGTTATTTTTTAGTGCTACTAGCGATTCGTATGCTTTTTTGATTTCATCTTCATTTTTGGTGTTAATGCTAAAGCCATTGAGCTTCAGAGCCATGCCAAAAACGTCACGAATATCATCGATCAGCATAACTTGCTGTTCATATTGCTTGTCCCACAGATCCGCCCATTTGGTGATACCGTTTGGCAGTGTCGCTGAGTTGTAGTAAAGGCCGGTAATTCCCCAAATGTAGGGGAGAGAATATTTGTTTTGGGGATCATGTGCCAAACCGAGTACCGTTGGCATCGCATCTTTCATGTTCGGGATTTGGTTATGATCGATTTCTGCCAGCAGCCCTTCACGGCCCATCTTTTCGATAAAATAAGCCGATGCGAACACCACATCATATCCAGTACCTTTCAGAAGTTTGAGTTTGGTGTACATTGACTCATTATTCTCAAAGGTTGAATAGTTAATAGTAACGCCTTCTTGTTTTTCAAAAGCTTTCAGCGAATTCTCTGGTAAGTAACCACCCCACGCATACACGTTGAGAGTTGGCTGTTCAGCATACACCTGAGAAGACGCAACAACGGCAGAAAGTACCAATCCTTTAATGAAAGTTTTCATTGCATTTTGATTCCTTTTTAACCCAGCCCAATGCTGGGGTTCGAGTGCATAATTAGTGAATTTTTTGTTGGGATAAAGCAAATATAATTTGTCGTTAAGAAAAAATATTTTAGCCTTCTATTAACAAAACCCTCGACTCCTTGTGATGTGTTTCAAGGCGTTACAGCGATCTGTCTGCATGTGCTAACATGACGCATCACTGATGGGATACGACTTGTTATGACTCAGCCACTCACTTATTTATTGCAACTTCATCAATTGGCCCAACAGCACCACACTCGCTTTGGGTGTTGGTTACGTGGTGAACCGCAATGGCAGTGCCAATTACTTAACTCCTTGATTAGCAACTTTACCGAGCAATCGATATTTATGTTAGGCAATAGTGAGTGTGATGGTGTGACTTGTGTCGACTATCGCCAAGGTCAGCAATGGTTGGGGAAAGAATGTGAGCTCTTGATCTGTGATTTAAACCAAGGGTGGGATGCAAATAGTTTTAATGCCGCGCTCGGTACATTAGTCGGGGGGGGCATACTGATTGTGATGGGGGAGGCTCATTCACTTACCCCAGCAGCACGTGGTTGGTTAGAAGTGGCCCTCGGTGAACTGTTGGTGATTTGTCCTCAGCAACTGCCTCTTCTGCCCGAAAGAGTGTCTAGCTCCTCTGCAATCCGCTATGAGCAGCAAGAGCTTGCGGTTGAGGGCATTATCAAAGTCGTGACTGGGCATCGTAAGCGACCTTTCATTTTAACGGCCGATCGCGGTCGAGGAAAAACCAGTGCTTTGGGGCTCGCTGCGGCGAAACTTATGCAAACGCGCAAGATGCGGATTTTAGTTACTGCTCCTGCGCTGACATCGGTTGAGCCACTTTTCATTCATGCGCAGCGTACACTCTTGCAAGCGAATGCCAAACGAGGCGATATACAGTGGGAGGATTCAACACTCCGCTTTATTGCTCCTGATGAACTGCTAAGAACTCAGCCTGAGTGTGATTTATTGTTGGTTGATGAAGCGGCGGCGCTACCCTTGTCTTTGCTGAAGAGTTTGGTGGAGAGGTATCATCGAGTCGTCTTCTCTTCAACGATTCATGGTTATGAAGGGTGTGGCCGTGGTTTTTCTCTCAAGTTTCAGCAATGGTTACAGCAACAGCGTCCGCAGATGCGTGCGCTGCATCTTGAGCAGCCAATTCGCTGGGCGCAAGCCGATGCATTGGAACTGTGGCAAAATCGAGCATTCTTGCTGCAAAGTGAGTTGGCTGAGCTTCCTGCCGCTCATACTCGATCGCCACTGCGTTTTTCTCCTTTAACCCAAGACGCTGGCGTGCAGCAACCAGAGCGTTTAGCGCAAGTGTTTGCACTCTTGGTGAACGCTCATTATCAAACTTCACCCAATGATCTCTTTTCTTTACTTGGTGATGAAGCGATGAGGCTGTTTACCGCTTATCAAGGAGAGGTCTGTGTGGGTTGTGTGCTCGCCGTTCGGGAAGGGGCGCTAGATGAAGGTTTAATTGAAGCGATACAATTGGGTACTCGCCGCCCGAAAGGGAATCTCGCACCGGTTACGCTCGCGAATCAATTGGGCATTACTGAAGCAGCGCGTCAATCTTGCTACCGTATTTTACGCATAGCCGTGCACCCTGATTGCCAACGTCAGGGCGTTGGTCGTCAATTACTGGAGCATTTTATTGAGCAGCATCCGGCGGATTATTACGCCACCAGCTTCGGGGTGAGTGATGATTTACTGCCTTTCTGGCTAAACAATCGATTTGTCCCTGTTAAATTTGGTTCGCATCGTGATCAAGCCAGTGGCTGCTATTCCCTCCTGATGGTGCACCAAAACTCACTGGCTTGGTTAGCTCAGGCTCAGCAGCAGTTTGGTGTGCATTGGGTATTTGAGTTGAGTGACTCGTTGAGAGAGTTAGAGCCAGAAATCATTCAACTGTTGCTGCCGTATGGTATTTCATCCCCCAATTCTCCGCGATGCCAAGTGCTAGTTGAACGCTACGCACAGGGTGGCGCCAATTATGAGAGTGTGGCTGTTTGGCTATTTGGGTGGCTTTGGGAGTATGCTGTATCGGCAAACGAGCTTATCTCGCCTTTATTAATCAGTAAAATTCTACAGCGTAAAAGTTGGGCTGAGTGTGCTGAGCAATTTCAGTTCACGGGTAAGCGGCAAGTGGAGTCCGCTTTGCGCACAGATATTTTGGCTTTGCTCGGTGATTTACACTGTAAATAACCGAGGATTTCAATCCTACACTTTTATCTTCCTATCTCATTCACTCCGGGTTGGTTAGCGAATCCGGACCTCCTTCTCTGAGCATTTCATGGTGGATGAAGGTATTTCCTTATTTGTGGAAGCGGCTGGTTCGTACTTTGTTTAGTAAAGTCGAAAGAATTAGGCCTTTCGTTGATAACTTTAATGAAGAGTTAAGGGATTCTTAAGTTAAGCGGATTACTTTTGACTTAGCGAGTAAGCAAAGGGAAACGCAGATGAACCATTTACCTTGTCATTCTGAACTGCAACTGGAAGTGATTACTTCAACGCATGCGCGTTGGAATGAGGCAACGTCACTGGTGCATGAGCGTTATCAACAAGCTTTCGATGCTCATCTCACCACGTTTATGCCTGCCTACTTAGCGTTGCTTGACCAAGCGGAAATGAAATCTGTGTGTGGGTTTCGGATTGCCGAGCATGAGCCGCTGTTTTTAGAGCAATATCTTGATGAGCCTGCCGATGTGATTCTCTCTGAACGGTTTGCTTGCGCGATTGCCCGCGGTAAATTGATTGAATTTGGGCATCTCGCTTCATTTAGCCGCGGCTTATCCGCGTATCACTTCCGCTTAATTGCTCAGCAGCTTGTGGCTATGGGATTTGAGTGGTGTATTTTTACCGCGACCGATCCCTTACACGCTTTGATGCGTCGTTTCGGCTTGCAGCCAGCGTTGATTGCGAAAGCCTCTTCTGCCCGTATTCCCAATGCTACCCAAGTGTGGGGAACCTATTATCAGCACAGTCCGCGAATTTTGGCCGGAAATCTTGTGCAGGGGTGTGAGCGTTTAAATCAACTTGCCCTTAATCAAAAGCAAGCGTGAGGAATCAATGATGAACGCCATGATCACCGCGCTGCAGCAACATGCTCAGTACCAACCACACAAATTGGCTTTCGTTGGACATAATGCGCAACATGCCAGTGCGAGCTTGAGCTATTCGCAACTGTTCGAGAGAGTCAAACAAACTGCCGATCTCTTGCAGCAGTGGCAAGTGAAAAGTATTGCTCTACGTGCTGAAAACAGTGTGGATTGGGTGGTGATGGATTTGGCGGCAATGTGGTCACACATCGTCATGGTTCCCGTGCCTACTTTTTTTTCGCCTGAGCAAGTTTCACACTTGCTCAGTGAAGCAGAAGTGGATCTGTGTGTGGGTGATTGGCCTGAACTTGGTGCTTCAACTGAGCGATTGGATGAGTATCCTGCGTGGCGTTATTCAAGTGACAAGCTGAACCGCGTACTGCCTCACACGCAAAAAATTACGTTCACTTCAGGTTCAACAGGCACTCCGAAAGGGGTTTGCTTGAGTGAGGAAAATCTAGTGCGAGTCTCGCTCGCGATTGCGAAACAGATGAGTGCGCAAGTCGAACAGCACTTAGTTATGTTGCCGTTATCAACGTTGTTAGAAAACATCACCGGCATTTATGTGCCTTTGTTGTTAGGAGTGACCTCGAACGTACTGTTTGGTGAAGAGGTTGGGCTATCAGGGTCTAGTCAATTTTCTCCGCTCCGCTTTGCACAGGCGTTGAGCCAATATCAACCTTCGAGTTTGGTGTTAACTCCTGCGCTGTTAATGGCGCTGATCCATGTGGTAAAGCAAGCGCCAATGCTTGCTCAATCCTTGCAATGGGTGGCGGTTGGCGGCGCTCGTGTGGCCGCGGAACTTATCCACTCGGCTCGAGCATTGGGCATCCCTGCTTATGAAGGGTACGGATTGTCTGAGTGTGCTTCGGTTGTCAGTATGAATAGCCCACAACATGATCAACCGGGCAGTTGTGGCAAGCCACTGAGTCATTTGCAAATCAAACTGGCTGAGGATGGGGAGTTGTGGGTGCGTGGCAATAGCGCACTCGGTTATATCGGTGAGCCTTTTAGTGATGAGTGGTTAGCCACGGGTGATCTGGCTACTCTTGATGACCATGGTTTTCTGAGCATTATCGGGCGTAAGAAGAATCTCATCATCACCTCTTTTGGGCGCAATATCGCACCAGAATGGATTGAATCTCACGCTCAGGTTTGGATGCCGGAATGCCGTGTCGTTGTCGTGGGTGATGACGAGGCCGGATTGACCGCGGTTATCGATCGATCACTACCTCAGATTGAACAACGAGTCGCGCAACTGAATCATAGCTTGCCGGACTATGCTCGTATCCAACATCTCTTGTTAGTGACTCAACCCAGTGCTTGGCATGCATGGTTCACCGCCAACGGTCGGCCTAAGCGTGCTTTGATTGAACAAGCACAACGTGAGTTTCGCACCGGCGTGATTGCCCCTAATACGGATTGGCAGCGCCTATCGTTTGTTACCGCTATCTCTTCACCACTAGGAGAATGATCATGACTTCGTTTTTTCAACGTTTACAAATTGAGACTCAAGCTGCCCAACAGCAGATGTTACAAGCTCCGGTGTTTGAAGCCTGTGCACGAGGTGAAATTACCTTGGAGATGTACCTGCGCTTTTTGACTCAAGCCTATCACCATGTGAAACACACAGTGCCACTGTTGATGGCGTGTGGCAGCCGATTGAGTGATCGCTATGAATGGGTACGGATTGCGATTGCCGACTACATTGATGAAGAAAAAGGGCACCAAGAATGGATACTGAACGACATACGTGCTTGCGGTGGTGATGCTCAGTCGGTGCGCTTAAATCAAGGGGAAGGGCGCGTCAGCACGCCGATCGAATTCATGGTCGCTTACTTATATCACCAAATTGATCGGGCAAACCCGCTCGGGTTGTTTGGTATGGTTTGGGTGCTGGAAGGAACCAGTGTTGGCGTAGGCGGCAATATGGCTCGCATGGTTAAGCAACAGCTTAATCTGCCGGATAAAGCGCTGAGTTACCTCACGTCACACAGTGAGCTTGATAAGGACCACATACAGTTTTTTGAATCTTTGATGAATAAGATCACGGCGGAAGAAGATCAACAAGCCATTATCCATTCGGCGAATCAAGTGTTTTATCTGTATGGGCAAATGTTGCGTGAGTTAATTCCACAAACTCAGCAAAAGGCCGCTTAGGAGCAAGCCATGGATATTAAACAGCAGTACGTGTTGTTAACGGGGGCATCCGGCGGTATTGGGCAGAAAATTGCCCATACTTTGGCACAAAGTGGAGCTTGGCTGATTTTAGTGGGGCGTGACACTCAAAAGCTGGAAGCGTTGCGTCAATCACTGCCGCTGCCGGAAAAACACCTCATCCTAAGTGCCGATTTGAGCAAGGATGAAGGGATTGAGCAATTAGAGAAGCTGACAGAGCGGATTAATCAACGCCAACAACGGATCAGTGTGGTGATTAACAATGCCGGTACGAACCAATTTTGCCTCTTTGCCCGTCGCTCAATGGCATCATTACAACACGAGCTAGCGCTCAATCTGCTGACTCCGATCCACATCACCCATATGGCGTTGCGTTGGGCAAGCAAACCAGAATTGATAGTGAATATTGGCTCAAGCTTCGGGGCGATTGGGTATCCCGGCTATGCCACTTACTGTGCGGCCAAAGCGGGTTTGTATCGCTTTAGCGAAGCGATGAATCGTGAACTTGATGGCTCAGGCGTGAAAGTGCTTTACCTTGCCCCCCGAGCGACCAATACCGCATTAAACAGCGAAGCGGTTCAGCAACTGAATCGAGCGCTTGGCAATCATAGCGATGAGCCTGAGGTCGTCGCAGAACAAGTGAAGAAAATGATTGAAACGGAGCAAAGTGTGTTGTGGATGGGCTGGCCGGAAAAGCTATTTGTACGCCTCAATCAACTGCTGCCGAGTGTGGTTTCCAACGCCATAAAAAAGCAGCAACACATTCTATTATCGTATTTAAACCGCTAAAGCCTTATATCGCAGAGGTGAATAATCATCAAAGCGTGATAGTTCAAGGAGATCGAATGATGAACACTATGTTTAAATGGATCGGCATCAGCGCCCTGCTTGTTGGCAGCATATCCACCGCGCATGCCATTACACCGCTAGAGCAAGCTCAGATGGATTGGGCTAAATGCCAATACCAAACACCTTCGGCTGATGACCAAGAGAGCTGTTTTGAGCGTGCCATTGCTCGCACCCGCTTAGCGCTGGATTTGGCTCGAGATAACTCAGAACTCAAAGTGTGGCTCGCGATCAACCTCTCCTCATTGGCTGGTGTCAAAGGTGGCTTGGGCGCGCTATCTTTAGTGAAAGAAGCCAAAAGTTTGTATGAAGACGTGATCGCGCAAGCGCCGAATACACTGGATGGGTCGGCATTGACCAGTTTAGGCACGTTATATTACAAAGTGCCTGGTTGGCCAGTCTCGTTTGGTGACGATAAAAAAGCCGAACAGTTATTAAAACAAGCTTTGGTGGTTAATCCCAATGGCATTGATGCCAACTATTTCTATGGTGATTTTTTAGTGCAGCAAGGGCGTAATACCGAAGCAAAACCCTATTTGTTGCAAGCGCAGCAAGCACCCGCCAGACCCAATCGCGCGGTAGCGGATGCTGGGCGGCAGAAAGAGATCGCCCATTTATTGGAGAGCATTAAGTAAATTATGCGTTTATTACTGGTTGAAGATGACACCTTGCTTGGCGAATCCATGCAAGAGGCTTTGAGTCGGCAAGGATATACGGTTGATTGGTTGGAACGAGGTGGCGGTGTCGTCAGTGCTTTGAAAACTGAGCAATTTACTGCGCTGATTCTGGATCTTACTTTGCCGGATATGGATGGATTAGAAGTGCTCCGCCAAATCCGGCGAGCCGGATACAGTTTGCCAGTCATGATCTTGACCGCTCGTGACGACATTAGCGATCGAGTCAAAGGTCTGGATGGTGGGGCCGATGAGTACATCGGCAAGCCTTTTGCGCTGGAAGAGTTGTTGGCTCGTTTAAGGCTGATTATCCGCCGTAGCACAGGGAGTGCAGAAGCACTGATTTCAGCGGGGGAGTTAAATCTCTCACTCTCAAAACAAGAAATCTACTATGCCCAACAGGCACTGAAATTGACGCGTAATGAATACAAAATACTGGCGAGCTTAATGACTCAAGCTGGACGAGTGATGAGCAAAGAGCTGTTACAGCAAGCACTCCATGGTTGGGACGAAGGCAGCAGTGACAATGCGATAGAAGTGCATATCCACAATTTACGCAAAAAATTGCCAGATAATCTGATCAGAAACGTACGAGGTGTGGGGTACATGATTGAAAAATAAACCTCTATTTTCAATTAAACGCCGTCTTACTCTGACCTCAGTCTTGCTCAGCTCAGGGTTGATGCTGATTTCGCTCTATTTCAGTTATACCAATGCCAAGCATGAAGTCGAAGAGGTGTATGATGCACGTCTTGGGCAATCGGCCAAATTATTACTCATGGCCACTTCTGTGTCCGGAAACGAGTTTTCTGCTCAAAATCAACGTGAACATTTTGATCTGTGGATGCAGCATATTCAGCGCCTTGCCAAATCCAAGGATGAATCGGCTACCCAGTTTGGGCATCCCTACGAGCAGTATCTGCTGTTTCAGTTTTATCGCGATGGCAAGTTACTGTTTAGCTCGGATGCACGTATGCCGGCATTGAGTTCCAATCGAGATGCGATTGGCTTTGCGGATATCACTCTCAATGGTGAGGATTGGCGCTATTTTCAGCTCACGCAACCGAGCCAAGGAGAGAGCAAAGAGTACATAGTGGTTGCCGAAAAACAGCGGATCCGTGATGAAGCGATCAATGAGATAGCTACTTCAACCGCGCTTCCCCAGTTCATTTTGATTTTCTGTCTGATCATCGTATTGATTGTGCTGATTGAGCGCAGTTTCCAACCGATACAGTCACTCAAATCGGCAATTGCGATTCGCAGTGTGCATAAGCTTGATCGCATTTATGTCGAAGAACCCACCGTTGAATTATCCCCACTCGTTGAAACACTCAATGAACTGCTCAGCGAATTGGAACAGGCGTGGCAGCGAGAAAAGCGTTTCACTCGTATGGCAGCGCATGAGCTGAAAACACCGCTCACCGTATTAAGACTTAATGCAGAAAATGCGCTACTGAGTACCAATCCAGAGCAGCTTAAACACGATTTAAGTCGGATCTTAAAAGGGATTGAACGTACCGATCGACTCATTCAACAGCTTTTAATGTTGGCGAAAGTGGAGAGTACCCATACCCTCACTAAACAGCCTGTTGACCTAGCGAATGTGATCAAACAGGTGATTGCTGACCTTGCACCTATGGCATTTAAACAAGATCAACAATTGAGTTTTAGTGGTGAAAGCCCTCGGCTTTGGGGGGATGAGTTACTGCTCGGGATCTTATTTAAAAACTTGCTCGATAACGCTATTCGCTATTCTGGCGATTCCAGTTCGATAGAAGTACAACTTAGTCACCATGATGGGGAGATCGAGGTTAGGGTGTCGGATAATGGTGCCGCCATCGATGAACTGACCCGCGAAAAAATGTTTGATAATTTCTATCGCGCAAACAGCCAAAAAGGTGATGGTGCAGGGCTTGGCATGTCCATTTGTTGGGATATTGCGGCATTACATGATGGCGAAGTGAAGCTTCTCTCTCGCACCGATGAACGAAATACGTTCCTAGTGCGTTTTCGTGATATTGAGTGATAGGAAAAACGCCTGACAAGGAGCAACCCTGTTAGGCGTTTAGTTATTCATAACCCCATGTTGTGTAGATTAGAGCTTTGCCTTACGGCATTGAGCAAACAGATCTAAAGCGGGTTGGTAAGCTTCGGTCGAGACATCCATTACCCCAAGAAGAGAGTGGAACAGATTTTCGTGCGCATAAGGTAACTCAGTATTTTTGCGCAGGCACTCCACATCAATCTCTTTACTTTGGCTAAAACCTTGTGACATCCAGACTAACAGAGGTACTCGAGTTTGGTGCTCAGGAGCGAGGCTGTATGGCATACCATGCAAAAACAAACCGTTCTCACCCAAAGATTCACCGTGGTCAGAAACATAAATCAGAGCGGTGTTGTAACGATCTTGCAGTGATTCAAGTTTGCTGAGCAACTGCGCCATCACATAGTCCGTGTAGCGAATGGTGTTGTCATAGGTATTCACGATCTGCTCAACACTGCAGTTCTCAATATCCGCTCTTGGGCAGTCAGGTTGGTAAACGGCCATCTCTTTTGGGTAACGTTTAAAGTAAGTGGGGCCATGGCTACCAATGAAATGCATGAATATCATTCGATTGCCTTGTTGTTCAGCAATTTCTTGATCTAAATTTTCCAACATTGCGATGTCGTAGCAAGTGTCACCATCGCAAAGCCCTTCACGCTTATCCCTTGCTAACTCTTTTAGTGGAATATTTTTCGCTACATCTTTATCGCCACCATCATTCTCCTTCCAAAGCAAACTGATGCCTGCACGCTGAAGAATATCCAACACGTTGTCTTGGTTGTCTGCGCGGTTGCGATCAAAGTTATGGCGATTCATGTTGGAGAACATACAAGGCACTGAAACAGCGGTTGCCGTGCCGCAACTCGCCACATCTTTAAAAAAGATGGGTTGAAAAGGGGCTGTATAAGCATTGGTATCACGTGGATAACCAAAGTATTGGTAGTTGTGTACCCGAGCTGTTTCGCCTAAGACAAAAAATACCAGCGTTGGTTTTTGTCCATCACCTCTTGCGGTTGAATTTGCCAACTGTTTGGCATCGAGGCCGATCTTTTTGTAAACCAAAGGTTCAGTGAAATAGCGCTGTTTGACCAAACCAAAACTGCTGTAGAGGAAATAGGTTGGAATAATCATTTTTTTGAGTGAGCTATTATTACGACCAACGGAAGAGTAATTTTGATAATACAGCCCAGCAATCGCAGCAACTACCAACAAAGAGATCAGCATGGATAATCCCTTTTTGGCCAAAAAGCTCAGTACACTGGTTTCGTTGCGAATTGGAGTAAGGATTAGCCAGATGGCTGGCAGAATGCCTAACACGACAAACCAAGAGATCGAATACATAGTGAGATAAGATCCCGCTTCGCTACTGTGGGTTTCCAACACATTCACGAGCATGTCTTGATCAACAATGGTGCCATATTGGTAACCCGCAAAACTCACCAGTGCAGAAATGACCAACAGCAGTACAAATACGGGTTTAAAGAGATAAGGCCAACTCAGGATCTGAAAAATAAAATTAAGAGCAAACAGAAAAAAGAGTGGGATGGAAAGCGCAAATCCCCAGTGGATTTGTGCCGATTCCGAGAAAATCTGCGCAAGTTTAGCGTAAATCGGCAAATTGATCGGTAATGCAAAAAAAACAGCCAATAGAAAGACTAACTGATTATAAGAGAAAGCTTTTAACTTCATGACTCGCATGCTTGCCTCAAATAGCGATTTTAATGATAGGTGACATATCTAAAATGAATGTTTGACGAGTAACTCACAAAAAATCATTCTACTGGTCTACAACATATCAATAGTTTCTTAATAAAACCTTAAGAAAAGACAGAACAACTTCAGAGTGTGATTTAGATCACGAATGTGTATTGATATGGGTGTATTTATTCAAAATAACGTCATCCATTTATATGAACTGCGTCATTTACAGTGTAAATACGTTGATGTTGCGTGGTGGCGACTTTTTTGGGGGGATATATCCCCATCCTCTCTGAAGTGGTAGCGGTGTTCGCTCCGTCCCCCCAATGACATAGCCTATCTATGCTCATGGGAAGCATGAGTGCTATTTTTGTCTCTTACCAAATCCATATACTGCCTGCTGCTGTACAAGTTGATTCAAACAAATGTGTCACGCATTTACCGTCTACCTGCAACGTCAGGTCCTTTGGGTACAAAAATGATAGAAATTAAGAAGGGATGACTTTCCGTGCATTCCACGATTGGGTAATCATAAAAATAAGGAATAAGATGGTTGTTTTTTAGAATGTCTCTGTTTTTTAAGAAAAAATAAAATAAGAACACCTCTCAGTTCAATACCATTTGAACTCACATTATCTCAGTTGATATATCCGTAAGCCCTGCGTGATCATCATTTCAATACCAGCGAAAGAAAGAATTGTGTTTGTGCCCTCGCCTTTTATGTTTGCATCCGTAGTGGTTAACAAATTCCGGATACGACTTTGGTGCGAGATATCCCTTGTTCAATTTGATAATTGGCTAATCCCTCCTAAACTCAAAATCGGGAAGTAAGAAAATAGTTGATTATTTATTTCGACTTAAAGGTTGAGCCTGCCATGTTGACTCTGAATGAAGCATTAGACATTGCCCATGTACACGAGTGTAAACAACAATTTTTGCTATGGATTGCAAAAGAAGAGCCATTGGTGATTGATGGCTCGGCAGTGGTTCGAATTGATGCCGCAGGTTTGCAGTTACTTACTTCTTTGATGATGACAGCACAGCACAGTGGGCTTGAGATCCATTTTGACCAATTATCTGACGTTTTAGAAGAAGGGTTTGTTCAACTAGGCATGACAGACCTAATGCAAACTAAGAGTGCGTGAGGGAAAAGCTATGACAAAAGTTTTGGCAGTAGATGATTCAATTTCGATTCGACAAATGGTCTCCCATACTCTCCAAGATGCGGGTTATGAAGTAGAAACGGCATCCGATGGGCGTGATGCTTTGACCAAAGCGCAGAAAACCCGTTTTGATGTGATCATCTCGGACGTCAACATGCCTGTTATGGGAGGGTTTGATTTTGTTAAAGCGGTTCGAATGCAGAGCCAATACAAATTTATCCCGATTTTGATGCTGACCACGGAAACTAGCCCAGAGAAAAAGCAAGAAGGTAAAGCGGTAGGTGCAACAGGCTGGCTAGTTAAGCCCTTCAACCCAGAGACATTGCTAAAAACGTTACAGCGCGTTTTGTAAAAAACTGAGTTTTAAAATAATTCAAAATGAGTCAGTCGGCGGGTGAGTTATGGCTTTAGATATGGAGCAACTGCGTAAGATTTTTCACGTTGAATGCCGTGAAAATCTTGAGACATTGGAAGGGGAGTTGTTGCAACTGGACCCTTCTCAAGTCGATCTTGAAGTTTTAAACACCATTTTTCGTGCCGCACATTCCATTAAAGGCGGGGCTGGTACGTTCAATCTGAATGAAATCAGTGAATTTACCCATGCGGTTGAAACCTATCTCGACCTGATCCGCAATCAGAAAAAACAGCTGACAGCGCAAGGTGTTGATACTTTGCTAAAAAGCTGTGATGTGATTCGTAACATGCTCGATAGCCGAGAGCAGAACACTGAGAGTGATCAAGCACTAAAAGAGCAAGTGAGTATTGAGCTACAGGCGCTACTTGCTGATACGCCATCGACTCCAACCGAATGTTTGCCAGCGACACCAGATACCCCAACTGAACAGATCAGTGAGCCAGCAACATTCGCGAACGTGGTCGGGTGGCAAATCCAGTTTATTCCCCATCAAACTATGTTCTACAGCGGTAATGACCCACTGCGGATTTTACGTGAATTGCGTGATCTCGGGGCTGAGTGTGAGATCGAAATGCACCAGCAAACGTTACCCGAGTTAGCGGAAATCGATCCCGAGCTCTGCTACTTGAGTTGGACGATTCGATTAACAGGTGAAGTGCCAGAAAGTGACATTCGTGAATTGTTTGAGTGGGTTGAAGATGAATGCGATCTAGTGTTGCGACCCTTGCAACCCGAGAGTGCAGAACTTGACGACTCGAAATGCGAGACTCCTAGTGACGCCAATGCACCACTTGCTTCAACGGCTATTACTGCCGTTGAGCCACCTAAAACACCTATCTTGAGTCAGCCATCGGTGGCTGAAAAAACGCCATCGGTGGAGCACCTCTCAACGCCAGCTAAAACGGAGGCGGCCAACAAGCCTGCCAAAATGGAATCGAGCGTCTCTTCGATTCGGGTTGATATAGAGAAAGTCGATAATCTGATCAATTTAGTGGGTGAGTTGGTGATTACTCAATCCATGCTGACTGAGCTAGGGAATGACTTCTCGATGGATAAGCTAGAGAAGCTCAAAGTGGGACTGGCACAACTACTGCAAAACAGCAAAGACTTACAAGAAAACGTGCTGAATATTCGCATGCTACCGATGAGTTTTGCATTCAGTCGTTTTCCCCGCTTAGTGCGGGACTTGTGTGGTCGCTTAGGTAAGAAAGTCGACTTACAGATTCAAGGTGAACAGACCGAGTTAGATAAAACGGTACTGGAGCGAATTGTTGACCCATTGGTGCACCTTGTACGTAATGGCATCGATCATGGAGTTGAAATGCCCGAAATCCGGTTAGCAAAAGGCAAGCCGGAAACGGGAGTGATTACCTTGAAAGCCTTTCATCAAGGTGGATCGATCATTGTCGAAATTTGCGACGATGGCGCAGGGATTGATTGCGACAAGCTGTGGCGCAAAGCCGTAGAAAAAGGGGTATTGGAAGCCCAAACCCAGCGTAGCGATCTCACCGATAAACAGATCATCAACCTGATTTTTGCTCCTGGATTTTCTACCGCAGAGCAGGTTTCCGACATCTCAGGCCGTGGAGTGGGCATGGATGTGGTGAAGCGCAATATTGAAGAGCTCGGCGGACAAATTGAAGTCGAGTCCGAACTTGGTCGTGGCAGCCGCTTTACTATCAGTTTGCCACTGACACTCGCCATCCTAGATGGTCAGTTGGTGAAAGTGGCTGATCAGGTGTATGTGATCCCCTTACTGACGATTGTTGAGTCAATTCAGATCAATACAGGCAGTGTGAAACATGCCGCAGGTGGGATTGAACTCTATCGCCTGCGTGAAGAAAACATCCCGATTCTACGTTTACAAGATGAGTTAGGGATGGGGCGCAGCGGTAGCTTA